>CAZOYP010000149.1:0-2504 GCA_964584125.1 uncultured Nitrospinaceae bacterium | reverse complement strand
GAACGGACATGAATTTTTACTGAATCAACAAATTTCATAAAATAGATGAAGGCAAGTGAGCTGATAAGTTAGAAAACTGAGGCTTGATCCGTAAGGTATTTTACGCAATGATCAGTAGAAGGGCAAGTCACTCAGGTATTTCTATGTCGATCTCAATTTTTCTCTTTGCCATTTCTTTAAATTACGGTATAACACGGATCAAATATTGAATCGTTTCTTTAATGCAGAAAAATCAATGGAAACATGGAAGAAGCAGTAACCGATGGAATTCAGGTTCAAGTTGAAGCGTTTTACCTTGATTCTCACTCTGTGCCTGAAGAAGAGCGCTATGTCTTTACTTACCGTATCTGCTTGAAAAACTTGAGCCAACGAACAGTACAGCTTTTACGACGACATTGGATTATCACTGACAGTACGGGCGAAATCAATGAGGTGCAAGGCGAGGGCGTGGTGGGAGAGCAACCGGTTTTGGTTCCAGACGAGGAATATGAATACACCAGCGGTTCTCAGCTAAAATCGCCAGTTGGAACGATGCAGGGGACATATCAGATGACGACGACTGACGGTGAAGAATTTGACGTTGTAATTCCCTGCTTCACACTCGCCGTTCCCGGAAAGATTAATTAATCTTCAGGTTATTTGAAATCCAGCCAAATTGCTCCGGAACCACCAAAACGCGGAGGAGCCTGCAAAAAATCACGAAGATATTGTTTCCCGTTACGCTCTAGCCAGAGCTGAACCTCTCTTTTAAGGACTGGGCCCTGCTCTCCTGACTTGCGGCCTTTTCCGGTAATGATCAGTGCTGAGCGGAGTTCTTCTGCATAACAGGTCATGACAAAATTCTGTACCATCATGATGGCTTCTTCACGAGTTTTTCCGTGCAAATCCAGCTCAGCATCAGGCCCTGAAATCGATTCTACTGGAGAGGGTCTGGGTTTTTTAATGAAATCTTCTGAAAATGGAATTTCAAGTGCTGGCTCTTTGTCCGGAACATCATCGATATCGTCAAATATCTTTTCCATTAGAGCATCATTCTGCTCCGGTTTCTCAAAAGTGAGTCTGGAAGGGATCGAGCTTTTCTTGCCCATGCTATGCTGCTATCAGAAATAGTAACGTGCTGCTATTGCGTTGTAGAAGCTTTGAGTAACATCACCGATACCCTGTTGACGCAAAACACCCAATTCCAGTGATAAACCAAAATTTGGACTGCTCATGGGAAAATATTCACTACCGGAAAAAAAACTTAATGCTGTTCCTCGTTTGCTGTCTTTGGAAAGAATTCCTGCACCTGCACCATAAAAAAGGTCAATTGCGCCTTCGGCCTTGAAAACCCGTGTATAACGTAACTCGAGGCCAAATGTGTCCTTTGTTCCTGAACTGTAACCAACTATCAATTCTGCTGAATCAACTGAACTGAGCCAGTTTTTTATGGAAAGATTTTCCTCATTACCGTTTGGCCGATAATAAAGGCCTATACCAAGACGCCTAGCTAGACTGCGGGCAGAAGCATCAAATTCAATAAGACTCAAATCGGCCCGGTCAATTTTTAGTTCCTGGGCAGTAAGATGTGATTGAATAATCAAAGTTTTTTCATCCATTATCCGGATTTTTCCTTCCAGAGACTCTCCACTATTTAAACGTAAAGTTTCAGCACTTGCAGCAACAGCAAAAAGTAAAATGGACAGAAAGATTAAAAAATGTTTGTGCATAGCTATCTGTTGTTTTAGAATTTTTTAAAAAGCGTCATAATTCAGCGATATGCATGCAATTCGTAAACCTTGTACTGATGTTTCTCTACATAAACGTTTCAGAAAAAAGCAAGCTCTTGTCCTAACAGTGTTTTCTTGACTTTAGGTTCGCATTTAGCACACAATGTATGTGCCCATTTATCACTTTACAAGAGCAACGAAGTCAAAACATCGTAAATTCCTAAAATTTCTTTATGACTAAAATTCATTCGACAGCTATCATAGAGGCTGGTGCAGAGCTTGGTGCTGATGTTGAAATAGGACCTTATTGCCAAGTTGGACCTGGCGTCACAGTTGGCGATGGATGCCGCCTAAAATCTCACGTCGTCCTGGATGGTCAGACTATAATTGGGACTGAAAACATTTTCCATCCCTATTCTTACATAGGCGGAGAACCCCAGGATTTAAAATATAATCAGGAAAAAACCCTGCTGACAATCGGAAGCAAAAACATTATTCGTGAGGGTGTTTCTGTACACCGTGGAACAGTTGGCGGCGGTGGAAAAACAGTTATTGGGGATGAAAATTTGCTAATGGGTTATGTGCATGTAGCTCACGACTGCCACATTGGTAACCACAATATTCTTGCAAATTACACAGGTCTGAGCGGACATGTTGCACTGGATAACTATGTCACTCTCGGTGGCCAAAACGGAGTCGCACAATTTTTGCGAGTGGGATCTTATGTTTACACAGGTGCAGCTTCACTGATTGACCGCAACGTTCCACCATATGCCACCGGATACGGGAACCGTT
>CAZOYP010000148.1:0-2582 GCA_964584125.1 uncultured Nitrospinaceae bacterium | reverse complement strand
ATAGAACAGCTAAAAGCCGATAGCATTCAAGTCAACTTCAACCTACTTGATCACAGAGCCATAGAGTCAGGCCTAATGAAACGTGCCTCAATAAACCAAGTTTCTTTAATCGCTCGAACGCCACTATGCTTTGGTTTTCTTAGTGGAAAATTATATAAAAAAACAAACTTTGATAAGCAAGACCACCGTAGCCGCTGGTCTAATCAACAAATCCAAAATTGGATCGAAGGCTCCAAGAAAATGCTCTCGTGTAAAACAAATCCTTCCACTCAATCAGACACACAATTCGCGCTTAGATTTTGTTTATCTTACCCTCAAATTGCAACTGCTATCCCAGGAATACTAAGTGACCTCGAAGTTGAAGAAAATATTAAAGCTAGTGATTTAGGCCCATTAAAAGATAATGAGGTTCAAAAATTAAAAAAAATTTATCATGAGGTTCGGTTCCTTTTTGAGAAAAAAACCCTTCAAAAGACTAAACCTCAAGACCATGATAAAATAAATGATGTATAAAACATACGATGCCAACTGAAAAACTTAGTCATATAATTGATTAGCTCAAAACTTTGAAGAAAGTAATAATTTTTTCTTATCTAAAACCGATACGAAGTATAGCTGAGAAAATGTATTAACTGTACATCATTCCAAGTTTTTATTAGTATAAAAACGTTTTAAACTGCTAAAAAGGTTTTTTTAAATGAAAATCTGGTTGACGATCTTTACTCCATATCAAACGGTTCAAATGCAGATTGCTGCTCTGACCAGTTATCTCAAACATAGCAATATAGATGTTGCTTATTCGGAATATTATATTTTTTCTGGAGAGAGCTTCGAAAAACATCGTAACCAGGTGCGCGAAGACATACTCAGAGAAAAACCCGATATAGTTGGCTTTAGCACGTACGATATGAACTATCACCACACTTTGGATTGTGCCAGTTTTATTAAAGAGTTGGACCCTCACATTAAAACCATCGTTGGTGGACACACTGCATCGGTTGTCCCGTTCGAGTTTTTAGATCATGAATGTATTGATTTTGTTGGTAAGGGCGAAGGAGAAGAAACTCTTAAGGAACTAGCAAATGCACTTGAAAAGGACTTACCTCTTGACAATATCAAGTCTCTCTATTGGAAAAATGAGAACGGAGAAGTCATTACTAATGAAGCTCGCCCTCTAATGGAAACCCTTGATGACTTGCCCTTCATTGACAGGGAGGTTGTTGAGTACCAGCACTCGAAGATCGACTACCTACCTTTTCTGATGGGTAGAGGGTGCCCATACAAGTGTGACTATTGTGGGAATGAGGCGATACAAGACCTAGCTCCAAATTCTGAAGCTTGGTCACGCTACCGATCACCAGAACATGTGATAGATGAAATTTTGCTTTGTCGTGAGAAATATGACTTTAAATACGTTTTCTTTTATGATGACGTCTTTTGCTTAAAACTTGATTGGCTAGTTAAGTTCAAAGCTTTGTACAAAAAACACTTTCCAAATACTCCTTATATTTGTCTATTGCGACCGGAAATGGCAAAAGATGAAAGACGCATGAAGTTACTTGGTGAAAGCGGCTGTATGGAAGTACATATGGGAGTTGAAAGCGGCTCTTATGAATACCGTACCAAAATGCTCGGGCGCCATATGTCAAACGAAGTGATCCTCCGCGCTATCGATAACCTAAAAAAACATAATATACGGATCAATACATTTTTAATGGTGGGGATGCCCGATGAGTCTTGCTTAGATATGCTTAAATCCATAGCTTTTATATGGAAAATACGCCCTAGCAGTATACAAACTGGAATTTTTTACCCCCTCAAAGGAACTCCTTCTTATGACTACTGTGTGAAAAATAATCTTATAAATTGGAAAAAAAGAAAAGAGCTAGTTGTATATAGCTACGATACTTCTCTGAATGTAAATTTTCTAAAAAGATATTTTATCATCTTTTGTAAATGGCTACTTTCGGGGATTCCAGTCTTGAGCCACTTCAAGTTTCAATTGATACCCCACTTTTTTAAGATCCAATATAGACTTTGGGTTCAGAGAAGAATAGATTACACGTGACGTTAAACTCTGCATATAATGACACTCAAATTGTATTAAATCTTACCTATTTATTTAAAACTTTAAAACCATCTACAAAAAACAATAGGCCAATTCGTAGAAACAGAATATGTGCCATTTCATGACATGAAAATCCTAACTACAGGGATTCAAAGCGGAATTGGAAAGTATACTTATGAGAACCTCAGTGGTCTTGGTTTAGCTCGCGAAACATCAAAGGCAGAGCGAGAACGTATTAAGAAAACACATTTTGATGCGATCATTCACTGCGCCTTCAATAGTGCAAAAACACTCGATCCAAATTCTCTACCCTCCTACTTCTACGACAACGTTTTCCTCACAAAGGAATTGGCATCCCTAAGGTACGATAAGTTTATTTATTTTTCTACGATTGATGTTTATTGTAAAAATACTGAAACTCATTCAGAAAATGAAATTTTCAATCTATATGGCCCAAGTAGTATTTATGCAGCAACAAAAATCACTTCAGAAGCTATCGTAAAAGAAGAAGCTA
>CAZOYP010000147.1:0-2639 GCA_964584125.1 uncultured Nitrospinaceae bacterium | reverse complement strand
TTCGCCCCTGTTGCATGTAATATACGGAGAGATTCGAATGGGCCATGATTTCTTCTGGGTCGATCTCTACCAGTCGTTTCATAAGAGAGATCGCTTCATCCAACTTATTTTGTTTTGATAGAAATACTCCCAATGCCTCATATGCAGTAGCATTTTTAGGGTCGAGTTCAATTGCCTCTCTTAGAAGGGCCACAGGTTGATCAAGATCATCTTGCTCCTGAAATAATTTTAGTGCCTTATTTTGCAATGCTTTAGAGTGGTCTTTGCGTGTTTGTGGTTGATAAAAAGGAAGGAGGCAGGTCCTTATTTTGTATGGTTTATTGTCTATTGTCACATCAAAATCTATATCTGGGCTTCGATGATCTTTTTGGATGTAAGCTAAGGCGATATTTTTCTGAAGTGAGTATGAAAAGATAGAACTTTTGATGATTCCAAATTTCTTAGTGTCAAGCTTGATTTCACTATCTAATAATGGGAGAGACTCGCCTTCAATGATTAATCCCATTAGTGCGAAGTTTGGTGCGCCATATGTTTTTATACGAGCGATAACTTCTTGGCCGATATAGCATCCTTTATTGTAGCTAACAGAACTATGTTCGAGCCCTGTTTCAGGTAGAATATTTTTATCGCTTATATCCTTTCCGTATAAAGGGATACCAGCTTCTATACGAAATACTTCTTGTGTATGAACATCAATCTGAGCTACAAAGCTTTGCTGCTCGAATTTTAATAATTTCTGCGTGACAGTTTCTTTTGATTTAGTTTGAAATATTATCGCACATCCTTCCTCTCCTGTCAGAGACTTAGCGATTGCTAAACAAGGCAACTCTTCGAATATAAACTCACAGATGTCATTAGGTTTTTCAGGAATATAATCGCTACTTTGAGCAAAATGTTTTATAAGCTCCTGGCTTTTAGGACCTTGCAATGCAAGAATTAAATGGTTAGATAATGTGAGATTAACATCTTCACGAAAAAGAAAGTTGTTTAGGTGGTTCAGTAGATTTTCTTTTTGGATAGTTTCAACTAGTATTACCGCAGAGTCTTTTCCTGTACGGTGAAGAGAAAATGTAGAAATGACTCTAGCTTTTCGGTCAACAATAGCATTATTTTGACCTTGCCCAATTTTTAGCTCATTTACATCGTTGGTTGTCTGGGTTTGAAGATAGTTGAAAAGATCAGAACCTTCGGCTGAAATAAGGCAAAAGTCATTAAGAAAAAAGTAGCCGGCTTTTTCACGGAGATAGCGGTGATTTTCCTGAGAAGAGAGAGTGGTTTCCAAGTAACGATTTAGAAATTGTGTAGATTATCAGGTGATAGAGAATGATTCTCCACAACCGCAAGTTGAGGTAGCGTTTGGATTTACAAAGACAAATCCTTTCCCGTCAAGTCCGCCTTTGTAGTCCAGCATCATTCCCTTTAAGTAAATGAGGCTTTTTGCATCCATGAAAACCTTGAAGCCCTCATGTTCAATTACAGTATCTCCTTTTTCTGTTGGTGTGAACGATAGATCGTAAGATAAACCAGAACAACCACCACCCTTTACACCTAGGCGCAGGCCAATTTCCGGATTATTTTCTGCCTTAATTAATTTTTTAACCTCATCTTTGGCAATCATTGAAACCTTAACAAATTCCTGTGTAGCCGCCATTCGTTCCTCCAAAAGTTATACTGTATATAAAACGGTGTATCGTCATTTAAGATAGTTTTAACAACACCTAAGATTCTATTATTATACTAAAATCAAGAAAAATTGTGGATATTACTTTAAATATTATTGGCAGTATTGCCCTAAATTTATTAAAATTAACAAGTTAGACGGATTATGGTAACTTATTACTCTCAATTAGAGGAAAGTTTGAACCTTTTCACAGTGTGGGGAATCGAATAAATTGCAACATATTTTATAGTTCACCATCAAATAGGAGTTATAGCAGTCTATGATTAGTATTCCAGATTTAACAGCTTTAGTGAAAGAGTCGATTCCTGACGCTGAAGTTGAAATACTTGATAAAACAGGGATGAGCGATCATTTTATAATTCATGTGACCTCAGCTACATTTGAGCCTATGGATTTAATGGCTAGGCATAGAGCGGTTCAAGCTGTATTGAATCCAGCCATGGAGGATGGTCGAGTGCATGCTGCAGAAATAAAAACGGCAGTTCCCTCATAAAAATAATCTTAAGATAATTTATAGAAATATTAACCTTTTTACTAATAGGAGTCTTAGATAATGTCTTCGATTGATGATGAAATTAAAGAAGAAATAGCCAACAACAAAATTTTGATTTATGGCAAAGGCACCAAGTCTGCCCCACAATGCGGGTTCACCGCAGAAACAGTTCAATTCTTTAACAAATATGGACATCCATTTGAAGTGGTCAATGTTTTGGAAAATATGAATAAACGAGAAGCTTTGAGTAAAATGACAAATTGGCCAACCTTACCCAAGGTATTTATTGATGGCAAGTTTTATGGAGTTACGGATATTCTTGATGAAATGGAAGCTAAGGGTGATGTAGAACCATTATTAAAAACAGCCTTTGGTGAATAATTCTTGTTAATTTTTGAGTTGAGGTGTTTATGTCAGGTGCTCTAGAAACAGGTGACCGTGCGCCCGGTTTTGATTTGCCGGCTG
>CAZOYP010000146.1:0-2690 GCA_964584125.1 uncultured Nitrospinaceae bacterium | reverse complement strand
TCTGCTGCAATGTCCGCAGCAGGTATGTTCGTGCCTGGATTAGGCTATTTAGATCACGTTGTTAACCCAGCTATAACAAACTCTTTCGGACGCCAATTCGAAATAAGTGCTGATAAGTTGGCTGTTGAATATATTAAAAAAACTGGATTGATCAAAGCTGATTATGTGAAGTTTCTTTATTGGATGAAAGAAAACCTTGATGACTCTAGTCGCTCCACGACAACTTCCATTTTTTCAACTCATCCTGCAACCCAAGAAAGAATAAAACAACTTTTAGAAAACTAAGTGCAGGGTCCATTTTTTTACTTTAAGTGCTTGTTTTATTGTTAAATTTTAAAGTATGGCGCAATCTTTAAATATAAACTACTCAAGAATTTAATACCCTAAGAGATTCTTTTTTATATTAATTTCGGTATTTTTTTGTTCGATTTGCCGTTGAGTATTAGTTTTTTGAGGAGCTTTCAACCCTCCTATTGAATGTCTTTTGTCTCAGTTAAGAGGTAGTATTAAAGAAATTCTATGCACAAATGCCAGAAAATAGTTGACAGTAAAACAATTTTCTTTGATTATTTGGTCTTTCAAAACACAATTTTAACTTACTTATTGTTTTAACCAACTCAGTTAAAAATAAGTAACTATTCTTAGGGGTATTAGTGATGTCGGAACAGCCAGATATAATTTACACTAAAGTTGATGAGGCTCCAGAGCTTGCCAGTGGGTCTTTTCTTCCAATTATTCAATCATTTGCAGGAGTCGCAGGCATTAAGGTTGGTACGAAGGATATTTCTCTTGCAGGTAGGATTATTGCGCAATTTCCCGAACGTCTAAAGCCAGAACAACAACAACCAGATGATCTCGCGCTTTTGGGCGAAATGGTTTTGGAGCCTGATGCAAATATTATCAAACTGCCTAATATAAGTGCTTCTAACCCGCAGATTCAAGCTGCGGTTAAAGAGCTTCAGTCCCAAGGTTACAATTTGCCAGACTATCCGGAAGATCCAAAAACAGACGAGGAGAAAGAAATAAAAGCAAAGTTTGATAAGGTTAAAGGTAGTGCCGTAAATCCGGTGTTGCGGCAAGGAAATTCTGATCGTAGAGCAGCTGTGTCGGTTAAGAATTATGCAAAAAGTAACCCTCATAAAATGGGCAAATGGTCGAAAGATTCTAAGACCAATGTCGCTCATATGAATGGTGGGGATTTTTGCTCTAATGAAAAGTCTGCTGTCATTTCTGATCAGTCTGCAGGAAAAGGTAAGATTGAGTTTATTGGTTCAGATGGGAATACCACCTTGCTCAAAGATAACATTGCAATGGGCACAGGCGATTTAGTAGATGCAACGAAGATGAGCTGCACGGCGCTTCGCAGTTTTATTAAGGATTCCATCTCTGAGGCAAAAAACCAGGGCGTTCTTTTATCTCTTCACATGAAGGCGACCATGATGAAGGTTTCTGATCCAATCATTTTTGGTCATGGTGTAACAGTTTTTTTTGATGATGTATTCACCAAGCACGGAAAAACTTTTAAAGAACTCGGTGTCAATGCAAATAACGGTTTGGGTGATGTATATGCAAAGATCAAGGATTTGCCCGCTGATCAAAAGGCGCAAATTGAAGCAGACATTAAAACTTGTATAGAAAACGGTCCTGAATTAGCAATGGTGGATTCGGATAAAGGTATCACAAACTTACATGTTCCTAGTGACATTATTATCGATGCTTCAATGGCTGCTGCTATCAGGACCTCTGGGAAAATGTGGGATCCTGCTGGTAAGGAAGCTGATACTCTGGCTATGATTCCCGATAATAGTTACGCCGGTATTTATCAATCGGCAATTGATTTTTGTAAAGAGCATGGTGAATTCGATCCAACCACAATGGGAACAGTTCCCAATGTTGGGCTTATGGCACAAAAGGCCCAGGAGTATGGCTCGCATGATAAAACTTTTGAAATGTCTAGCAGTGGGACTGTTCGCGTCCTCGATGGGGCGGGTAACAGTTTGCATGAAATTCCCGTCGAAAAAGGCGATATATTCCGTGCTTGCCAGGTTAAGGATATTCCTATTCAAGATTGGGTCAAACTAGCCGTCAAGCGAGCTCGGTTATCTGAAACTCCAGTTGTTTTCTGGCTCGATAAAAATCGTGCTCACGATGCTAACTTAATTGAAAAAGTGAATGTCTATTTAAAGGACCATGATACAAAGGGTCTTGATATCTCGATCATGTCTCCTGTTGATGCAATGAATCACTCATTGAAAAGGGCGAAAGAAGGAAAAGATACTATCAGTGCTACGGGAAATGTATTGCGAGATTATTTGACAGACTTGTTTCCAATTCTTGAATTGGGAACTAGCGCAAAAATGTTATCCATTGTTCCCTTGATTCAAGGTGGTGGTCTTTTCGAGACGGGTGCTGGTGGATCTGCACCTAAACATGTTCAACAATTTGTAAAAGAAGGGCACTTAAGATGGGAATCTCTGGGTGAATTTTTGGCACTTTCAGAATCTTTTGCGCATTTAAGTCAAGTGAAGGGAAATTCCAAAGCACAGGTGCTGGCAGAAACATTGGATCGGGCTACCGGAAGATTGATGGAAAATAAAAAATCCCCTGGTCGTACTGTGGGAGATTTAGATAACGCAGGCACCCACATTTACGAAACATTATACTGGGCAAAAGAACTGGCGGCTCAAGAT
>CAZOYP010000145.1:0-2720 GCA_964584125.1 uncultured Nitrospinaceae bacterium | reverse complement strand
GGGAGCAGGGGGTCGGAGGTTCAAATCCTCTCGCCCCGACCATTTAAAACAAGGGCTTACGGCAATCGCTGTAGGTCCTTTTTTATTATGGGTAACACCATGGGTAACAAATGAAGGGTAAATTGGATTAAATCTATCCGCCTATACCTTGCAGGGGATCTTCTCCGTGAGCATCTTCAACGGTATTATACTGAAAGTGCGATATTAATATATTGATCAGTAAAAACAGGGCCCCTAGAACTATCACCCCTATCGAAGCGGATAAAAATTCTCCAAGGAATTTAATAATATTAAGTACGGCTAAAAAGAGTTCATTAAAAAATTTTTTAAAAAAGTTTTTTTCTCCAAGTAAAACGTAAGGATTGTCTAATAGCCTCGCAAACGTAGTGCCACCAAACGAATATAAGATGATCTTCGGGGCACCGATGGGGAATTGCGAAGCTGACATCCGCGCCGCCATTGGTCCTTCGTATACTTCTGAGGAGGGCGACAGGCGCTGCGCCGCGGACGCGGGCTTGGACGAGCGCGCCACCAAATACAACTTCGCAACCGGAATGTGGGAGCGATGACGACAATACAAACTGCGAAGGTTTATCGAAAATCGTAGGTACAGGATACGGTATTGAGTGAGGCATCTCCGTTTTCGGGGAAGGTCAGGATAATAACCATTTAAAAACAAGGCAACTGTATGTACTGGCGGTTTGATCGGATAAAGTTTTTGCATATGAACCAGAACTATAAATAAAAATACTTTCAGAGCTTCCTAATTGGCTTAAGTCATCTAAATACTTCATTGTAAAGGCTCTTCTACTTCAGCTACTCTACGTTCATATAAATAACAAAATATATCCATATAATTATTTAGTTCCCCACGATTTAGCATATACTCCACGGAAGGGTGTCTGAAAAGAAGCTTAAATTCGTCTTTGGGTACAGGGTATTCATATCCAAGTAATCCAGATGAATTATCAGAATATATATTAGGAAAAATATCATGATTCAAGTGAAAGAAATATCTCGTTGAATTTGCAATATGATGAACATAGTTCATTGCTGATTTGCTTGTCATTTCACCCAAACTATTTTTATTCATAAATAGGTCAATAGAATTTTGGCCAATATTTTCTATCTCGTAAGAGGGCATAAAAATCAGTTCATTTTCGCTATGTGATTTGTCTGAGTATTCTTTTTCCCCATATAGCAATGTCTTTTTATTCGGCCATGATTTCATCAGGAAATATGCGGCTAGGCATAAAGTTTCTGGCAAATCAAAATCAACAAAACATGAATCACTCATGTCACGTAAAGTGAAAAATGCAAGTTTGCCATAACCGGCGCCAAGGTCTGCAACAACAGGACGATCTACATCATCAAGTAATTCACTTAATAAAGAACCATAGATTTCGTTACCAAATGAACCAACACCAACAAATGTTTTATCTATATATGCTCCTGATTGATTACCATGAGTAGGGTAGGATAAGCTTGAAACTGGTTTCTTACTGTTGTAAATCCACTGCCAGTTTTTGAAATTTTTATAGAAGATTTCATTTTTCAAATAACGCCTACCAATTAGAGTTTTCATGTTGTCTCTAATTAACATATTTGATTCAACGCCATGATATTGTTTCCAAGAGCCAAAGTTTGATAAAAAGAAATGAAATTTATCTAAATCGTTGGATTGAAGAGCATCAGTAAAATAAGAGTAGCTAACATCTAGTTGTTGCTGCCAGAACGAAGAGGGTAAATACAAATCAGATACCTTTTGTTGATCCTCTTTCATTTTTCTGAAAGACTGAAAAATCCTTTTGACAATTTCCATCTCACTTTTGTCTTTAGATGGCTCAGTATAATTAGGAGAATGCAACACTACATCATTGGATGCAGGGTCATAGACAACATATTTAAGACGTTTCAAATATGGGTTTATGCCAGCTTTAAACACTGGAATCAATCTTCCTTCTCTATATGCCTTTTTTATTCTTCCTTCTCTATATGCCTTTTTTATTTTTGATATAATTTCTGACATTTCAAAACTACTCTACATTAATGGATTAATATTGGGGAAATTAATAAGAGTTTTTTACTACTGGAAAGGGTGAAATAATTTCCCTAATACTACTCGACCGTGACCGATTTGGTCCCCGTTGGTTGATTTGATCCCTGTTTCTTCGATTCCGCTGTGGATTAATTTTATCTCCCCTATTGCGCGGCCTCTTTTTTTTAGGAGAAACCTGTTTGAATTTTTTCCTCGGCTCATTCAGTTTCGAGCGAATTTTCTTGCGTTTTTTAGGCGAATTGTCTTTCAGCCGCTTATTTCTTTTTTGAATCCGAAATAAAGTTCTTTTTAAGCGTAGTTAATAGAACTCATTCTCTTCTTTATTATCCAGTTGTTGTGAGCATCTAACAATGAGGGGTTGCAAAACCCTAAAGTTGTAGCTAGACTTTTTATAGAAGTGTAAGTATCGACATTGATGGCAAGCAACGGGTAGGTATACATTTCATATGTTAACCAAGCTCTACCCCAGCTCACACCCATCTCCACTAGTTCCTGACGTATTGCCCGATGCGTCTAACATCTGCACCTTGCTCATAAAGCTGGGTCTTACGTTCAAGAAAGTTTGCTAGAGTCTTCGGGGCTATTGATAGCCCCTTAGCTCGAAGTCAGAGTTTGTAACTGCGAAAAAATAAAACAATGGGTTACGGTTTAGGCCGTAGCC
>CAZOYP010000144.1:0-2745 GCA_964584125.1 uncultured Nitrospinaceae bacterium | reverse complement strand
GACGATATAATTGATGAAGAAAGCCTTCTTGTATCTGATCCATTGAATGAAGAGGTGGATATGCCTGTGCCAGAATTGGTACATCGCTATCCAGACCGAGTTTTACTAATGGTCAATAACCAATGTCCGATCATATGCCGCTTTTGTACTCGCAAAAGAAAAATAGGTTTTCCTGGCATAGTAACGCGAGAGACATTACGTCAGGGAATAGAGTATATTCGTTCGCATTCCGAAATACGCGACGTTATTCTTTCTGGAGGCGATCCACTATTAGTTCCCGATAAGGAATTGAATCGGATTCTGAGCGAATTAAGAAGTGTTGAACATTTGGAAATTATTCGTATAGGAACCAGAGTACCGGGAACTCTTCCGCACAGGGTAACGCCAGAACTTTGCGAAATTTTTAAAAAGCACCATCCACTTTATTTTAATATCCATTTCAATCATCCAGATGAGATAACACCAGAAGTGGAAGAAGCCTGTAATATGTTGGCTAATTCAGGAATTCCTCTAGGAAGTCAGACCGTTCTTTTAAAAGGGGTAAACGACAACATTGATATAATGAAAAAACTTATGCATAAGCTCCTTAAGATAAGGGTAAAGCCTTATTACATTTATCAGGCCGACATGGCTTTAGGAACGAATCATTTTAGAACTAATGTGCAAAAGGGTCTCGACCTAATTAGTAGTTTGCAGGGGCACACTTCTGGTATGGGAGTTCCTTATTTTGTTATCGATGCACCAGGTGGGGGAGGTAAAGTTCGCTTACTGCCAAACACAATTATAGAACATAACGAAAAAGAAGTTACTATTAAAAACTATGAAGGAAAAAAATTTACTTATCCACAGCCTATCAATGAATCTTCTAAAAGTAATACTTTAGCTACAGAAATTCCCTTCACTGCAGACCCTTGTAGGATCTCCGCCTAAATTGCCTTACTTGATTGCCTCATATATACAACCAGAAGAAATAAAGAATTTATTTTGGCATAATATGTCAGTACGATTATTGGATTTAAGAATCTGATGCTATATTTGGGCTTTAAAGCAATCAAAGCATATTTACAGAATATTTTTTAAAATGGTTTCAACAAACCTAAACAGAGGGTTGTAAGTGTTTTGTTTTTTCGACAAAATATAAGATTATACTGGCAGGTTTTATGAATAAATTTAAAAATAAGTCTATTTAAATATGGTCGGTTTGAAAAAATGTATTGTTAAGATATTAAAAAATATTCCTAGGTAACTAAAGAAAAAGATTTCTCTAGATTTAAAGGGTTCGTTTCTATGCAAATGTTAAGAGGCGCCATAAAGAAAAACATGATTGCTGGACTATTGGTGACAGTTCCTGTCGCATTCACGTATATTATTCTCGAGTTTGTGATTACGCGCGTTGATCGACTGATGGTGCCGATAGTTTCTAAAATAATAGGCGAGAAGGGTATGGAAATTTTTAACGAATATTCTATGCCCGGAATGGGCTTTTTACTACTCGTTTTATTTATTTTTTTCATAGGTTTGATTGCGACTAACTTTTTTGGCAAGAAGATGTTCGAAGTGGGTGAATTAGTGGTGCATAAAATCCCACTTGTTCGAGTTATATATACTACTATTAAAAAAGTGGTGGATACGATTTCTCAGTCTCAAACGCCCACTTTTGAGAAAATGGTACTAGTTACTTATCCACGATCACCCCTGAAAACACTGGGGATTGTAGCATGTGAAACTCAGGGTATGGTGTTAGAAATGGTTGGGAGACGATCAGTTAATGTGTTTGTTCCTACATCGCCGAATCCGACAACTGGGTTTATCATTCACGTTCCTGTTGAGGATGTAAACTTTCTTGAAATGACAGTTGAGGAAGGGCTGAAGATGATAATTTCATTCGGAGTTGTTGCACCAAAGTAATATTTTTTTAAGGCTCTTCTTCTTTAGGTTTTTTCTCTTCTTTTCCCGCAAGCTTTTCGGTGATTGCTTTTGCAACATTTACATCCAGTTGACTGAGTACCTGTCCAGCAACTTTGTCTTTCATCCCGGAAATAATTCGTAAGGCGAGGTCTTCATCAATAGCAGCCATCAATTTGGCAGCGTCAGGCGCTTTCATAGATGAGTATACTTTAATCAGCGAATCAACATTTTTCTTAATAATTTTTTCTTTCTCTCCAAACTGTTCCTTGCTTTCCTTTAGAGCTTGTTCGATTTTTTCTAGATTTTTTTGAATATTTTCTTCTAGGGTTTTTAGCTGCTGTTCCTTAGAAGCTAGTTCTTTTTCTCGGTTTTCAAGTTCCTTATTTTTTTTCTCGATCATTTCCATCATACGAAATGTTTCTGGATTGACGGTGGCATTTTGTTTTGGCAGTTTGATTTTTTTTGGTTTTTTTTCTTTTTCTTCTTTTGGCAAATCACCTTTTTCATCTTCGGTCTTTTCGGTGTCTTCAGCTTCCTTTTCTGGTTGCTCTTCTTCCTCTTTTTGCTCTTCCTCTTGGGCGTATGCGAGATTTTCACCAAAGTTATAAGAATCATTCGGTGTTAGAGAAGAGAAAAACACTCCTAATAATAGTAGGGGTAAGGTTGTTAAAGATATTAGTTTGAGTTGCCTATTCATGAGTTTAAAGACCAGTAGTTGGAGGCAATTTCATCCATTGATTCAGTTTCCATTTTTACTAACTTACTTCTATATTGTTCTAAATCGCGGTCTTTGAGAATTTCCATGGTTCGCCTTTTTCGACTAGCTTCAACCAATTC
>CAZOYP010000143.1:0-2813 GCA_964584125.1 uncultured Nitrospinaceae bacterium | reverse complement strand
AAATCGATCTTCGTACCTCCATAGAAAAGTGGTAAAATGAAAAAGCTGTACCTGACCGCAACCGTTTGCCTGCTGTTTTTTAACTGGACTGTGACTCATCAAATCCGGGCAAACGAATCCATAGAAACACCGAATTCTCCGAGTTTGCTGCAACTCAAGCGCCTGGGTTGGGAAGTAGTTGAAAAAAAGAGTCGGATCGAATCTCGTGCCGGTCAGAAGCCCTATCAGAACCTGAAGCGGGAGGTCTTAGTTGTCAAATATCTGTTGCGCAAAGACAAAGAGTTATATTTCTGTCTTATTGAGTACGACAGCCAGTTAGAAACCATTCGTGAATCATGTGCAGACAATGAAGAAAAAACTGTAGAACGCCTTTAGCGATAATTTAGTATTTAGTCATTCCCGCAGAAACAGTAATCCTGGGGTACTATCACAAATCCAGTCTTCAATCGGATCGCCGTGCTAGATCTCGGATCAATTCCGGGATGACTAAATTTACTTTTCAATTAACCCGAATTAGAACAATTAAGCAAGGAGGAAAAATGAAATCCGAGACACGTACCGAAATCGAAGCCGCAGTATTTCATAAGCTTATAAGTCACTTGGATAATCGCAAGGATGTACAAAACATTGACCTGATGAACCTTTCGGGATTCTGCCGCAACTGCCTAGCAAAATGGTATTCTGCCGAGGCAGAGGACCGTGGAGAGGAAATCTCTGTTGATTCTGCCAAGGAGATTGTCTATGGTATGACATACAGTGAATGGAAAGAGAATTATCAGAAATGATTAACAACCGCTTTGATCCAGTAATTTTTTAGTACAAACTAAATGAAAACACGGAAACTGGGTACTGACGGTCCTGAAGTCTCGGCAATTGCCCTTGGCTGCATGAGCTTTGCAGGGTTTTTCGGTCCCACAGATAAGGCTGAAAGCTTTGAATGCCTTGATGCTGCAAGGGATCAAGGAATAAGTTTTCTGGACACAGCCGAATTATACGGAAAAGGCTATTCGGAAGAATTGATAGGAGAATATCAGCAGACCCGGGAACATCGTTTCAGCATTGCGACCAAAGGCGGAATCATTATCGATGGAAAGCGAGGTGAAAATGACAATTCCGAGGCGGGATTGCGCAGGGCATTGGAGGGTTCACTGAAACGTCTCAAGGTTGAGCATGTAGAGCTTTACTACATTCACCGACGAGATTGGTCGATTGAGATAGAAGACGTCGTGGAAACGTTAACAAAATTCAAAAACGAAGGCAAAATTGGTGGTTTCGGGTTTTCGGAAATTTCACCTTCTTCACTGCGCCGTGCGCACGCAGTTCATCCGGTAACAGCGGTCCAAAATGAATATTCTCTCTGGACCCGTTATCCAGATTTAGGAATACTGCAATCATGTCTGGAACTGGGAGTAAGCTTTATCCCTTTCTCCCCTCTGGCGAGAGGCATGTTTTCTGAAACTTTCCCTGACCCGGCTCGCTTCGCAGATACAGATTTCCGCAAGAACATGCCACGATTTCTTGAACCGAATTACTCAGCCAATTGTAAATTAATTTCCCGTTTCCAGGAATTTGCCCATTCCCGAGGCTGGAATACATCCAGTGTTGCCCTGGCCTGGATTCTGGACCGTGGAAAGTACCTAGTGCCAATTCCAGGAACGCGAAGTGCGTCACATCTTAAAGAGTGGGTAGGTGCAGCTGAAATTAATTTTAGCGACGAAGACCGGTCAGAGATTAAACGAATTTTACCTGTAGGGTTTGCACACGGAGACCGCTACTCGGATGAACAGATTGTAGGAATCGAGCGCTATTGTTGAGTAATTCACACTTACAAAGGGGGCTTCGTTTTTAGTTTTTTCAATTTGTATATAAATCATATGTTAAAAATCATGGAAACTTTCTGCAAATTCAACATCGGACAAATCGTCCATCATCTTCGATTTGATTACCGGGGAGTCATCATCGATGTAGATGCTGACTTTCAAGGATCAGAAGAATGGTACCTAGAGATGGCAAAAAGTAAACCTCCCCGCAACAAGCCCTGGTATCATGTGCTGGTCGATCAGTCTAACACCATGACTTACGTTGCAGAACAAAACCTTGAAAAAGAAACTTCTCCACAGCCGATCATACATCCTTTGCTAAGTCAGTATTTTAACCGTTTCAAAGAAGGCAGTTACCAGACAGACTACATTTGAGCTGCATTAAACGACACCTTTTAATTCATAGACTGGTGGCTTACTGTTCTAGTTCCTTAGCCCACTTTACTGTTGATTTCTCCTTTTCGTATTTCCAGTTTTCATTCCTGTCCATACCTATTTTAAGCTGAATAATAAATATTTTACTCATTCCATAAATCAAAACCGACCGTAACACAAACTGTAATGATGAAATACAAGATGGTAGTGGCCAATGCTGATAAGAAATCCATTGACACAAATAATATAATAAACAGTACACCAAGATGTACAACAGGATAACCAGGATAAATATACCAAATAATTTTAAATAATTCTTTCTTGCCCTTGTAAATATTCTTAAGAATTGCGATCACATCATGTTTGCTAATGTCTGAAATATGTTTTTCCCCAAGATCAGAGAAAACATGAGATTTAAGCGAATTGACAGCATCTTTCGTGTTCTCCCCAGTACAGCGAAGAGATTGTCTCTTATCCCATTCCTGAGACACTTTTTCGGATTCTCCTACCTTTCGCTGTTCCTCTCTTCTTTGTTCCTGCACTTGCTCGAGCCTAATCGCTACTTTCTCCTTTTTTTCTTCAATGGGATTAACCCCTTCACTAATTTTCATTTTTGCT
>CAZOYP010000142.1:0-2879 GCA_964584125.1 uncultured Nitrospinaceae bacterium | reverse complement strand
GCGCCAGTCCTTCTAAATATAATTTGGCCGCTGTGTGTGCTCTCAGAGTGGAGCCCGGTGTTGGAGCCCCAGATCCATGTACTCCTGCAGAAGCCACCACAATCACATCGCTGGCCTGCTTTTCACTTTTTGGAGTCATATATTTTAGCGGATAGGAAATAATTTGAAAAAACAGAGTGTTACTGCCAAGTAATAGAAATATCCAACTTCCTAAAAGGATACGAAATGAAAGTTTAAATTCATTCCTCCTCCTTAACATCAAGATGAGGACGCCTGATAAAATAATTAAAAGCAACAATGGTCCGAACACAATGTCTTCAATAATAAACTTTAATGGTCGTTCCATTACATTTTTTTGAAATATTAAGGTATTGGACGGAGCCCATTTACATAGATTAAAGAAACTATCTATCACTTTTTCAATTGGAACTCGGCATTCCCCCCAACTTTGCTTTTACTGATAATTTCTTGATGGCTGGTAGAATTTGAATTATTTAAGAATCTTCGTGGGCAAAATTGCTAGATTTTCTGCCCATGATCAATCTAAGCGGCTCTACTAACATGAGTGAATACACATATGATTTTTGAATTATCTAATAGCGCCTTTAGCCGTCCCCCTCCAAATTTTAACTTTCCAGAGACAAACTCTTGACACATTGAGGAATTTTAAGGAATTTGGATCATTAAATTCTATACACTTTAGAGTTTGTACTTCCTATGCCAGCTCACACTCATTCTCCATAAATTACCAGAAAAACACAATACTCACAAAGCAGATCTGGCAAAAGTTCAACAAACTCATTGTTGAACATGTTTTGATTCTAAAATTCATAATAAACGGTAACTCAAAATGTTCAGCTTGAAAGTTGAAGCCGTTTCTCTTAGCATTGTTGCTTAGTTTTTTCAGTCTCTTTGTCGAATTCTTTTCGAAGAAACAATGTCTTAAAAAGCTTCAAACAGCATGTTAAAACTGTTCATAGCTGCCATCTCTGTAGGCCTGATCTATTGGATTTGGCACAAAAAAAATCAGATTTTTTACAACCGTGGGAAAAAAACTGATCCTTTCATCACCACAATTGAAGCAGTTGAGCTGCAAACATTTTTGGATTGGGACACTCCACGGCCATGTCTTGAGTGCGATGGCATACGCTACGGCAAACAATTTAAACAGAAAAACCCACCGGACTTACCACATGAGCAGGGATGTCGGTGTGAGGCCACCAAGTTATTCTATACTTCTGATGATGTTTTTCAAGGCACTTCACCGATTTTAACTCACAAATCGGCTTTGGGTGACCTTTCGGCGAAAGATGCATTGCTGTTGAAAAACATCTTGCTTAAAATTAAGACTGGCTCTGAAAAGGGTAGTTTCTCTGATTTCTTGGAACGATTTGAGATAAACAATTTTTCAGATGATATACGTTCTTCAGCAATTTCTCTTGCTGAGCGTGCTTTTCAGGCAGTGCAAAACAAATAGTAAACTCTGGAAGCAAATGACAAGATTAGCCTGCTTCCTTAATTTTTAAAGCAATTCGGATTTGTGTAATCTGAATCCATAGTAGAATAATTTACGAATGTCATGAAAAAACTCGCCCTGTTCATCAAATGGTCATTCTGGATAGTAATAATTATTAGTGTTTTATCCGGTACTTCACTGGGGTTTTTTCTGTTTGAACTCAGTAAAACTTTGCCACAAAATCTGGAAGCTGAACTTCACAAACGAAATGACGTTCTACCTACGGTTCTTTATGACCGTGAAGGGAATCAAATTGAGGAACTTTTTATTCAACGGCGAGTAGTCATTCCCTACGAACAGTTCCCAACACACTTGGTGCAGGCCTTGATTGCTGGTGAGGATGTCCGTTTTTTCTCTCACCTTGGAATTGATCCTCTAAGAATCCCCAAAGCCTTTCTTGCAAATCTAAAAGCAGGTCGGATAGTTCAAGGTGCAAGCACGCTCACGCAGCAAACTGCCAGACTGTTTTTGTTGAGCAGGGAAAAGCAGATTATACGAAAACTCCGGGAAATGCTGCTTGCCTTCCGAATGGAAATGCAATTTTCCAAACAGGATATACTTGCGCTCTATCTTAATAAAGTATATTTAGGAAACGCTGAAGGCATTGAGGCGGCGGCACAGGGTTATTTTGGTAAACATGCCATAGAACTTGACCTCGCCGAAAGTGCCTTATTAGTTGGAATACTTCCCGCACCTTCACGTTATGCTCCTCATGTTAATCCTGAACTTACCCTGCAGCGCAGAAATATTGTTTTGCGACGAATGCGTCAAGAAGGATTCATCACGGAGCAAGAATTGCAAAAAACAATCGACAAGCCGATCAGCCTGATTCGTATCCACGATTCTACCACAGAGGCCACGTCCCATTATGTGGAACATGTGCGGCGTTATTTAATAAAGAAATATGGTTCAGAAGTGCTTTATCAAGGCGGCCTCAAAGTTTTTTTGGCAATGGATCTGAACTATCAGACATTTGCTCACGAGTCACTGAGGAAGGGGATATTGGAATTAACAAAACGCCAAGGATTCCATGGTGCACAGAGTGTGAACAGTCATAATATTAGTTCGTTATCAGACAATTCCACACAGGGGAATACTGTAAAAATTGATTCGCTTTTTCTCGGAAATATTGTTGCAGGAATAGTCAAAGAAGTCAGTAAGGAAAAAGTTTCCGTAGAACTGGGAGAATCTTCTGGAATTCTGGAATGGAACAACATCAGCACATGGAAAAATGGGAACGTACTAAAAGACAAAAGGCCGACCAAAATTTCAAACCCGTCGGAAATTTTTTCTGTAGGCGATGAAATCCAGGTAAGACTTGCCGATTATGACTCAAAAAACAATTACTTCCGCCTGCAACTAT
>CAZOYP010000141.1:0-2885 GCA_964584125.1 uncultured Nitrospinaceae bacterium | reverse complement strand
TGAAAGAAACTGCGTTGCAAAGTGTTCAAAGCTTCCTCTGCGTTTTTTGCAGTGCTTACATGATAACCTTCTTTTTCCAAAGATTGACGGAGTACCATGCGGATATTTTCGTCATCATCCACCACTAAAATACTTAATTCTGCGCCAGTTTTTTTCTTCATTGTGTTAATTTTTTTATGTTAAAGATTCGTTTGCTGTCTTGCTTAGAGACCGTAAAAATTCAATACGATTCGAAGCGGCCATTACGGCATTTCCGATAAGTGCCGCATCACAGGGGATTTTCAAAAGACTGTTAATATCTTCTACCGAATTAACACAACTGGCACTGATCAAAAGTTTTCCTGCCTGTTTCTTCCAAGATCTTAAATCCGGGTTGCGTTCCCACCATGCTAAAATCACATCAATACTGCCTTGGTCATATGTAGGAGCAGGTTCTTCCGGAATTGCGGCAATTGCCCGATTATTTATCATCAGAATGTCCGGATTCACCGCAAGTACTCTTGGCAATTCATTTTCCAATGAACATTCCACTACCGCTTCTAAACCAAATTTTCTTGTTTCATCTATGATTTGAAGTAATTCTGTTTCTTGAAAATAATACGCCAAAATTAAAGCTGCGCTTGCGCCGCGAACACGCCCCTCCAGCAGCTGGTAGGAAGTTACAATGAAATCTTTATGCAGCAGTGGCAAAGCAGTCGCCCTATGCGCTTTTTCGAGAGTTTCGAGAGAACCTCCAAACCATTTTTCATCAGTTAATACTGAAATGGCTTTTGCACCTCCATCCTCAAAATCGGACACTACATCTTCCAGAAATAGTCTATCAACATTATTACGTCCTGGAGCCTTCGCTTTTACTTCAGAAATCAGTGATATTGGTTCACCCGGAGCTCTCAACAGGCAAGAGCGGAAAGCAGAAGTCAGACCAAGCGTTTCAACTTGGTCACGCAAGTCCTTTTCAGAGATTTTAATTTGACGTTTTGCTACCTCTTTTAATTTAAGGTCGTGTAATCTGTCTAAAAATGTCCTCATTGATATTCAATCTGAGTCTTACCTGGATGTTAAAAAACAAAACTTGTAAAAACATCAATAAAACGTTATACAATCGTCATGCCGTTGACTAGTATCCTAATCAATAGGACGAGAGAACATCTTAATTATTTTTATAAATATTTATGACATTTTTTGTTTTATCAATGGTGCTTTTTTCTGCATTCATGCATGCAAGTTGGAATCTTTTTGTCAAGCAAAGCGGAGATCATCTGGTGACGATGGCATCCATTCATCTTGTCAGTGGAGCAATTGGAATGATTGCAGTAACTTTACTACCACTTCCCTACGTGGAAAGTTGGCCGTATCTATTAGCATCAGTGGTGCTGCATTTAGGCTACCAGTTATTTTTAGTCAAAGCCTATGTACATGGTGACCTAGGCCAGGTTTATCCTATTGCAAGAGGCACTTCTCCACTATTACTGGGATTTGTTTCTGTGTTTTGGATTGGAGAAGAACTAACCTCCAAAATGATACTGGCTATTATATTTATTTCACTAGGTATTTTTAGCCTTATGTTTAGAAAAACATTATCTATGAGGCATTCGCACCGACCAATTTATTATGCACTGGCCACTGGAAGTTTCATTGCAGCTTATACACTTGCTGATGGATTAGGTGTTCGTTCCTCTGGGAATGCTGCTTCATACGTACTTTGGTTAATGGCATTAGAGTGTTGGCCTTTGTTAGTAATAACGGTGTTTCTGCGGAAACGTACAATTATTCGTTCAATAAATCAAAACTGGAAATATGCACTGCCGGGTGGAATTTTGTCAGTTTCTGCATATGGAATTGTCGTCTGGGCCATGCAGTACGCTCCAATCGCCCTGGTATCAGCCCTCAGGGAAAGTAGTGTAGTAATTGCCGCTCTGATGAGTATCTGGGTTCTTAAAGAGGAAACTACAGCTAGGCATCTAATATCTGCTTTAATGGTGGCTGCCGGAGTGATATTGACTCATTATTGAGTTTTAATCTAATTAGAAAGAAATAATAAAAATTTCTTCTGGTCTGCATATTGCAGCATTATAGATATTGGCCATTAAAATTTGTTTCGTTAATGGTAGTGAAGATTATGTATTTCAATTACTTAGGAGAAAGTCATATGAGTATTACACGTGATCAAATTAATGCAGCAATGACCAGGTTTTTGGATCGCGGAGGTTCAATCCGCCGCTATGAAAGAGTTGTTGGTGATCCGATTTTGGGAAGTGATATCTGGCTGACTGAGGATACGTTGGAACTGATTGAAACACGTGATACGGATTTTCTGGGATAGCAGTACTATTTGCAGATTATTTTTTGTTTGAACAGTTACCACACTCATCAAAATTTAGAATATTTTTTGCACTTTGAAAAAGCATCTAGGACAAAAAATGAGTATTACAAGTGAACAAAGTAATGAAGCAATGGCTAGATTTCTGGTGAGTCGCTATGAGCGAATTGTCGGCGAACCAATCCTAGGAAAAGATATTTGGCTAACTGGAAATATGTTAGAGCGGATTGAAATGCATGAATCAGAATTTCTAGGATAGTATATCTAATAACAGTGTTTTATCTATAGAGTCCCGCCGTCTATCAAAATTTCATGAAGCCAATACAATATGCAATCATAGGTGGAACTGGAGTTTATGACAGTGGTGTTGCTTCATTTCAGGAAACTGTAATAACGGAATACGGAGAGATTGAAGTAGATATTGCAGAAATCAAAGGAAATTCTATTGTTTTCCTTGCTCGACATGGGAAAGAACATGGAACCCCGCCACACCGCATAAATTTCCGTGCTAATTTGAAAGCTCTGCAGGAACTTGGAGTTAAACAGATTTTTTCAACAGCAGCAG
>CAZOYP010000140.1:0-2920 GCA_964584125.1 uncultured Nitrospinaceae bacterium | reverse complement strand
CACCCTATGTGGAACCAGATGAGCATAAGGAATATATGCTGCCACCAAAACCAGATGAGCATGTACTCCAGACATTTTGCGGAACTTAAAGAATTCAAGGACTGCAAAACAGGGTGTTGAGGTAATGATCAAGGCACAAATTCCTGAAATTGAAGCCATATATGATGTAACCGACCACGCGGAAGGAGCAAATCCATACTACCAACCTTCAGGGAAATAGGATTGTAGAAACTTCTTTAATAATGATGTTATGATGAATTAGTACAAAAAGCCTCTAAACTGATTAATCTTACTTAACAATGGGGAATAACTTTGAAAAAACTTCACCGATCTGACCTCTTCGGTTGGTCCGTCTTTGACGAAGAACGTAACATAGATTTCAACGGAACTTTGTGGGTTAGTTCTAAGGGTAACGTTCTGATAGACCCCATACCGTTGAGTGACCATGATAAAAAGCATTTAGAAAATCTGGGAGGAGCGGCGCATGTGATTATAACCAACTCTGATCATATTCGCGATGCTGAAAGAGTTTTATTGTTTACAGGTGCAAGATCTTGGGGTCCTTTAGCAGAAAAAGGACACTTAGCATTAGACTGTGATGGTTGGTTGGAAGATGGAGATAAGCCAATAACCGGAATAGAGGTTTTTAGCCTCAACGGTTCTAAAACACCAGGAGAACTGGCTATACTTATTGATGGTACAACTCTTATTACCGGAGATCTTATCAGAGCTCATGAAGGAGGTCGTCTTTGCATGCTCCCAGATTCAAAGATTCAAAATCGAGAACTTGCGGTTGCATCAATCAAACGTATGGCTTCAATAAAAGACATTCGGGCTGTAATTCCTGGAGACGGTTGGCCTATCTTTAATGGGGGACATGAAGCACTTTTGGAACTTTCCAAAAAACTCTAGATTATAAATCTGCAAAGAGGTTTTAAATTGAAATCCATTTTGGTAATAAAAAAATCATCAAAATTTTTCATAGACTACTTCAATTTTTGACCAAGCTTTTTTAAGGGCTTTTTTCACCATATCTTGATCCTTTCCCTCTGCAAACAAGAAACCTAAATACCTGCCCCCCTTTGGAAGTGGTTCCAATATTTCATTAAGTCTGATTGTTGTTTGCAGGTCTGTTATTCCCCTCACAGAAAGAGCTGCTTCGATACCTATAATTTTTCTCAAGATTCCTCTTCTTTCAATTGGCATCATCATGACTCCTTTGGCTCTTTCGATGAGTTTAGTTTTTTCAACATTTCGCCCTAATGAAGAGCACAGGATTAATTCCTCCAAGCTCATTCCGCCTTTGAATTCAAGAATTTTAGAGCACAAACCACCTATGCTCCTAGCAGCGCATTCCAGTATGTAGTTTCCATTATTGTTAATGCGTAATTCTACATGAACAGGCCCTTTGACAATATTCAGAGCCTTCAGAGCTGTTTGTGCTGTTTCTAACAAGGATAATTTAATATGATCATCCAAAATAGTGGGAGTAATAAAAATAGTTTCCGGGAAAGTAGGGCCATCAAGAGGCTCTGGTTTGTCGAAAATAGCTAAGTCTTTTAATATCCCATTATTAACTATTCCTTCAATGGATACTTCTTTTCCAGGAATATATTCTTCAACCAGAATCCAATTTGCTTTATCACCTCCTAACAATTTCATCTCATCTTGTGAAAGCAGATCTATCAACATTTCAATACCTCCGATAAATTCCTCAAAACTATTGACACGAAGAACACCTTGACTTGCTGAAAGAAAAGTTGGTTTAAGGACACATGGTAAGCTTATTTCACTAAAAATCTCTTTCGTTAGTTTGTGTACTGGAAAACGTTTGAACCAGGGGCCAATTATTCCAAATTTCTTCAATACTGTCCGCATTAGATATTTGTCCTTAGTTATTTTTACTGATTCTAATGAATTGTGTTCTATACTAAGAGACTCACTTAGTCTAGCTGCTAAAACTATTGATTCTTCATCAACTCCTATTACTGCTTTCAATTCATATCGTTCGGACCACTCACGAATAATATCTAACCCGTCCTCCCAAAGCTGAAAATTCATTGTTATTACGTTTTCTGGATAGTGATCACTAAAAACCTGAGACTTATCGGTAATTACCAATACTTTAAGATCAAGTTTTGTTGCTGCATTCATGAAAGCATTAGTTCTGTAACTCCCAGCAGGAATGATTAGGATCACTGAGGAATTTGAATGGTTCATATTTAACATCATTTTGTCATGGTATATACTTATCCTAGTCTTAATTAAATAAAATAAAAACCATCGATTGTTGAAGGAGAATAACTGAAAGGATTTTCCAAACTGTACCTAGTGTCAGTATTTTGCTAAAACCAACTTCGGCTGTAAAGAGAATTGCACAATGCTCTTTTGAATTTTTCTTTTCACTTTATCTGGACGTACTTTTGAGATTGTTGGGAACATGTAGAATTTAGTTTAATCTTAAGAATTTGAGGTTATTTGTCGCGAGAGTTTTCTAACTGTGAAGTATTAATATGGTTAAATAACAAAAGATGGTAGTTCTGGGTTTAGTAGGATAGATTTCTTTATCTTAATCTTAATCAATTAAATAGTTACCACTGATCACTAAAGAGTCCCTTCATAATTTTGACACGCTTGTGCATAAAAACGTCTTATATAGCATTTGCTATTTAGTTGCTTTAAGTTGCCTTAATTTCATTTCTTCCTTTAAATCCTTATACTTCAAAGTTCATGTTTTCCTATTACAAGTTTCTATCCTGTTTTCCTAGTAAGTCATTCCCTTCAATGTGATACTGCATGGGAACAATTACTAAGTTTGACGTAATAAATTTTTTTGTACTTTTCCCATAGTGTTTCTTGGTAGTTCTTTAAGCAAATTATAAGCTTTGGGATTTTTATAATTTGCCAATTTTGATTTTAC
>CAZOYP010000139.1:0-2980 GCA_964584125.1 uncultured Nitrospinaceae bacterium | reverse complement strand
TGTAATATAGTCTGCTTAATTAAGGAATTAAGATAATAAGGAATTAGTAATAGATCCCCCCCCGTGAAAACGTGAAAAACCAAGAAAACCGGGAAACCCAGTTTTTATAAGGTTTTTTGGGTTTTTCAGGTTTTTATGGTTTTAGAGACAGGGGTGGTTTTTAATAAAGAGCAATCGGAAATGGATCCTCATCTCGAGGTATATAACCTTCACGGATTAAATAATCTTTTACGTCGTCCTCATCATCTTCAACCTTCTTGTTAGGGTTATCGTTGGTTCTCAGAGAGTAATTTTTACTGTTGTTAGGGCCTTTCTCTAGATCCCATAGATCGCCTTCCAGCAGCTCGAGAGTGGTAACAAGAAATCTGCGAGATAAACCTGTATCTTCAATAAGATCTTTCACAAGCTTAGTTTTCTGTGCTGGGAAAATCCCTATCATCTCAGTTATCGTTTCTATAAGCCTACAATTATCCTCTTTGAAACATTCTTGCTCTCGTTGTTCTTTTAGATCTATGGCATCCTGCCCACCCAACTGTTGTATTGAATGCATCAATAATTTGTAGTCTTTAGTTTCCAAAGTCTGAAAGATTGCCTCCTGCTCAACGTAGGATCTACTTTTCTCATTGGACATAGTGATAATGTCCTTGTGTCTCTGGACCCTCACAACGCAATCAGCGTCGTTTTTTAGGTCACCCACACCTTCGAGAACAGGAAGGCCGTCAGGGCCGGGGTGCTTGTTCGCATGGGCTATCAGACTCACTGTTCCTCCTTCGTGGGTAAATTTTTTAAGATGCTTCATCAGGTCAGCAACTTCGGCTTTGTTCATTAAATTTACAATTTTCTTTACCGTGTCAATAATGATGACTTTGCCTTTGGCAACGTTCTCATCAATCATGCTATACAGCATCATAATATTAAATTCTTTAATCATCTTGACCTTAGGCTCAGCCAACAACTCGGCCTTTTCGGCAAGACCGATGGGGGAATCATCGAGGTTCACGTAAACCACATCTTCGCCCCTGATAGTCTTATCTAAAATTGACCTCCTGATATCGCTCAAGGTGACCAGCGTCTTTCCTGATCCTGTAGGACCATACACAACAGAAAGCTCTGTCATTGCCACCATTTTAGATTTCATTGGATGGGATGTACTGCTAATTGCATCTTTTAAGGCTGCAGGATTTTTTGTCAGATCCATACTCCCAAATCCAAATTTTGGGTTAAGGTGTAAGTTCGTCTCTGCTCCTGAAAGATAGACATTCTTATCTTTCACAACGATCTCATAGTTGCCCTTTGTTGATACGGTTTTTTTCTCTTTGGTGATCGTTTTGCCATCATAAGACTCTTTGTTTTTGACAATCTCTTGGAGTGTGACGCAACTCCCATCAGGTAAATAGACGGACGTTTTAAGTTTGGCTGCAGGAGCTGGTTTGGTTTCTTTTCCATTGTTTAATGGAACAGATTCAGTTACACCGGGTTTGTACATCTCATTATCCTTATCGATCGCCCTCTGCCCCAATAGAGGGTTTTTTGTTTGTTAAATGCCCACGCTAAATATAGCGAGGGATAAGACCTTCAAATCTTCATGCTTTTGCAATTCTTTTGTCGAGCCACGCGTCAACTTCTGATTTCTGCCAGGCTCTGATGCCCGGGGAAATCATGTGTCCCGGCGGGAAAGTGCCTTTGGCAATTTTCTCATAGATGTACGCTCTGGATAGGGCGCAGTATTCAGTTAGTTGACGCATACGAAGCATACGAAGCATACGATTTTGATTGTCATTTTTCATCATTCGATCTCCATTGTTATTCGATTTAGTATGATGAATTGTAGTGCAGTCTAGGATTGCGCGATAATGGGAGAAAGTTTATGATTTTTGGGCTAACTTTATCCCATTAACGATCGAATGATCTGTTATACACTGCTGGTTAGGAATATCGGTTATGCAGATAATAGCCTTAACTAATTCTAAAAATGAGCCCTTGTAACATTTGTTGTACACGTCAAATGTAGGCAAAGGTATTTTACCGTTACGTTTTCTATACATATCGGCCAACTGTTCTATAAGCAAATACAGTTCAGAATTGATCCCGCTATTTTTTCCCTTCAAATTCTCCTGAGCTTTTTTTATTGCTGCCTCAAGGCTCTTTGATTGTTGGATGAAATCATTATCAAGCCCTTCACCTGTAAGATGTTGAGGCAGGACAAACCCTGCATGAGCCAACCACCTTGAATGGTTTTCGTGCATATTACCCAGGACAACATTAAGGTTGCTCACTGCCTTTTGAAGTTGGTTTAAGTATTTTCTTTGATCTTTTAGTTCACCGGATTCATCCGGAATAACACAGGGTCTAAAAAGCTCGTAATGGAATAGAGCATTGTCTAGCTGTCTGAGAAATTTCTCTTCAGTCTTGAAGAGCTCTTTACCTTTTCCATTTACTTTGACCTTCCTAAAGACCTTCTTTGCATAGGCAACATTTTTTTTAATACCTAAGCATTCAGATTCGAATGAGCTAAGCGATTGATTTGCGTCAAATAAGTTAGACGATAAATTTAAGTCTGGCATTTTTCCATATAGTGGTGCGTTGGGATTTGTGGGGTGCTTTTTCGAAGGTGCCATCACGAAACCTCCCTAGTTATAGCAATGACGTTATTGCCATGATGTTCTGTACCGCACACATATTGTGACCATGCTTCCATCATTTCACGGCGTTGATCGAGTAAGTCTGTTGTATGGTAAGCGGCTTCCACTTGGTTGCTGATTGTGTGAGCTAATGCCCGTTCAGCGTAGTCTCGTGGATAACCATTCTCGGATGCCCAGTTCCTAAAGCTTGATCGGAAGCCATGTGCTGTTGCTACACGTCCTTCCTCTGAACTCATGACTTTATGATCACGTAAAAACTTAGTAAGGATCATGTCACTTGGTACTTTACCACCGACGGATGGAAACACTAGAGTTGGATGGTCAGCCTTAGATTGTTG
>CAZOYP010000138.1:0-2991 GCA_964584125.1 uncultured Nitrospinaceae bacterium | reverse complement strand
TGTCTGGTATTGCAACTCAAACTGCAAAATATGTTGCAAGAATTTCCAATACAAACGCAAAACTTTTGGATACCAGAAAAACAACACCTGGGCTAAGAATTCTTGAAAAACACGCTGTTACTTGTGGAGGTGGCCTGAATCACAGGCTCGGACTTGATAATGGAGTAATGATTAAAGATAACCATATTGCTCTCTGTGGTGGACTGAAAGAAGCCGTCAAAAAAGTCAAAGAAAACATACCCGTTTTAGTTAAAGTGGAAGTTGAATGTGATCGACTTGATCAAGTCAAGGAAGCACTGGAAGCAGGAGCAGATATGCTACTTTTAGATAATATGGATTTATCCACCTTGGTTGAAGCGGTCAATATGGTAAATCACAAAATCCCATTAGAAGCATCTGGTGGTGTTTCTCTTGAAACGATTGGTGATATTGCAAACACTGGTGTTGATTTCATTTCAGTTGGTCGTATTACACAGTCCTCTCCATCAGTTGACATTGGACTTGACGAACTCCTATAGTAAAAACATTTTTGACTTTTTGATTATTAATTTTCCATCTTCATTCCCTTGATTGCTAATTTGTTTTTTGGACCAGTTACTGAAGTTCTTTTGACTTATGATTGACTCATCTAAAACTTCACTCAGCAAAGTCTGTGTTTATTGTGCATCTAGTAACCAATGTGATAAGGTTTATAGAGATGCTGCCTTTGAGGTAGGCAGCCTGCTGGCACAAAACCATATATCTATAGTTTATGGAGGTAGTTCGGTTGGTTCAATGGGCGCACTTGCTGATGGTGCCATTAAACATGGAGGGAGAATTACTGGGATTTTACCTGAATTTTTAAATACTATTGAAAGGGCCCATAGTGGACTCGACGATTTAATTGTGGTCAATGACTTACATGAAAGAAAGCGGATGATGATCGAGGGTGTTGATGGAGTCGTGTCTTTACCAGGAGGAATTGGTACTTTTGAAGAATTGCTAGAAGCAATGACTTGGAAACGCTTGGGACTGCATCCGCTCCCTATTGTCTTAGTTAATACCAATAATTATTTTGAACCACTAATCCAGCTGATTGATAAGGCAATCAGTGAACGATTTCTCAATCAGGATCAGAGAAATATATTTAATACGGTAAAATTCCCTGAAGAACTTATCAGTGCACTGTTGAGTGGAAGAACAGTTGAGAACTTCAATTCGTGCTGATCTTATCTCAATAATCATTTTCTGGCCAAAGCTAGGACTCAGATTGAGCTAACTTTACGACAGATAGATAGATTGTGATGTATTTTCCAAGTGTTTGGTGATTCGATTTATTCCTTCTTGGTTATAAAACAGTCCAAATTAGACTGAGTTTTTTTAAACATTCTTTGAATCAGTCCAAATTTTTTTCAGTCCTTTCTTATCCAGCTTACCTCGTTCTGTTTTCGGTAGGCTGTCGACAAACTCAATTGATCTTGGAATTTTTATTCTGGCAAGTTTCTGTCTGCAGTGTGCAAGAACCTCATCGCTGGTCAAACCAGCGTCAGCGACCGGAACGACAAACGCAATGATCTCTTCACCATAAATCTGCTCCCTAACCCCAATGACAGCCGCTTCGACTATTTCTTTCAATTCCATTATCACATTTTCAATCTCGATAGGTGAAACATTGATGCCGCCAATGATAATCAGATCCTTTTCTCTTCCTGTAAGAAATAAAAATCCATCCTCATCAATGTAACCAATATCTCCTGTGACAATACGCCCTAAAGTATCTGTTCTTATCTCAGCATCATCTCCAAAATAACGGTTTTGTGCATCAGTGTGTCCAATTACAACCATACCATGAACGTTTGCAGGCAAGTTATTACCCGCTTGATCTGAAATTACGACATTTTGATAATTAAGTGGCCTACCAACAGAACCTAATCGGCGATTTTTTTCATTGCTGCCCGCTATCCATCCGCACTCACTGGCTCCATAACCTTGAGAAATAGGGATTCCATACAGCCCCTCGAATCTTTTCCAATCTTCAACAAGCAGTGGTGCAGAACTAGAAGTCAAAAAACGGAGATGCGGTATTTCATCGTGTTTGAGTGAAGATGGACGACTTGTCAGCATATTGATAGTTGTAGGATTACCTGTTGCTATCGTAATCTGATATGTACTGATCCAATTGAAAAATTTGGAAACAGAAAATTTTTTTGCAATAAAGAGGCTTGCACCATTAAACAAAGAACCCAGGCCACTTAACACTTGTGCCGACATCCAATTAAAAGAGCGGAATTCAAGAATTCTGTCTTCACCTTTGATACCAAATCTTTCGGAAATAGCAATGGTGTTTTTGGCCAAGTTTAGAAAAGAGATTAAAACTCCTTTGGGCTTTGTATCTGTTCCAGATGTGAAAAAAATAGAGGCAGTATCACCTGTTTCATTAACAGGCAACCCAAAATCATCGTTTGAGATTTTTTCTAGTTTTTCAAAAAAACTGCCAGGAATGTGTTTAGACAAAGACCCAAGTGGCAAAGTTTCAAAGTCTAAATTGGTATCAGGAAGGATGGAAATATTTTCGTACAGTACTAGTTTGGGAGCTATTCTTTCTAAAATATAGTTGAGATTGATTTGGTCCATCTCAACATTAATTGTACAAATCGTTGCTCCATATGACATCACCCCAAAATATGTTAGTAGATGTTCTATGGAATTGTTAGATAGCAGAACTATTCGATCATTAGCTTTTATCTTTCTTTCTTTTAGGAAGCTACCAATTTGGCAACATATTTTATAGGCTTCTCTATATAAAACATTTTTGTTCTGATCAATGCTAAAAATAAAATTTTTTTCAGGTTGATATCTTTGATAATGCCTAAACCAAGAAAAGATATGGTTTTTTTCATTTGGATTTATTTCCATTGCGGCCGAGTTAATTCACAAATGAACACAACCTTCGCAGTAGCTAGCGACCGGTTTTTGCCAACGACAAAACCCATCCTTTCATAAAGCTTTTTG
>CAZOYP010000137.1:0-2996 GCA_964584125.1 uncultured Nitrospinaceae bacterium | reverse complement strand
GATTCCAAGGCATTATAGAAAAAAACCTAGGTTGCTTTAAAGATGGCTCCTGCTGAAAAAGAAAAGACGGAAATTAAAATAAACACGGCTGTGAAAAAAGCTGTGGCTGCCTCCGAATCGAAGGCAATAGGGAAAAAAGCGATGGTTGCTGAAAAGATAGCCCCTGCGGAAAAAGCACAAACCGAAACTAAAGCAAGGGTAGCTGTGAAAAAAGCTGTGGCTGCCTCTGAACCGAAAGTTGCAGAGAAAAAACCAAAAGCATCAAAAGCTAGTAAGTCAGAAACAGAAAAGTAATCAATACTTGCAAGAGAATCTTTCCGGATTTGCTATTCGTAAGTCCGTAAACACGTAATAAATATTAAAAGAAAAAATAAGATGACAGCGATCACAGCTTCAGCAGTTAAAGAGTTAAGGGGAATCACCGGAGTAGCTATGATGGATTGCAAGAAGGCCCTCGTTGAAACAAATGGGGATCTTGAAGCAGCTCAGGATTTCTTGAGGAAAAAAGGAAAGGCTACAGCTTTGAAAAAATCTTCCCGTGAGACTTTTGAAGGATCCGTATGTTTTTCTGCCAGTAACGATGAGAAAAGTGCCGGTTTAGTGAAAGTAGCCTGTGAAACTGATTTTGTTGCTCGGAACGACAAATTTCAGTCTTTCATAAAAAAACTTGCAAATCAGATTAGAGAACAAGGCACAAACGATATTTTACAGCAGACGCTGGTCGAAGGCCAAGGTAACGTTGAGGGCTTGTTATCAAACACAATTGCTGAGTTGGGTGAAAACATGCAAATTCTAGCAAGCCGAAAAATGGAAATTAAGCATGGCACGATTGGAGGATACATACACAGCAATGCTAAGATTGGTGTTGCTGTCCCCCTAGAAACAGATCAGCCTTGTGAGGATGAGCGCCTGAAAACATTGGCTAGGGACATTGCTATGCACATTGCTGCATTTCGGGTTGAAGCAGTCACGGCAAATCAGGTTTCAGAGGAAGTACTTGAAAAAGAAAAAGAGGTTTTTACAGCCCAGGCACGAGAATCCGGAAAACCTGACAACATTATTGAAAAAATGATTGAAGGTCGTCTGAAAAAATACTTAAAAGAAGTTTGTGTGGAAAGCCAGCCCTTTGTGAAAGACCCTCAGGTTTCAGTTAGTCAGTTAATTGAAAACACTGCCAAGGAGTTGGGTGTCAAAATTAGCTTTAATTCCTTTGAGAAATTCCAATTCTAGTCAGCTTGTATGACTCCTAAATACAAACGTATTTTACTGAAATTGAGCGGTGAAACTCTCGGAGGAGAGCAGGGTTTTGGTTTTGAATACAATACAATCCGAGCAATTGCAGAAAGTGTGATATCTGTTCACAACCTGGGGGTAGAAGTTGGGATTGTGGTTGGAGGAGGTAATATTTTTCGCGGTTCTAAGTCTACTAAAGGTAACGTTGGACGAGTCGCCGGTGATCATATGGGGATGCTGGCCACGGTGATCAACAGTATATGCCTGCAGGAAATGCTGGAACAGCGGGGCATCCTGACCCGCGTTTTATCAGCTATTGAGTTGAATGCCATTGCAGAACCTTACATCAAACGCAGGGCTGATCGGCATTTGGAAAAAAAAAGAGTGGTAATTTTTGCGGCTGGAACAGGAAATCCATTTTTTACTACTGATACGGCAGCTGTGTTGCGGGCTTCTGAGGTGGGTGCGGAGATTGTCATTAAGGCCACCAAAACTGATGGAGTTTATGACAAAGACCCTATTATTCACTCTGATGCAGTTCATTATAAAAAGTTAAATTATGACGATGTCCTCAGGCAAAACCTAAAAGTGATGGATGCGACGGCCATAGCTTTTTGTCGAGATAATCAACTTCCCATTTTAGTGCTAGACTATCAAGAACCTGACTCCATACTCAGGGCTGTTTGTGGAGAATCTGTCGGAACACTGATCAAGTAAAGAGGCTCATGAGTTTGGAAAACAGTCAGGAAATTGAAGAAATGGTTGATCATAAGATGAATAATACTATTGAGAGCCTCAAACAAGATCTTAAAGGTATTCATGCCGGAAGTGTTTCACCGGCAATGTTAGATGCTGTCAAGGTTGAATATTATGGAAATCCAACTCCAATTAATCAGGTGGCAAATATATCCACACCTGAACCGCAGATGCTGGCAATCAGCCCTTGGGAAAAATCGATGATCAAAGAAATTGAGCGTAGCTTGCAAGCCGCAAATTTAGGTTTCAGTATTTCCAATGATGGAAATATCATCCGTGTTGTGACTCCTCCGTTTACTGAGGAGAGACGTAAAGATTACGTAAAGCAGATCAAAAAAATTGGAGAGGATTCAAAAATTGCAGTGCGCAATGTACGCAGAGAAGGCAATGATAATCTGAAACAGATGGAAAAAGACAAGCTCATCTCTCAAGACGAGGAAAAAGTTGCGCAGGAACGAATCCAGAAAGTAACAGATAAACATACTCACTTAGTGAATGAGTTTGTTGCTGCAAAGGAAAAAGAACTTATGACATTATAGGACTTTACATGCTGGCCGCCCTACTGCACTCTATTTGGCAATATCAGATTTTTAAGTCTGTCGTTTTTCGGGGAGGTATGGCATTTTTAACAGCCTATTTTCTGATTGTGTTTTTGATGCCAATTATAATCAGAGCTTTTCGGAAACGAGGAATTACTTCTGATTTTATCACATCTCCCGCAGACACAAAGCCCTACACAGGTGCACCCCCAATCATGGGAGGTGTAGTTTTGATTTTAGGCATACTGCTCGGAGCAGTGCTCTGGTGCAACCTGAATCAATACATTGTGGCTTTGTTGGCGATAATGCTGTCGTTTGGAATTATCGGAGCAGTTGACGACGTGGCAAAAGTTCTCAACAAGCGGCGGGTTGAGTCTGGACATGAGGCCAGAAAAACATATAGCGAAAAAGCCGATGGAATTAGTGGGCGGTGGAGGTTGGTTGCTCAATTTACTGTGTCATTGCTGG
>CAZOYP010000136.1:0-3030 GCA_964584125.1 uncultured Nitrospinaceae bacterium | reverse complement strand
TTCCCATTTTCAATCATCCCTTCGTACTTATAATCCTTGCCAGCATCACCATCCTCATGCCAACCCCATTTCCCACTCACTTTTCGAAGAAACAAAAACCCCCAACTTAGTTTCCACTCTCCATTCACCGATTTCCCAAGGACTTTCCCATCTTTGTCATAATGTTCAGCGTTCCACACCTTTCCATCTCTCCACTCCCCTGTCACGCTTTTACCATCAGGGTATGATAAACTTCCCTTTCCGTGAGGTTTCCCATTTGAGGTCATACCTTTGTATTTTTGTTGAGAAGTTTCATCTCCAAAACTCTCCCATGCATTACTGGAAGATATTTCCCATAGGTACAATACTCCAGTTTCTTCTGAGTTGACTGACAGAGGTAAAGCCAAAAGAAGGAGGAAGATAACTATTAGCTGTAAATGTCTCATATGTATTCTATTTGTTGGTTAGCTGAATTGGAAATATATCATTATGTGGTGAATTTTTCAAGAATCTGGGATTATTATTTGAAATAACAAGGTATAGGCAGAACAAATGAGTTCACAAAATCCTATGAATTTTCATCACCGGATATTAGATTTGCCGCTTTCGAATCTTCTTCATTGCCGTGCCGAGTGAAGCAATGCCTAGACCCGGAATACAGAGAAGGCCTGGATCTAAATCTTGTGCTCAATCTGGTTTGGTATCTGGATCCAGGATCAAGTCCTAGGTGACAAAAGAAATACTTATTAGTAGGCATTAATCAAATGTGAGTAACAGCATAGTGTAGAAAAGATTTATCCATCGGATTGAAAAAGTCTTCCATCTCATCAACGTAAACTCACTCTTTTTTTCAGATGTAGCTTATGCTATTCTTCTGCAAAGCCTTCAAGACTGTATCCGGAACTATTGAAGCACAAATATCTTTCGGCTGTGATTTTCACAGGTTCTTTCATTGACCACAAATAATGGGGTGATCCGCTTACCTGAATCGTATCACCACTTTTTAATTTCACTGAAATAATTTGTACTGAGCCTGAAAAATCGACATTTTTCACAGTGCCGTTTGCCTCTTTGTTAGGAGCATGCTCAATCCTAAAGTCTTCCGGGCGGATCATCAGGATCTGAGTCTCTTTGCCTATTTCAGCAGGAACAGCCAATAAACCAAATGGAGAGTTTAAAGATGTGTCCTGCCATTCAACCGGTAAATGGTTGGCTTCACCTACAAAAGAAGAAGCCCAAAGTGTTTTCGGATACTGGTAGATTTCAGTCGGAGTACCAGCTTGTACCAGCTTCCCTTTATGCATGAGAATCACGCGGTCGGAAAACGTAATGGCTTCAACTTGATCGTGAGTTACAATAATAGTAGCCACACCTTCATGTTTAAGGATATCCCGGATGTCTCTTCTTAGCTGCAGTCGTAATTGATAATCTAAATTGCTGAATGGCTCATCCATCAAAATCAGACGGGGCCGTGGAGCAAGTGCTCTTGCGACGGCAATTCGCTGCTGTTCACCACCGCTGATTTGATGAGGCATTTTGGCTGCAAGATGTGGTAGACTGACTAATTCGAGCAACTCATTGACCCGTTTCTTCTTTTCGTTTCTTGATCCACTAACACCATAAGCAATATTGCTTTCGACATTTAGGTGCGGAAACAAGGCAAAGTCCTGGAAAATCATACCAAATTTTCGATGCTCTGGAGGAAGAATTATTTTCTTCCCGGAAATTTCCCTGTTTTGTAAAAAGACTTGTCCATGACTTGGGACTTCTAGTCCTGCAATCAGGCGTAGTAGGGTAGATTTACCACAGCCAGATGGACCTAGAATGGAAAGAAATTCGTGTTCTTCTAAATGCAAACTGAAGTCACTAACTGCTTCCAGTTTGCCGTAGGCTTTAGCGAGGTTTTTACATTCAATCATGGTCAAATCTTCTAGTAGTTTTGTGAAGTAGATTCACGCAGATGGCGGTTTAGAAAAATCACAGGTAATAGACCAACAATGACAATCGTCAGGCACCAGAGTGAAGATTCTTTGAGCATCTCCTCAGTTGCATAACCGTAAGCCCGAGTAGCAAGTGTGCTGAAATTAAATGGCTGCAGCATCAATGTCGCAGGCAGTTCTTTCATCACATCGACAAAGACCAGTAATCCACCGGCCAGCATGCTTCCGCGGATCAATGGCAGATGAATACGTTTTAAAGTTTGCCAGCTGCTTTTCCCCAAAGATCTACTGGCATCCTCAATCTCGGAAGTAATCCTCACAAAGCCTGTTTCGACAGTGCCGTAGGCCAAAGCCAGGAAACGTACAAGGTATGCAAAGACAAGAATGAACAAAGTCCCGCTCAGAAAATATCCGCTTGAGACACCAAATGTTGACTCCATCCATGCATTAATTGTCCGGTCTAACCATGCAAAAGGCAAGAGTACCCCGAGAGCGACAACTGGTCCGGGGAAAGCATAGCCGAGACTGACCAGACGGGTTACCCAGTGAATCATGCTACGCTTACTGAGCCGAGAACCGAAAGCCATTAACAGACCAAAAAAAACGCCCAATAATGCCGTGATGCCGGCCAGAATAAGACTGTTTCCAGCATCACTGAAAAAGCGGTCCAGAATTACTCCGCGCCAGCTCTCTGCAGCCCACTGAATCAACAAACCTGCAGGAAGAGCAAATCCGAACACTACAGGAAATAGACAAAATGACAACGCAAGCACAGCACGGATTCTGGAAAGTCGATAACGAGCTTGTGTGGTTTGAATACTGCTTTGCGTGTGAAAACGTTGCTGTTTACGCGAGTAGTGTTCCAGAAAAATAAAGAAGCTGATGAAAATCAGTAAAGATAAAGCAAGCTGCGCGGCACCCGGTGCATTATAGGTCCCAAACCAGATGTGATATATTCCTGTGGTGAAGGTTTGTACAGCGAATAACTGCATCGTACCAAAATCGGCCAAAGTTTCCATCATTGCTAGGCTGACACCGACAGCAATTGTGGGGCGTGCCAGCGGCAGAGCAATTAGCAAAAAACTTTTTCTTGTACTTTTTCCAAGCATCC
>CAZOYP010000135.1:0-3074 GCA_964584125.1 uncultured Nitrospinaceae bacterium | reverse complement strand
AGAGCTTTCAATGTTGGTTTATTTTTTGCACCGCATCCACATTTTTTTGTACGGATGGCAGGATAAAACTATTGACCGGTTTGATCGTTTAAGTAAAAAGCTAGGATCTACAAAAAAGTCTCAAAAACTTTCAGAAAAAGATTGGTATGGGGATAAGGTTTTTCTTACTTTAATCAGTCCTTTGTGTTTATGCACCAACAATATGTTATTAGTATTTTTTTCTCTGTTAGACGAAGTTGAGCTTGGTTTTTGGTTCATTGTTTTGGCCGGGAATGTTTTTTTGCTTATATTACAGGCTTGGAAAATCATTAAAGCTAGAAATAATTTGCTTCTTGAAAAATGAAGAAGTTTGTTTTTTTTAGTTCATGCTAAAGTCAACTTCTTGGTCTTTCATGTTTTTTGAAATTTGTATTATTTGATTTTTGAACTCAATTAACGAATAGAGCGAATTTGCTCTTTTTTGAACGTCATGTTGTTCTAGAAATTCTTGCATTTTGTTTACAGGTAGGTCGAAGTGGTTGGTAAGTTTGTCAACGAATTCAGCTAGGTTTTGGCAGTTCTCCATGTGGAGCTCATTTTCGATTTTTGTTCCGTCGGGAAGGTTTTTTAAATATAGTCGCATAATTCTAATTAACCGTTCTTTGATAGGGGATGCTTCAGAAGTTAGGTCCTTGTTGTTTATTTCTTTTAAAAGCTCCACTTCAGCTTGTCGGTAAGTCTTTCCTTTTATTTCATTCAGAATGCGAAATCGATAGAGCCCAGAGAGTAATATATTATATTTGCCTTCGGGTAATTCAGAATGGCGGGTGATTTTGCCAACGCAACCAATGTTCATGATTTCAGGAGCGCCCTGATAATTGCTTTCCCAACCAGGTTTTAGGAGAACCATACCAATTTCCCCTTTGCCATTTAGTGCATCCTCCACCATGTCGCGATATCGTGGTTCAAAAATGTGGAGCGGCAGAGAAGTGTTTGGATAAAACACAGTTGTGGGAAGTGGAAATAATGGAATAACTATATCTTTTTCGGGAAAATTTTTATCAGACTCCATTAATATTACCTAGAAAAACAATAAGTATTTTTTAATTAATATTTCGCTTTAGGTATCAATATTATAATATTTGATTAATGTTAATTGCTACAACTGTTTTGCATGAGTTTTGCTAAGCGATAAATTTAGTAAAAAATTATTGGTGTTAGATGTTTGAAGATATTGTGGTCAATGTAAGAATCTGATATTTTAGAGGGTAGGCTTTCTGAGAAGGTTTTTTTGCTGAAAATTTTTTAGGTTATTTTTGAATGATTACAAAACCGGAAGATATTTGCTTAGAAATAGAATCTTCCCTTATGGAGTTAAACCTTTTTTCTAAAGAAGCCCAAGATCAAAAAGGAGTACCCAACTGGCGAGTATCCCCAGAACCTTACTACTTATCATCTGAAGAAGTTTTGTTTTTTGAAGATCTTGGCTCTCATCTCCTGAAATTTTATACCGTTCTGAATAGTTTTTATGCGGACAGCGTTAAAGGCAAAATTCCCTCTTGGTTTGCGCAATATTTAGATGCAGGAAAACCCAATGATTTAGTGGCCTATTCGAGGATGAGGAGAATTCGTGGGGATTTACCAGGAATAATACGGCCTGATATTATTGTTACGGAGGAAGGTTTTACAGTCACTGAACTAGATTCTGTTCCCGGTGGGTTTGGTTTAACCGCTCGTCTCGTGGATCTATATTCAGATATAGATGAAACGGTGATTGGAGCAAATGGTGGAGGTATTCCAGAATTATTTTATAAAATGGCAGAGTCTATTTCTGGTGAAAAATCCTGTGTGGTGGTTATCATGGTTTCTGATGAGGCTAATGATTACTGGGGGGAAATGTCCAGTTTAGTCGATCAATTAAATGATAAGGGCTTCTCTGTATTTGCCTTAAGACCTCAAGAGGTGGTTTTTAAAGAGGAGGGTTTGTTTTTCAAGAAGGATAATGACGAAGTAAAGATAGATGTTTTATATCGTTTTTTTGAGTTATTTGATTTGAAAAATATTCCAAAGGCTGAGCTCATTATGTATAGCTGTAAAAAGGGGAGAGTTAAAATCACCCCCCCTTTTAAGCCTTATCTTGAAGAGAAACTCGCTTTTAGTTTGTTTAAGCACCCTATTTTGACTTCATTATGGGAAAAAGAGTTAGGTTCTGAAACTTTTAGAATCCTATCTCATCTAATCCCAGATACATGGATTTTGGATTCTCGGGAAGTTCCTGAATATGCTGTAATTCCAGGTTTAGATGTCTGTGGTAAATCGATTCAGAACTGGAAGGAACTCATTTCTTTGACTCAAAAAGAGAGGGAGTTGGTGATCAAACCTTCTGGTTTTTCTCCAGAATCATGGGGTAGCAGAGGTGTCGTAATTGGACATGATGTTTCTGCCGAAGTATGGAGAAAAACCTTAGAAGGCGCTTTGACGAATTTCCCAGAAGAATCTTCAGTTTTACAGGTTTTTCACAAAGGGAGGAGAGTTAGGGCGCGTTACCGAGATAACTCTAACGACTCAATCATGGAGATGGAAGCTCGTGTTAGGCTCACTCCATATTATTTTCTGATTGATGGCTCAGCTCGGCTTACTGGTATTTTAGCCACCCTGTGTCCTCATGATAAAAAGAAAATTCACGGTATGTCAGATGCGGTTTTGATTCCCTGTGCAAAAAAATGATTACTTTTTTTTAAAAAATGGACCAGATTAAGCTTTATAATATAGATGGATGCGGATACTGTGCTATGGTTCGTACGGTTTTGAAGCAACTCGAAGTTAATTACGAGACTGTTGATGTGCCTTGGCCTCATCACGAACGAACAGAGGTATTCCAAGTTTCTGGGCAGAGTATGGTTCCAGTTCTTGTTCATGGTGAAGTGGTTTTGAGTGATGAATATGAGATCGTTGATTATCTGAAAAAAACATACCCAGTTAAATCTTAATCTCCCCTTTATAAGGAAAATTATGCAAGAGTGGCAAAAGCAACTAAGTGGCAGTGTTGTGCGAGTAGAAGATCTACCTTTTCTTCCAGACTCAATCGAATATCG
>CAZOYP010000134.1:0-3092 GCA_964584125.1 uncultured Nitrospinaceae bacterium | reverse complement strand
CTTGGGATGTTTGCTGTAGCTAATGCAGCGGATATCAAAGCAGTGAAAGTAAATGGGGCAATTCCAACAGACCCTGACAATCCTTTTTGGTCTGAGCGATACGGCCCAACTGCATTGAAGCATGTGATTATTGATATGGACCCTCAAATGATCGCAAACCCAATGTGGCCAAACCCAGAGACGAAGTACGTGTTCGTTAAAGCCGCGACGAACGGCAAGGAAATTGGCGTTCATCTTGAGTATAACGATCCTACCCGAAATGACATGATGGTAACTTCGCAACAGTATAAGGATCAAGTTGCGATCATGTTTCCGGTGAATCAGGGTGGCGAAGAGCCTCCGTTCACCATGGGTGGAGACGGCGAACGTGTTAACATCTGGCAATGGAAAGCCACCTGGGATAGGGAAGGTGCTGGTAAGAATCAAAACTCAGCCATGGGTGATATGGAAGATCAGTATGCTTACATGGTAATGGGTACTGGTTCTTACTACATGTATGAGCCTGATGGGAAGTTGGGTGGTATTGATACTGCTCATCAGTCTGGTACCAAAGGTGCGTCCCGTAAAACTCAGGGAGCAGGTGACATCAGCAAGCGTGCTACCAATATCGATTTCGGTATGGGTAAGAACGAAGGTGTCTTTAACCCTGGGCGATCTTTGGGTAATATTCTTTCTGATCAAAGGTTGCGGGTATCTGCTGTAGAAGATCTTAATGCTGAAGGGTTCAGTACGTTGACTACTCAGGCTCATCAGGACGTTGATGGTGCAGGTAACTGGAGAAATAACCGCTGGTCGGTTGTATTCAAACGTGCCTTGAAAACCAGTGACGGTAATGATACGCAATTCAGTGGTAACAAAACGCCAATGGCAATTGCGATCTGGAATGGTCAGAACAAGGAAAGAAACGGACAGAAAGCGGTTACGCAGTGGAATACACTTCACTACTAATCTGAATAAAGTCTGTTAAGTATTGACCGGGGAAGAGACGGCTTGGGCCTGATCTTCCCCGGTTTTTTTTTATAAGATTCCCTCCTATATATTTAGATAAAATTTTTCACAAGATCTAGCTACAACCTTGTTCTCTTACCCTAATAAGATAATTGCGAGATTGATGAAAAATGCTTATTTGGAATAAAACCTTTCCCCCGTAAGCGCATCTAACAACTACTAGTTTAAGAGGCGCTCTTGCAGAACTCGAACTTTAAAGAAACGACCTTTTTTTGCGATCTATTTTCTTATTTTTTTTCTTATTTAATCAAGCATAAAACTTTTTCAATTTAACCAAATTTTTAATCAACAAATCGAGTTGGTCTTTCTCTTTTTTTAAGCTTCGACTTCACCTTAGATAACCTACTTTCATTGTTCAATTTGTTGTCATTTAGTTTTTAAAAACTCGATACTCTTTCATTTAATTATGTTTTCATATGACCCGATAAACGATGGGCTTAAATTTCTTGCGGACCGCGACCTTGAAAAAGCAGAAAATATGTTCCTAAAGGTCATGAACGATCCTTATGCCCAGCAGGACGAGTTATCCAGGGCTCGAGAATATCTTAATAATATTCGTGACTGTCAATCGGGTTTAGCATCTCTTAACTTTGCTAAGTACAAGAAAATACCGAAAAAGTCCTCTGACTACCTCGATGCAAGTAATGAGATTCTTATCAAAATATATTTTTCTACAGCTGTTGAGTACAATGAAATTTGGGTAGCTATCGAAAAAGAAGTTCCTCAGATAATTGGTAGGTTGAAGCAGATCAAAATAAAAGATATTACAGACCGTGACAAACTTTTTAACCAGATTGAAAAAAAGGGTGCCCTTGCAATCAAAAAATATTTAAAAAATAAAAAGAAAAATATTGGGATAGGTTTTGACGTGTATCGTTGGAAGACAATATTTAGAAAATTTGTTGAACAAATAAACCCGTTTCTTTTAGATCGCCATTTGGAGTTATTGGGCTATATTTCTCTAACTGGGGAAATAGGCCTATTAGATGATTTGAAACTAAAAAGGCTAACCCCTAAATATAAGTGGGTTATTGAATCAACTCTAAAGAAAAAATGGTTTTTGATGAGAAGTTATTTTTTTAAGGCTAGGAGTGAGGTTGAAAAGCAATTTGTTCGAAATGTAGGAACTTATAAATATTGGGAGGATGTCAGATACAAAAAAATAAAAATTTTTGAAAAATGTGGGTTTAGCGAAAAAACTATTCAAAAGTTTCTTCATGTGGATAAACTTAACTTCAATGGCCTTGAAGAGATATTTAACTTTTCTGTAAGTCATGGATTATTTTTGCTTCCCCGAGATGTGAGTTTGGCTTTGAGGGGTGTTGCAAGGTCTAAAGATTGTATAAGAGAAAGAGCGGGGATATTAACAGGAACGAGAAAAAACTTTCAAGATAAGTTGCGAGGATATGGTTTTCCCGATCCTAGTTCGTATCAAATTGCTCGACGGGTACAACAGTCCAGTTCACACAAAGTTATAGATGCATTTGAAGCGGCCTTAGAGGTCGCAAGAGATGAAATTTATTGGTATCGGATTCTCCCACATTCAAAGCTTTTGAAGGGGAATATTGAAATTCAGTGCTGCAAACATTTAAGTACGGTATATATACATATGTTTGAAAGAGGGCATTTAAATAAAATACTACTTAAACTAAGTAAGCCGCTTATTCAGAAATATCTCATTCGGATGTATGGAGAAAAAGTAGTTGATATGCATTGTTATTTTCGGTTGAGGACAATTAGTCAGTATTACAAATTGAAGTATTTTGAATACCATAGTAAAAGTATTCCCAGCGTTTCGGAGGTAGTGAAGATCAGTCGAAAACATTTTAAACCTTTGTTAGTGGAGGGATTCAGTAAATTTATTAAGGATCGGCGGTTACACATTTCTTCTAGTCTTTATGATTCGATTGCGAAACAAAAGTCCATTACTGCTTGGGAGGATAAGTTCACTACGGTTGAAGAGAAGTTACTCCTTAAATTTTGGTTTTTGATGGATCATAAAGTGAAAATTACTCAGGACCTAGTTAATAAGGGAGTTTTTTTTTACTAGTACTGATTTGTGTGGGTATGTAAAGAGTCATAGT
>CAZOYP010000133.1:0-3106 GCA_964584125.1 uncultured Nitrospinaceae bacterium | reverse complement strand
GACTTCCCGGGGTAAATGCTGGTCGATTTGACCCCCGTCCAGAACACACGACTCCGCTCTACCCGGTTCTAAGAACAATACCTGGTTTTTTTTAGCCATTTGCCCTTCCAAGTAAGTGCATCACAACCTGGAACAAAGGTCTCCCGAGTGCGTTTTCGTATCAACTTGTGAAATTGCTTCTAAAATATTTCCATCTTCACCAATCACATAGGTAATACGTGATGCATATTCATCTTCAGGACCTTTAATAGCTTCATAAGCTAGCGCAATTTTTTGATTAACATCACATAATAAAGGATAAGGAAAATCAAATTTTTCGGAAAAAGCTTTATTATCTGACTCGTTATCTAGGCTAACCCCTAAGACAACTGTATTTTTTTGTATAAATTTTTCATAGTCATCACGAAACCCTTTTCCTTCTATTGTGCAACCTGGTGTATCTGCCTTAGGATAAAACCATATGACTACTTTCTTTCCTCTAAAATCTTCAAGGCTAACATTATTACCATTATGATCTTTAACCGAAAAACTCGGCGCACTTGAACCTTTTTCCAACATAAAAATCTCCTTCACATTATTAAAAATAAGACTTGTGGTGTTAAAAAAAATAACCACGCAAAGTTTACTATATGAAAACCAAATTCTACAGACTTACATTTATTTTGAAGTTTTATTTTATCCTCGGGAGCAAACTTTCTCCCAAGACAAGGTCTTCTTTTTGAGTAATTTTGATATTCAGTGTTGAGCCAGGGACTATTTTGACCTCTTTACCTAAGTATTCTATCAATGCTCCTTCATCAGTCCCGTAATAAGAATCTAATTTAGCTTTTTTAAAAGCTTGATGTAGTAATTTATATTGGAATGCTTGTGGAGTCTGCACACGCCATAACCCCTCTCTCGGGATAGTTTTTTTTACAAAACCGTCAGAAGCCTGCTTTATTGTATCGCTAACTGGTATTGCGGTAATAGCAGCACCATGTTGTTCTGCCTCTTGAATTGTGGCGGTGATCATTTCAGATGTGGTGAATGGTCTCACACCATCATGAACCACTACTATGTCCGTTTCCTTCTCCAGAGATTTAAACCCGTTATACACTGAATCTTGGCGTTCTTCACCTCCTATAACTACTTCCCGGACTATTTTATATTTACTCAACCAATCTTTACCCACAGCCTCCACATCTGATCGTGGCATGACAAGAACAACATAGTCAATCAACTTGCAAAAAATAAACACCTTCAGAGTATGGTGCAGGAGAGGTTTTCCCTGAATTTCTAAAAATTGTTTCGCAACTGAAGTACCAATTCTTTTTCCACACCCTGCCGCAGGTATAATCGCACCAACTTTCATTTCTTAGCTTCTATAATTAAAAGTTTATACTGACTAATTCGAATTAAAATACCGCATCGAAAGCGTCAGAAAGTGTTTTGACCGGAACTAATTTTAATAAACTACCCTTATTAATCAGCCTGTCGTCCTTTATTGAGTGCGGAACAATACACCTCTTAAAACCCAATCGCTCAGCCTCTGCCAGTCGAGCTTCTAATTGCATGACCGACCTTACCTCTCCTGTAAGCCCAACCTCGCCAATCATAACAGTATGTGGATCAACTGATCGATTTCTAAAGCTTCCGGCAATGGCTGCAGCAACTCCCATATCAACAGCAGGTTCAGATATTCTAAGCCCACCAGCTATATTGATAAAAATATCCTCGCCCTGAAGGTTCAGTTCTAATCTTTTTTCCATTATAGCAACAAGCAAGGACGTTCTATTATGGTCAAACCCAGCTGACATGCGTCGAGGCATGCCTATTGAAGAAGAAGAGGTCACTAAGGCCTGAACTTCAACCAGTAAAGGTCGGCTTCCCTCCATACTTGACACAATGATAGAACCGGGTGAGTCTGCTGGCCGCTCCGATAAAAAAATATCGGATGGGTTCTCCACGCCAATCAGTCCTTTAGGTAGCATTTCAAAAACCCCAATCTCCGGTGTTGACCCAAAGCGATTTTTAATAGCTCTTAAAATTCTGTAGGAATGACCTTTTTCGCCCTCAAAGTATATCACTGTGTCGACAATGTGCTCTAGAGACTTTGGGCCTGCTATAGCTCCTTCTTTAGTTATATGCCCAATAAGTAACGCGGGCATGGCCCTCTTCTTTACATCCTGAAAAATTTTGAATGCTACCTCTCTAACTTGACCAATACTCCCTGGCGCTGACTGCAAATCAGCTGTAAAAAAAGTTTGGATAGAATCCAGGACCAGAGCATCTGGTTTTACTCGATCTACCAAACAAAGTACGTCTTCGATACAAATTTCCGAGCAGACCAATAAATTATTGGATAATGCTCCTAAACGATCTGCACGTAATTTTATTTGCGCCGGTGACTCCTCACCAGAAACATAAAGAACCTTGGCTCCAGACTTAGCCATCTCTCCCATACTTTGCAAAAGAAGGGTAGATTTTCCTATACCTGGATCACCCCCAATAAGAACAAGGGACCCCTCGACAAGCCCGCCACCCAAGGTGCGGTCAAATTCACCTATTCCAGTAATCAATCTATTTTGTGTAAGAGCTTCGACCGAAGTCACAGGTTGAACAGATTTGCTATCAACCACACCATTCCCCGTTTTCCGATTAGCATTCGTTATCTTTACTTTTTCTTCGGCTAGAGTATTCCACTCTTCACACTCTGGACATTTGCCTAACCATTTTGGAGCACGGTGTCCACAACTTTGGCATACATACTCTGTAATCGTTTTAGCCATAGAAAAATTTACCTTGCCATATCCTTTTTAAACTCCTGTCATCTACTTGGGAAGGGTTCCCTAAACGGTACCCATTCAAGTCACAGAGAATCCATTATAAAAGAAATTGGTGCGCAGGGAAGATGGGTAAAAGAAAAAATTATTTCTTGTTTCTCATTTTCTTCAAAATAGCATCGGTCTTTTTTATTTTCTTCAAGACATCTTCTGAGCGGGAGATATTAACATTGGCTTTACGCCTTAAATCTTTCAAAGCTTCTGTTATTTTTTTCTGGGTCGCATCCAAACCTTTTTGTCCCTGGAGGATTTGGTCAACTTTACCCTGGTCAGCTGTTTGACCT
>CAZOYP010000132.1:0-3110 GCA_964584125.1 uncultured Nitrospinaceae bacterium | reverse complement strand
GAAACCGGACAATGATGAAAAAAACTGAGCTGATTTTGATTCGCCATGGTGAAACTGAATGGAACACACAGCTTCGCATGCAGGGGCATTCCAACAGTAGTCTTTCTGCAGTGGGGCAAGCACAGATTAGGGCATTGGGGCACTGGATGAAAAATATGCCTTTCGACCATATTTACAGTAGCGATTCTCTTCGTGCCCGTCAAACAGCTGAGGCAATCACAAAGTTTTCAGGACATGCGTTGCAGTTTGATCAGCGTCTCCGTGAGAAAAATCTTGGCATTTTTGAGGGCTTAACAACTGAAGAAGCTAGGGAACGTCATCCTGAAGTTTTCCGTCTTTTCAAGACAGCAGACTCACAATATGTTATTGATGAAGGTGAGAGTACACAGCAACTTCTGGATCGCGCATTGGAAGCAATAGAAGTCATTCGTCATCGGCATCATCAGAAGCGTGTGTTGTTAATAACACATGGAGGTGTGGTACGGGTTCTTATTAAGCGTACTCTGGGTCTTGAAATTAATGCCCCCACACGTTTTTTGATACAAAATACAGGACTGTTCCGTTTGGTCTGGGAAGACAAATGGATGGTTACACAAATGGGAGGAATTTCTCATTTGGAATAGATGAAAGAATTTGGTTTTGTCGGCCAGCATGTAATCCGGCCATACAGGTCTACTTTGGAGCCTTTACTGGTTCGACCGATAAGCATTCCGGTCCTGGCTCTCAAATTTGGAGTTTTAATTTGTTTGACCGACATATAAATGCATGTTCGATCGGAATTTCTGGCAGGAAATTCGTGGATATGGTATTTTCTTGGAAGTAACTAGGTGTTGCCTTACTGTTTTCAATCTTTAACCTTGAATCATAATTTTTGAATCTACTAAAAATACTCAGCAGAAGTAGGCCTGAACGTTTGATCTGGGAATGCGAAAATTCGGGGGTAACAGTCCAAGTTTGGGACAAACAGGATCGTCGTGAGTTACGTTTTGGTAATCATATCATGCAGAGTGTTATTTCCAGAGCCCATCCTGATCAGTTGATATTGCCCTACACTCGTTTCATGCTGCTTGGACTTCTCTTCTGTCCGAAACCCAAGTCAATTCTGCATATCGGACTCGGCGGTGGCTGTGTTGCCCGTTGGCTTCACTATGAGTTCCCGAAAGTTCAGCAAACTGCCATCGAACTAAATTCTGCAGTAATCGATGCGGCCCAACGTTTTTTTGATTTGCCGCTAGATAAACGTTTAAAGGTGTTGCAGGCAGACGCAAAGAATGTTATGCCAACTATGAAAGAGAAATTCGAACTCATATTTCTTGATGCTTTTAGCGATTTTGGACCACCGGAAGGGTTAATCAACATCGAGTTTTTAGAAACCCTTCTAAGATGCTTGGATTCAGATGGCTGGCTTGTCGGCAATGTCTGGACAATTACAGGAGATTTTGTGGAACAATGCGAGCATTGGAAATCAGTATTTCCTCAAGTTCTGCAAGCACGTGCTAATAACAAAGGTAACGTGATACTTTTTGGAAGCCAAACTTCAAAATTTTCAGATCTGCAAAAACTTGACGGAAGATCAAAATTGCTGCTAAAATATCATCCAATTGACTTCCACAAAATGATCAGGGAATTGCAGCCCGTTTTATAAGCTATTTTTAGACGTTTTTCACAATGCCTGGATACTGATGAATGAAAGGTCGGAATACTGACTGGGATCTTGATTTATATGTGATACAGCCCTATTTTGTAATTTGAATACCAAAATTATTGGTAGGTAAAAGCGGATTTTGTTTCTGACCTATTCCATTCAAAAAGTAGGGTTTGGGGGATCAGTAAATTAGGATTAACTTAGGGAGCAGCAATTTATGAGCTGTAGATTTGTTTATAAAGTTTGTAGCTCCGATAAACCCGCTTGACGTATTTTCTAGTTTCTTTGAATGGAATTTGTTCGACAAAGTCATCCAGCGATTTACCATTCCAGCGGTTGATCCATTTGCTCATATTTTCAGGTCCGGCATTATAACCGCCCGCAGTGTAAATCAGTTCAGACTTGAATTTGTTGGCAAGCCTTCCAAGATAAAAGGTACCAAGTTTGGTATTCATTTCTGGATCAAATATTTCTTTTCTTTCTTTTAGTTTAATTTTCTTTCTTTTGGCAACCTCTTTCGCTGTTGACGGCAGCAGCTGCATTAAGCCGATGGCTTTGGATGATGACAAGGCCTGCGGATCAAAATGGCTTTCCTCACGCATAATTGCCAGAGCAAAATATGGATCAATTCCTGCTTGGTTTGCATAGCTCTTCAGTTGCGACCAGTAAGGTCTCGGGTAAGCCAATTCCCAGAGTGGAGATTCTCCAACTTCAAGTGAAATCATGTACGGCAGATAATAATTGGCAACAATCCTGAGCAACGCATGGTGCTCACCTCTACGATGAAGCATATGGCTCACATGCCAGTTCCTCGTGCTGTTTTTATAACGTCCCAATCCAGCGAATAATTCTCTGAGTGCTTGTTCTGGTTCAGCGATATCAAAAAGAAACTCAGTTCTCTGCAGTAATTCTTTGGTTTTTTCGCTGACTGGCTCAGTTGGTTCTGCGTACAATTTAGCTTTGCGGGATTTGACCACGGACAAAATGCTTTCTGGGATATTTTCTGCAGATATCAGGCGCATGCCGTAATACGTGTTTGGCTGGCGTAGAATCAGCTTTTTGAAGCTTTTATCAGCAAGGTCTGTCCTGCCGGTTGCCTGTTGCAATTTGCCCTGCCAGTATAACAGCTTAGCTATCATTTCAGAATTGTATATTCTTGTTTCAAGTCCTCGTTTCAGGAATGTCAGGGCTTTATCAGTATTTTTTTGTTGCAGGTGTGTCCAGGCTAGCTGCCATGCGGATTTTGCCGCCAGGTTATGTTTGGGAAAATGACTAAGCAGACGATGCCACCAAAATTGTGATTTTTTAATTTCTGAATCCAGCATGTAGCGTGTGGCAAATGTGTCAAATAATATTGGTAGGCGCTTGGCTTTCGCATTATGTCTTTCAAGTTTATAGATGAGACTTCGACCAGCTGCTATGTTTTTACGTTTGATATAGGAACGTGCAGTCCAGTAAAGCTGAG
>CAZOYP010000131.1:0-3163 GCA_964584125.1 uncultured Nitrospinaceae bacterium | reverse complement strand
AGAATAAAACTCGCCAAAAAATGAGGCGCGTTGTTAAACATATTCATCGCTCAGCCCAAAAAGATCAGGATCTAGTGCGCGCCGCAGAGGAAAATAACCTATCTGTGCAGACCACTTCATTTATCTCTCGGAAAGAGCATATTGTCCCAGATATCGGAAATAATCCTGATTTTTTTAATCAAGCTTTCTCGCTGGAAAATAATAAAGTTGGAGAGCCCGTAGTCACATTGGAGTCTGCTTTCGTAATGAAAGTGATAAACCGAGAAAAACCATATATCCCAGAACTCAAAGATATTGAAAAATTAGCTTCAGAAAAAACCCAAGAGGAAAAAGATCAGGCCTTCTCCACATCAAAATCTGAATCGTTAGCTAATAAATTAGTTAATGGGACAATCGACCTTGAATCCACTTCAAAAACCTTGGGACTAGATCTAAAACACACTCCTTTCTTCAATCGGTCCGATTCTATTCCAGAAATTGGAAATCTTCAAAAATTGAAAACCAAAGCGTTTGAGTTGGATAATGGAAAATCCGGATGGGTTTTAGTGAGAAACAACTATTATCTAATTCGCCTTCAAGAACGACAAAAAGCAGGTCTTCCTGATGTGGAAACTCTAAAAGAGCTAAGACAAAAGCTCAAACTAGAAAAAGGAGACTCTGCTTTTCAAGAATGGATGGAAAATCTTAAAGAGAGCTATGAAATTTTAGTAGACAGGTCTCAAATTTGATTTCTATGGCAAAGTTTTTAAGTAACGTCGATGAATCTTTAGTACTTTATCTGCTAAACTTTCTATATCTTCTGCAATCACTCTAATCATTTCTTCTTTTCGCATTCCCCCTTTGTCAAAAATAATATCTGGAACAAATCCGCACTTGCGAATAGCGAAAGCGGTACCCCACTCTAGAGATGACCCTTCTAGTACTCTAATTTTTTTAGGCTCCATAGCACGATCAAAAGAAGCCATACTAAACTTTAAACTCTTACATATTTTAATTAAATCCGTATTGTATTTTATATTCATTACTGCTCGTTTGGATGAATCAAACTGCATAACAGTCAAAACAATATCCGCAACGTGGCGAGACCCTCCAAACCTTGGCGGCGATGGTATCAAAATATTCTTCCCACACCTGACAATACGAGCAGGAAACCCAAGAACATCATCCAGGGTACGTGCATTTTCTAGACCAAACCCAATGTTGGACTGAACTTCTGGAATCAATCCGCCAATACAATAATCCTTCAACACTCCAATAGTCTTAAGAACACGTTGACACATATCATAACGCTCAGAATCTCGATAAAGTCCTGTCAGAGGCTCAACTTGAGGCGCGCCTTTACCTGAGGTAACAGCCCCCATAATTGCAAGTCCGATAAACTCCTTCGCCTCTTTTACTGATATAACGATATCCTTGCCCTTTGCTAAACCTGCCGTAATAGCAGAAGCTAGAACACAACCTGTGCCATGAACATCCGGACCAATCAAGCGATCAGCATCTAAAATAACTACTCGCTTCCCATCAAAAAAAAGATCCTGTGGCTTACCCTTTAAATGACCACCTTTAATAAGAACATTTTTTGCGCCCATTTTTATTAAAGCTCGGGCTGCTCGAACTCGGTCAGAGGCATTTTTTATTTTAACTCCTGATAAAATCTCAGCTTCACTCAAATTAGGTGTTAGTAAGAAAGTGACAGGTAAAAGTTTCTCCTTCATCGCCTGAATTCCCTTCAGCGATAATAAGGATTTCCCTGACGAAGAACAGATCACAGGATCAACAACAATTTTTTTAATTCGATAAAGGCGAAACAAACGAACAACTGTTTTAACAATTAATTCATTTCCCAACATTCCTATTTTAATGGCATCAGGCTTAACATCTTCTAGTATAACCTTGAGTTGCTGTTCAACTATTTCTGGCGAAATATCATGAGCACCCTCAACACCCAAAGTATTTTGTATGGTTATCGAAGTCGCGACCGATTTCCCATTGATCCCAAGTACTGCAAACGTTTTTAAATCAGCTTGGAGTCCGGCACCTCCACTTGGGTCAAAGCCAGCAACCGTTAAAGCTATATTAGATATTCTTTTCATAACAAAATAATAAAGAGAAAAAATTAGAAGCTCGCACTCTAGCAGACCAGTGAAAGTGATAGCAACAATTTAATCGAGCCGAAACCAAAAATTAGGTGGATTGAGAAAGTACTTAAATTACCCGACTGTCACGGACTTAGCCAACGATCGAGGCTTATCGATACTGCGTTTTAGAGATATAGCAGTAAAATAAGCAAACAACTGACCAATCACAAGCTGGACAAATGGAGCGACAATTGGTTTTACACTAGGAAGGATGATTTCTTCGCTGAACAAATCCTTATTTTTACTACCTTCGTCAAAATGGACGCCCAGGACAAACCCAGATCTTGCACGAATTTCTTCAACGCTATGAATAGTTGACTCGTATAATTCTTTATCTGAACGTGGAGGAATAAAAACAATTGAATTAACATTCTGGTCAATCATTGCTAAAGTCCCGTGTTTTAAAAACCCACCAGGCATTCCTTCTGCATGCACATAAGCCACTTCTTTCATTTTAAGCGCCGACTCTAACGCAATTGGATAATAAATTCCTCTACCAAGGTAAAGCCAGTTTTTCACGTTAGAGTAATTATTTGCTATTCGATGTATAAAACCTGACCGTTCATTTAAAACATTCTGGATAACTTCAGGCAATTCACGAAGAGCCGTTATAGACGCGTTATATTCTTGTCGTTTTATTTTCTTTTTCTTTAGACTCAATTTTAGAGCTAAAAGCGTCAAGGTAATCATCTGTGCGAATGCCGCCTTAGTACTGATAACACAAATTTCAGGACCGGAACCTTGAAGAACAACCTTATCAACCAAGCGAGAAATAGAAGATCCCATAACATTAACAATCGCTATAGTCTTAGCCCCTTTAGACTTTGCAAACTTTAAAGCACGGATCGTATCAAAAGTTTCACCTGATTGGGAAACAGTCAGCACGAGACTTTTGCTATCAACTTTAGCGAGCGAAACAAATTCATCTGAACTGAGTGCAGGGATAAACCGATCCGCAAGGGAGGAAAACAAATACTCTGAAAATTTTGCCACATAAAATGTAGTTCCCACTCCAACAAAATATG
>CAZOYP010000130.1:0-3184 GCA_964584125.1 uncultured Nitrospinaceae bacterium | reverse complement strand
CCAAAATTTTTTCCACCGATGATGATAGTGTATTCTGATTCAAACTTTCCTTCCCCCACGAATAGTTGGTTTCCTTCGGGTAGTCCAGCGTCATTTTTAGGTACACCTGACAAAGCAAATTTACCGTAGTTCTTTTTCTCTTCGGCATCGCTTAAGCTATATACTAGGTGCTCGGCAGGTATGATTTGGTCTGTATCTATATCATCTCCCAACACATAAGCTTTTCCTGCAATGATTTGTTCCATATTTTTAACTTATTTTGATTTTTTTAGTTTAGCATCTCGCGAGGATCAGTAATACGCCCTGTCAGTGCAGATGCAGCTGCTGTGTAAGGGGAAGCAAGATAAACTTCAGACTGCTTAGACCCCATTCTTCCAGGGAAATTCCGATTTGTTGTGGAAACTACGACCTCTGTTCCATGAGTTCTCCCAAATGTGTCTTTAGGTCCACCCAGACATGCAGCGCAAGATGCGTCACCAATTTCACATCCGGCATCCTTGAAAATATTTAACAGAGTTTTGCCATTCAATGTTTTACTTTCAAGATCTTTGAATACTTCGGTTGTTGCTGGAACAATAAATGTGTTAACTGCGACCTTTCTACCATCGAGAAGATTCGCAGCGGCAAGAAAATCGGTATATTTACCACCTGTGCAAGAGCCAATATAAGAGCGGTCTATTTTTACGTCGCTACATTCCCTAACCAGTGCTTTATTGTCGGGGGAATGAGGTTTAGCGACAACTGGCTCCATGGTTGAAGCGTCGTAAGTTTTTTTAAAAAAATAATTTGCATCTTGGTCTGAATGGTAAACATTGTAGGGTTTGCTCGTTCGTTTTTTAACATATTCAAGGGTGACCTCATCAGCTTCAATCACAGCATTTTTTCCTCCCCCTTCAATGGCCATGTTACATAATGTCATACGTTCTTCCATAGAGAAGTTCATGATTGCATCGCCAGTCCATTCCATTGTGCGGTAAGTTGCTCCATCCACACCTATATCACCAATTACTTGCAAGATGATATCTTTGGCCATTATATAACCTGGGAATTTCCCGGTAAATTTGAATTGCATACTTTCAGGCACCTTAACCCACAATTTTCCTGTTCCCAGAATGAAGGCTGCGTCTGTATTACCTATACCAGTGGAAAACATACCGAAAGCACCAGATGTGCAAGTATGGGAGTCGGTTCCGAAAAGGACTTCTCCTGGCCGGTTGTGCCCTTCTTGTGCTAAGGCTAGATGGCAAACACCTTTGTAATTCTCAGTTCCAACATCATAATAATAAGGGAGTTTTTGTTCAGAGACGAATTCTCTCAAGATGTCAATATTACGATTGGCATGTTTATCTGAGGTGAAAATATAATGATCGGGAATGATAACGACCTTTTCCGGATCAAACACTTTTGCTTTTTCCCCAAACTGTTCTTTAAAGATGCTTATGGTGCCCGGTCCGCAGACGTCATGGGTCATTAAAACATCTACATCCACCCAGATTGTTTCTCCTGGAATAACTTTGTCTTTGCCAGCATGTGCAGCTAAAATTTTTTCAGTAATTGTCAGACCCATTCAAGAATTTTCCTTATTGTGTAAGTGTATTTGATATAAATTTGGAGAAATTACTAACATTTTTATATTTTTGTGATTTCAAGCTCCTTTAAAGTCTTGCTTGAAACCTTGCTCAAACTATAGTTTTACTAAGGATAAACCGAAAAGCAGTGTGAATACTATTTAATTTTGCGACCTTAGTCAAAAGATATCTTTTATTTTTAGAAAACAGTGGTCGCTAGAGTAATTTTTGACCCTACTCAAAAATATGTTGACGCTAATTTCAGACACGCTAAACAGATTATTTTACAGATTGCCTTTAAAACCTCGACAGGTACAAATTGAGGTCACAAACAGGTGTAATATGGATTGTCCAATGTGCCCACGGGAAGTACTCGATATTGAATTAGAGCATATGGACTGGGATAAATTTGTTACGGTGGCAGACAAATTAACAGAGCGAGAAAATATCACGCTTACTGGCTGGGGGGAACCATTCCTACATCCACGCATTTTTGACATGATTGCCTATTGTAAAGAACGTGGGCATCGAGTGATGATAACTTCAAATGGACTTTTTACAAAAGAGTCTATTGTGGACCAAATTTTAAATTCTGGACTTGATGAAATCACTTTTTCTGTAGATGGAGTTGAGGATAATAACGTTTTTAATGGACATACCAGTAACAAGGTATACAAAAACATAGAAAATATAGCGAAGGTTCGTGAAACCAAAAGGCCAACAATTCGTTTACAAGCTACGCTTCATGAGGGATGTGAGAAGGATTTATATGATGTTATAAGGTTTGGAGCCCGCATAGGTGTTGAAGCTGTAAATGTAGGTCGTATTGATCGTAAATATGCACCTGAATTAAAACGGCCAAGCTCGGTGGAAGAGGAGCGTATTTTTTATAAAGCGGATCTTATAGCCAATGAGCTTGGAATTCGCCTTGATTGGCTACAGTATGCCGTTGGTACAAAATTAGTTCGATTTTTTTATCGGTTTCTAAGGAAAAAGCTTCATCAGTCTGGGAAGTATTGTCTTAAGACATTCGACTATGCTTATGTGAGTCGAGAAGGTAATGTTACCCCTTGTTGCCTTTTACCGGATACGAAAATGGGGAGCCTCCTTGATAAAGACTTGCAAACTATCTGGAAGGGAAAAAAGTTTAATCATTTCCGAGAAAACTACCGGGATACTTGTGGATCCTGTGATTTGTGGGTGATTGATCAAGTCGACTCTGATCAAGTGGATGGAAAGAATCAAACCTCATTTCAAATGTCGTCATAAGTTTTTTTGTATGCCTTAAACCGAGCTTCTTAATATCTCCCCATAATCCAATATTCTTTAAAGAAAATCCTTTTTACTGCGTATAAACCGTAGTTGTATATTCTAGTCATTATATCCCGATGGTAGGTATTGCCGCTCTTTTTGGGATCACTTATGGGGACTGGTTGCAACATTCAGCTAATTCATTTATTGTAGCTTACGCGTTTGGATGTGTTTGGCCATCATTAGTTATATTGCACTCCTCCTTTAATTGACACATATATTTAGGAATAGAATGAAAGTATCTGAAAGTACTCCCGATATAATGGTCGATCGTCGTCCCATGATATTGGTGATACTTGACCGTT
>CAZOYP010000129.1:0-3188 GCA_964584125.1 uncultured Nitrospinaceae bacterium | reverse complement strand
ATTGAAGTTAAAAATAATTACAATAACAATAATTCATATGGTGGAGGAATAAAAGTCTTAAATAGTACACTATTTATGAATAATGCTATAATTGATAGTAATAATGTATATGAGAATAATAGGGGCGGAGGCATCTTTAGTAGTTCTTCTCACATGACTATTCTTAATTCAGAAATAACAAATAATTTTGCTAATAATGGTGGAGGTATATCGTCAGCTGATGATTCAAGTTATGCAATGACAAATGTGAAAATTTCTAATAATAGTAATTCAGGATTAAGGTTTCACTATTTTGGGCAAGAGACTGGTAATATTGCAACTTTCGATAGGATAAGTGTAGAAAATAATTCCTCGGGATATGATGGAGGAGGGATGTATATAGATGGAAAAAATTTTAAAATTATTAATTCATCCTTTGTTAATAACACAGTTGCTTTTACAAATAATAATTCCCTAAACGGCGGCGGGTTATATTATAAAACAGATTATGGAAACAATGATACGTTACAGCTAGAAAATGTATCATTTATTGGTAACAGTTGCGTAGGGTGTGATGGAGGTGGTGCCTACATAGATGTAATTTCTGCTAATGGGAATGCAATACTAAAAAATGTTTTGTTTTCTGAAAATAAAAGTGAGCATCCTAATGATAGTAATAAAAATAAAATTTCTGGATTAGCCATTCTAAATAATAATAATAATGATAAAGTTAAAATAATCAATAATACATTTGTAAATAATATCGGAGAAAAAGCTTTAAGAGTGTCAACTATAAAAGTTGAAGTAATTAATACTATAATTTGGCACAATCAGAGTAATTACAGTGATAACAGCCACCATGCAAGTATTTCTTATAGCAATATTGAAGACGGAAATAGTGGGACAGGAAATATCAATTCTGATCCCTTATTTGTTGACTTAGATAATGGTGATTATTCACTTCAATCCACATCACCATCCATTGATAGTGGTCACCCTGATCTAGATGGCGATGGAGAAACCTGGGAGACTGATACGGATGATCAAGACCCCGATGGAACGAGAATGGATATGGGATCAGCGTGGTTCAGCCAATTAGAAAGTGAACCTCCAACCATACAAATCACAAATATTGATGATAACACCAAATTTGGTAGTGGCGGCGAGCAAACAATTGAGTGGACTGCTACAGATAACTTTAGAATCGACTGGACAAAGCTATTTTTAAAAGCACCTGGCTCAACAAGTTTTACGCTTATTGATAGTGTTTTTGGTAATCCTGGTACGTATGATTATCAGGTCCCCTTTAAAATTTCAAAAGATTATTATATTAAAATCTCTGTAAGTGATCCATCGGGGAATACAGCTGCGGATACGCAACGGTTTGAGGTGATTGATGTGACTTCTCCTATTGTTTCATTACTAAAGCCTAGCCCCAACTTTAAAATCTTGGAATATGATACGTTAGATATTGAATGGCTCATCACGGATAATCATCTGCTGGACTCTACATGGATATATTATAGTATTGATAATCTTGCAAACCTTACACCTGTTGATTCATTGAAGTCGGGTGTCTTGAAATATGAATATAAAATTCCAGCAGGTGTCACCAAGCAGGCTAAGATAAAGATTGTCTCTAAAGATTCAACAGGGAATGCAGGAAATGTTGAATCAGCATTAATTGAAGTGCTTGATAACACTCAACCAACCGTAAAGTGGACTGAGCTTGATAATAAGATATTTAAAATTGGGACTAGTGCTGAATTAAAATGGACGAGTTCAGATAATGTTGGCGTAGATAAGGTTGATCTTTCTTATTCAAAAGACCAATCAACATGGATAGAAATAGCCAAGAAAATCACCAATCAAAATAAATATAATTGGCAAATTGCAAATGATCCCTATAATTCTGTTACATTAAGAGTAATTGGTTATGATGCAGTACAACTTTCCGATACTTCAATCATGACTGGCTATACCATCAAAGTATCTTATCCTCAAATCACCACTACAGATGTTACAAGTATGGTTGATTGGAAAACAAAAGAGATTAAAATGATATTTGATCAGCCGTTAGATGCAAACAGTATTACAAATACGAATTTTACTTTCTCATCTCAGCAAAATGATACACAAGTGCCATCATTTAACTATGATAATAATACAAAATCGATCACCTTAACATTTAAGGATGGATTTATATCTAAAGACAGCCTTGGCATAACGGTATCAGGTGGAATTAAAAGCTTTTATGGTTATTTATTTGATGGAGATGGAGATGAAAGCCCTGGTGGCAATTATTCATTCGGTTTTAAATCATCGCTATTGGGTGATTATAACTATGATTCAAAAATTGATGGGGTTGATCTTGCAGTTTTATTGAATGCATTAGATAATAGCGAAACAAAAAATGAACTAGGACCAGTTGAAGGGAATATTCCACCTCATTTTAAAACGATTGCTGATGGTGTATTAGATATAGAAGATGTCATGGCTTTTGTAAGAATTTGGAATTGGAAGATGCAGAATCCTAATGGAGAGGCTAATGATTGGATTGCTCTAGGGCAATTAGCAGATATAGGATTTTCTCACAATCAGATTACAGTTCCTATGATGGACAATGCGTTTCTATATGAAGTCGAGATAAAATTCATGAGCGGAAACTTTGATATTCAATCCAATAAGCTTCCCGATGCATTATTAAAATATTATGACAAAGTATCTAATACCGTATACTTAACCTCAGAAGTGGAACAAGACAAAATCAATATACCATTTGAATTTTCTGATCGTTTTGGTACAGTACAATTAAGCTATAGATTATTAGACAGAATGGGAGACCCTGTTTCCCAAGGAAGCCTCACAGAGACAATTGAAAATGTACCTGATAAATTTGCTTTATACGAGAATTATCCTAACCCGTTCAACCCGACTACTACTCTAAGATTTGACATACCAGAAATGAGCGATATAAGACTTACTATTTATAATATGCTGGGTCAAGAGGTTAGAGTCTTCGATATGCAAAGTACACCAGCAGGTTATCATTCGGTTACTTGGGATGCTACTAATGACTTGGGTGAACAGGTAGGTGCAGGGGTGTACTTATATCAGTTACAGGCTAAAGACTTTGTTAAAACAAAGAAAATGATATTGCTTAAATGAGTAATAAAAAGAACGATGGAAAAGCTCATATTTATATGAAA
>CAZOYP010000128.1:0-3294 GCA_964584125.1 uncultured Nitrospinaceae bacterium | reverse complement strand
TTAAATGGTCGGGGCGAGAGGATTTGAACCTCCGACCCCCTGCTCCCAAAGCAGGTGCGCTAGCCAGGCTGCGCCACGCCCCGATATTTTTTCTGGCCTAGTGCATCTTGGACATTTTCTGTCTTTGTTCTGCAGTTAACAGGTTAAGCAATTGTATTTTCGCATCAATCATTGCCATGATTTTATTAGTTTTCGAAGCCACAATTTTTGCTCCTGCAGCACGAATTTTTGCTTCATCAACTTTGCCGGAATGAACTTGAAGGTCAAGATCCATGTGCGCAATCTGGTGATCTGCCTTAGCTTGAATTATTTTCTTCTTAAAATCTACATCAAGCTCCTTCATCGTACTAATCTGCGCATCGGTCAAACCCAATTTATGTTTATAATGCATAACGTGTTTAAAAGGACTGTGGCCGTACCCTCCATGACCGCCGTGTGAACCTTTCTTGTGGCCGTAGGATTTTCCGTAACCATGCTTGGAACCATGATGACTTTTTCCATGACCTGATTTTCCGTGTGAATATGACTTTGATTTGCTACCTTCGGATTTTTTGTAGCTATGACTTCCAGAAATATGACCTGAATAACCCTTCGAACCATGTGAGTAAGATTTATTCTTACTACCTTCAGGTTTATGATGTTTTGCGCCATATCCAATAGCGGACCCTTTTTTACTTTGGTCCTCTTCATAGCTAAAACTTCCCGTACTGCCGGTCCCCTTCAAGCTCTCCATTGCCATCGAACCAGGCTCCGCAATGGCTGTATTTGTATAAATCAATGCACAAAGAAAAGAAAAGATTGTTAGCTTCGCTACTCTAGGTATAAGCGTTAACATGAATTTCTCCTAACTTTATTAAACATTATTGTTATTGTTTTAAAACAAATATGGCGCGCCTGGCAGGATTCGAACCTGCGACCTACGGATTCGAAGTCCGGTATTCTATCCAGCTGAACTACAGGCGCATTATTCAAAAATATGGGGCGAGCGACGGGACTTGAACCCGCGACCACTGGAGCCACAATCCAGTGCTCTACCAACTGAGCTACGCCCGCCGTTTTGCTTACAACATATCAAACTCGGGTAAGGTGTCAGAGTTTAATTGATTGCTACCTCATTGTAAAATAAAAATTTACCTTAATTTTAGAGGTTTAGCATTAATCCCACTAACCCGAATAGGAGGAAACACCTGCCTCCTAAATTTACGTAACTATTTGATTACCCTGAGGTGACTCCGATCTTTTTTTGACCGACCTGATTGCTCTTTTTTTAATATCTTTGACTGAGTCTCGCCATTTATTGTTGTTGATTCTGACTCAGGACTGAGGACTTGCGCATTTGCACCAGCTTGCAGCTTTAAATCTTTTGGAAAACTTTCTTCCCAAACCTGTCCTTTTTTGGTTTCCGGTTCGTGAATTGACCAAACGGCCTCGAAAGGAATAACACATTTATGCGGCCTACCTCCAAAAGAGAGGGTAGCAAAAATTCCAGTTTCTTGGATGTCAAATGGCCGTCTAAAATTTAAATTGAAGACAAGACTAAGCGCCGGATTATCTTTATGTGAACCTGGAACATCCACTTCTGGGTATCTTGCGTCCAGGCAAACCATTGCATCACCTTCACTTAAAAGCTGAACCAAAAAGTCATACTTATTTTTGTTGTCTCTTTCCATGTCTTAAATTAACACAACCTAGAGCTCTCCTAAAAATATTTTTAGCACTTCTTAATTTGCTGAGAATAGACCGAAAATGATATTATCCTCACTCCCTAAAGTTAATAAATTATTATTCATCGAAAGGTCGAGTCATGCTTAAAACAAGAGCCCTGACAATAATCACAATTTTAACTCTTCTGGTTGGCACCCATACCTCAACCTTCGCTGGTGAAACGCAAACTGTCAATGTTTTAAAAAGCGTTTACACAATGATTGACAGTGATGGGGAAGACTCTAACACTACCTTTATTATAACAACGGAAGGGGTCATCATTATTGACACGCGGCCAACTCCAACGGAAGCAAGAAAAGTATTGGAAGAAATACGAAAACTCACTGATCTCCCCATCGTTTACACAATCAATACCCATTATCACGGCGACCATACTTTCGGTAACCAAGTTTTTAAAAGTAGCAAGTCTATTATCGCCCATAAAAATGTTCGTGACACACTTGTAAAGTCGGGACAAGACCATTTATCACTCTTCAAAACTTTCGGCCTGCCGGGAATGGATGAAGTAGAAGTCACCCCGCCTAATATTGTGTATGAAAAAGGAATGGAGATATGGCTAGGTGAATACCGCCTACAATTACTATATCACGGTAAAGGGCATACCACTGGCGATACAATCATTTTTCTAGACCAGTTACGCACAGTAATCACCGGAGACCTAGTATTTAATAAAAAAATCCCTTACATGGCCGACGCTTATATCGACGAGTGGATAGAATCTTTAAAATATATACAATTCCTGAAAAACGAGACCGTGATCCCGGGACACGGACCTATCGGTGGACGCCCCACTATCATCGCTATGAAGCATTATTTAATGGACTTAAAGGAGAATGTTCTCGAACAATTAAAGGACAAAAAATCACTTGAAGAAACACAAAATGCTGTCGAGCCAATTTTACGGGAAAAATACAAAGACTGGAAAAAACTCGACTGGATCAAGGGAAACATTGAACGCGCATGGTTGGAATACAGTTCGAAAGAAAAGGCATAACTTTGCCTGTCATTATTCTTTGATAATTCCCTTCTTCTTCCAGTATTCCCGCAGAGTGTGTTTCGCATCAATGAGCGTATCCAGGTATGTGTGGTTTGCTGGGATCATTGGCATTACATGGCCGTGAGACTTGTCATTGTAGGGATATTTCACATCCAAAACATAAGGCCCTCTATGATTAAGCATACGTTTGAGTGCAGGTAAAACCTCCTGAGGTTTGCTAATGCTCTCTGATTTAACCCCGAAAGCATGAGCGATTTCTGCAAAGTTTGCATCTCCAAGAAAGGTATGCCCTCGAAGAGACTTATAAAACCTATCTTCCCATTGAGCAACCATGCCAAGGTGCGCGTTATTAAGAACAACATTCTTCACAGGTATATTTTCCATCTTGAGAGTCTGTAGCTCTTGAATGTTCATTAGGAAACTTCCATCACCTTCTATATTGATCACTTGCCTTTTTGGGTGAGCCACCTGAGCACCCATGGCTCCAGGCAAACCAAAACCCATTGCACCTAATCCTGAAGAACAAAGCCATCTAAATGGTTCATTAAAATCCCAAAACTGAGCTGCCCACA
>CAZOYP010000127.1:0-3305 GCA_964584125.1 uncultured Nitrospinaceae bacterium | reverse complement strand
TTTCTGCTGAAACAAAGTATGAGTGGGCTAAACTTTGCGGCTGGCTGAAGTTGGATAATTTAACACTAATGGGTTTTAGTACGTTTGTGCATGAAGATACAGATTCAGCAGATTTTATCAAAATTTTGGAGAATTCCGGATTGGGCATTTTGTCTCCGACATATTCAGATAAATCTTCCAGCGAACTCTTGAATATTTTAATAGCACACCTTAGCAAGCGTCGTCGCTCAGAATTCCCCTTCGCGCTGGACCGGATACGTTTCACCAGCCCCGTTTTACGTTTTGAGAATTTGATGATGATGAGCCTAAGAGTTCCAGATGAAGAACTGGGAATGGTTGAACATGTTTTTCTGGGCCTTCTCAGGGGAAGTTCACTTCACGTAAAAAATACCGAAACACCTCTGATTCATCAGAAGATGAACTATATTTTCGAAAACAGGAACATGCTGGTGAATAGTTATGACTATAATGAGGTAGTCAGGATATTCAGTGCAACACCAAAATCAGAGTTATTCCGTTCATCAAGGAAGGAACTGATACAGGTTTGTGATGGACTGCTTTCAGTCAATAATCCAAACAACCTTCATTGTTTTCAGATAAAAACGAGAGTATCGGGTGTGTTGAAATTGATGGTGGTGATGCCCACCTCACTTTTTTCTGAGGAAACGATTGAACAAACTGTAACTTTACTCAGGGCAAAGATCCCACATCAGCAGTATGACTGGTTTGAAGCACGCGGAAGTGAAAAATCACGTTTACACATTGAATTTGAGTTGCTAGAAGACTTACATGGAAAAAGTGAATTGCAGAATTTTAATTTGTTGCAGCTTGAGAGTGAAATCAGTGGACTGATTAAACCATGGGAAATCCAGCTGCGTGAACTGCTTCGCCGTCAGCACCACGGAGAAGAAGGGGTACTGTTGTACGAACGTTATGTCCCCATGATGCCTTCACATTATCGTGCCCGGGTAGAAACTCAGGAAGCCCTGGAAAATATTCAGTACTTGGAGTTGCTGACACCCCAAGATAATATTCAATTTGACTTGAAACCGTTTACTCTTCCGTCATTAGCGATCGAGTCGGTTTCGCTGCTTTATGTTTACAGTATAGAAAAAATTCATTTGATAGAGATCATGCCTGTCCTGCAAAATCTCGGACTGCACGTTATTGATCAATTAGCAACGAGGATCGGTAACGATGATAAAACCTTAGGCTTTATTCAGTCTTTTCGAGTGGTTCGTAACGATAGGGGCAATATCGATGAGGAGCGGTACAAGCCACTGCTGGCAGCAATAATTAAGAAGGTGTTCCAGTACAAAACAGAAAACGATCCCTTGAATGGTCTTGCTCTGCTGGCAAATTTGGCCTGGCGGGAAATCAATGTGCTTCAGCTTTATCGAAATCTAATTCTGCAACTGAGTGCCCCACTGACCCGTGAGACAATAAATGCGGTTTTGTTAAGGCATCCTCTCTGCTCTCGCCTGTTGTTAGAAACATTTGCCTGTCGGTTTTCTTCCGAACCCACCTACGGAAATCTGGCATATCGCCAGGAGGTATTGTTGCCTCAGAAGAAGCAGGAGTTTCTTGAGGGTCTTGAAAAAGTAGAACAAGTTACAGATGATGAAGTTTTACGCCGTTTGTTTGAGTTGATTGAAAACACGTTGCGTACCAATTATTATCTGCCAAAAGATTCTGCAGAAACAGGAATTTCCGTTAAGCTCGATTCCAGAAAAATAGAACAAATGCCAGTCCCAGTGCCTTTCAAGGAAATATATGTCCATGATGTTGGAATGGAAGGTCTACATTTGCGCTTTGGACCGGTTGCCAGAGGAGGACTTCGCTGGTCGGAGCGTCCGGATGACTTCAGAACAGAAATTCTGGGACTGGTCAAAACGCAGCAAACTAAAAATGTGGTGATTGTTCCAGTTGGTTCAAAAGGAGGATTTGTACTGAAAAACCTGCAGGCAACGCGTGATGAAGCAATCATTGAGTCAAAAAAACAATACAGGCGCTTCATCAGCGCAATGTTGGAAATAACCGACAATTTGGACGCACAGGGCAAGATCCAGACTCCTAGTAATGTACTTTCGTATGATGATCCAGATCCATATCTGGTTGTTGCTGCAGACAAAGGTACTGCCACTTTTTCTGATATTGCCAACGAAGTTTCTGAAAAATATGATTACTGGTTGGGTGATGCCTTTGCTTCTGGAGGTTCTGTTGGTTATGATCACAGAGAAGAAGGGATCACAGCTCGTGGCGGCTGGGAGTGTGTTAAGCTGCATTTTAAGGAAATTGGGCATTGCATTCAGACTGAGCCCACTACCGTAATGGGGGTGGGAGATATGAACGGGGATGTCTTCGGAAATGGGATGCTGCAGAGTAAAAAGCTACTTTTGCAGGCTGCATTCAACCACATGCACATATTTATAGATCCAGATCCAGAACCTGAAACTTCATGGCATGAGCGTAAACGTCTTTTTGACTTACCGCGTTCAACTTGGAAGGATTATTCCAAAGAATTAATCAGTTCCGGGGGGGGGATTTATGAACGTTACGCAAAGTCCATTGAATTGTCTGAGGAAGTAAAAGTCCTACTTGGCACAGATGCAGATAGTTTAAAAGGTGAGGAGGTTGTACGCCTTATATTACAAATGAACGTTGATTTACTATGGTTTGGCGGCATTGGTACATATATTAAAACCACTACTCAAAGTCATTTTCAGGTGAGAGACCAGGCAAACAATGCTGTGCGAATTGACACTTCTGAATGTCATGCGAAGGTTATAGGTGAAGGAGCTAATTTAGGATTGACTCAGTTGGCGCGTATAGATCTTTCCAACAACGGAGTTCGCATGAATACAGATGCCGTTGACAACTCTGGGGGAGTCAACATGTCGGATTATGAGGTCAATCTGAAAATACTGCTCCAGCAGATGCTCCGCGGTGGCTTTTTAGAATCAAAGGAAGAGCGTAATGCTCTACTTGCATCAGCAACGGATGAGGTCTCAGATCTGGTTTTAGCAAATAATCGCGGGCAGCATCGCTTGATTTCCATGGACAGCATTCGCTCCAACCAAAATTTTCGTTTGTTCCGTAAAATGATTACACATCTCCAGGAGCAAGGTATGAATGGACGAAGCGAGTATATTCCCACATTTGCAGAACTCGATCAGTTGGAACATGCGGATAAACCGATGCCGCGTCCAGTTCTTTCCGTTTTGATGGCTTATGCAAAAATGGAGGTTTTTGATGCTCTGACTTCTTCAGAAATGCCGCTTGAAGAGGAACTGACGCAAACATAT
>CAZOYP010000126.1:0-3310 GCA_964584125.1 uncultured Nitrospinaceae bacterium | reverse complement strand
AACAAGCCCGGGCTCCAATCTCAAATGGACATCAGTTTCTACTTCTAGTGAGGTATTTCCTACTTGGCCAAATGCTTGAATATTTGTTAGAGATTGTTCTGTGCGAAATTTAATTTTGTTCAGCTGTTGAAACCGTTCTAACAAAGATCTTTCCATGTTTTTTCCATCTATCTTTAATTGCATTGTAATACCTTGGTGCTCTCGGAAAACAGGCCAGTTGTAAAACAGTGAAAGGGGAACATTTGGTTTTGGAGATTGGATTGAGACCTTCATCCTACTGACTAGTACATTTTTAAATGGAACTTGCTCCGCCACCAACTTAACCTCAAATTGCCCAGTTGTCTCATTCCTATGACTGGTAATTTCTATGTTTCTTGCTTCTGGCCACTTGCTAATGAGGATGTCATACCACCAAGTTTCCCATCCTTCCCCCCACTCCCCAGGTAATTTTTGTGTGTTTTTAAGAGATTCTGGAAAAACAGGAACGATTTTAAAAAAGTGGAAGTAATCTCCAGAACTATGGAAAATTTTCTCTATTCTATATTCCGGCGACAACGTTTTACTAATCGGCACAATATCATCTTGGCGATTACGATGAAGCAACAAATAATAATTAGTGTATGGTTCTTGAAAAAGCATACCTTTCATGTTTTCCATATTTTGATCACCAAAATCATAGTGAAGGCTCCTGTATTTTTCTCCAAAGAGATAATAGCGTAACATCCAACTTAGATCCTGTTCAAAAAGAAAACTTTCTCCTTTCATCAAATATGGTTTTATTTCTTTCACAGCCTCCTCCGCCCCTTGATAAGTGACATTCTTCAAAGCCGTACCGGTTTTACGAACTCTCTCAGTAGCATTGGGAACGGTACCTATTAAAACTATCACTCCCAAGATGCCGATCACAATTTTATCTCTAACATTTCTATTCCAACTCAAATATCTAGTATTTACCACTTCCAATAAAGTAATGCTTCCAGTCAAAATTAGAAAAGGGAAAACTGGGAAAACATACCACCACGCTGAGAATTTGTGAGCTACAAAAATCAGCAAGAAGAAAAAAAATATTATGAACAGATTGAAGCAAAAAAGCAGTTTTTCTGTTAATTCAATGATTTTTTGGGAGTACCATTTCTGATACATTTTTCCAAGAAACAAAAGTATAGATAGCACCAAAAATCCAATGACCCAGTGCCAACTCAAACCAACGACCTCGCCTAAGCATCGTTGCAAAAACGAAAGGCGACCAAGAGATGTTCCAACAAATTGTGGATCATTTACCCCTGATATAAAATCTGTTGTATATTTGAACAGTTTCATCCTCTCACTAGTTAAAAACATACTCCAATATAGTACTGGGAGAAAAACTGTAAAAAAACCGGGCATCATTTTAAAAACTGATTTTGTGACAGAATGAAAAGATTCTTTCCAAGAATGATTATGAAACTCAAGAATTATTAGACAGAGGAGATAGAGTGGCCCAAAGGAAAGGATAGTTTGCTTCATCCCGAAAGAGATTCCGATCAATAAACCCGTCCAGTAATAACGACGATGACGTAATGTCCAAAAAGACAGCATTGTGACTGCCATGAACAGAGAGTCAATGATACCCGTTACTGAAAGTATCACGCTACCAGGAGAAATTGCATAAAGGAAAGCTGCTAGTATACCCGCAACATGGTTTTTTAAATCCCTTCCTAACAAATAGATTATACCTATCCCCATCATTCCGCCTATAAAACTTGGTAGTACCGCAACAGATTCAGAGATGCCAAGAAATTGGAAAAAAAGAGCTTGTACATAAAAAAATAAAGGTGGTTTGTCGCTCATCTGGTTAACTTGAAACAGATAGTCGCCTTCTGAAATGGAAAGTCCCAGCGAAGCATAATACGCCGCATCCATAAACAGAGGATGCAAGTTGTATATAGACAAACGTAAAATGGCTCCAAGCAGCATTATGCCGGAAAGCCACCATACTGTATGTTTGTTGACCATGGGAGTATTTTGCAAAGGGACTTGCCTCAAAAAGGATTGGAATACACGGATAAAGTAAGATCTTTCATGAGGAGTAGAAAAGAATAATTTTCGACAATTTTGTTGGCAAATTAATGCAGACCTGAATTTAAAACCTGGCCACTTAAGCGTATTTTTTTATTGGATCAAACCTTCTAAAAACTGTGCAAGACTAATACAACAACTGAGGGTGTTCAAGTCAATTACGATAGATTTTCCTGAAACGGCAATCTTTTAGGAATAAGTGACGACTTGGAGAACGTTACTTTATATGTTAGTATCGGTACTCAATCAAATAAGAATTTTTGACAAAATCTGATGCAATCTTAACAAATCTAAAAATGCATAAAATCATCACAAAGCTACTGTGGCTACATAGAAAGAAAATTTTACAAACCATTCTCTGTGACTCTGTGTAGTCAAATTTATTTTCCAGCAGTTTATGACTTTTTGCGAAACAATAATAGCTAACAGCTCAGAATTCCCAGCTTTGATGGAATCAATTTCTATAATATTGGCAAACTCTGGACATTCTTGTGGATTGAAATTACTATGACTTCTCGTGTGATGGTATTGGGAGTGGGTGCTTTTGCACATGCAGTACAAACCATCCTTCAGGAAAATGGTGCCGAAACCACCTGTTACTTGACCAGACCTTATAGCCATTTCGGCCCCAAAATTGCCGGTCAAACGTGGAACGCCGAAGATCACCCATCTCCGTTGTCCCTGATTGAAAAATTTAAACCGGATCTCATTATACCGCATGCAGTAGCTTGGGCTGAACAACCCTGGGCAGCTGATTTGGTAAAGTGCGGATGGCCAATTTTTAGTCCTGTCGGTGATGCTATGCGCATCGAAATCTCACGACAGGAGTCTTCAGATTTGTGCCGGCAATACGGCATCCCAGTCCCAGCCTTCCACCATGTACAGAATCGAATTGAGGCTCGTCAATTGATGCATGACGATCCAAGGCCATATGTTTTGAAAAATCCTATTTGCTCGCCATTCAGCCCTATCCACGCCATTATCTGTGAAAGTTCGGAAGATACGCTTGGTTGGATCGAGCAGGTGGACTATGCAGAAGGGTTGTTTTTACAAGAATATCTTGGAAAAGAAGAAGCTGGACATTTTGTTTTTATATGCGGTGGTGAGATCACCAGTTTGGTAACAAACCAGGAATATAAACGTGCTTTTACCGGAGATATGGGACCACTGGCTGGAGCACCATTGGCCGGAATAGTGGAACAGGATCCCGATGATAAATATGGATTAGCCAGAGAATTGATTCATCCGCTAC
>CAZOYP010000125.1:0-3412 GCA_964584125.1 uncultured Nitrospinaceae bacterium | reverse complement strand
GATGTTGCTTTTTCATGGCACTCCCGCTGGTTATTTTGAATTGAATTCCCTTGATAGGGCAGTCGAAATTGCTTATTTTGGCTTGCTGCCATTTTTTATTGGTAAAGGGTTAGGTGGCGGGTTGTTGTCCGCAGCCGTTGAGAAAGCATGGGAGATGAAAGCAAAGCGGGTTTGGGTACATACCTGCAGCCTCGATCATCCTTATGCCTTGAAGAATTATCAAGCTCGAGGCTTTCAAATTTTTCGTGAAAGCCCTGCTTAATAATGCTAAGCCGCCATTTTAAGGCCATCGTGTGGGTGTTTGACCGCACACCGGAATTGAAATGGAATGGAAGCTCTTTGAAAACTTAATCTGGCGAAAGCTCCCATGGGGGATCTACCCCTGTTTGCTGAACCATCGGCCATAATATTTTCCTGTAAAGGAGGATAGGGTGAGCATCTTTGTGTCGACTCAATAAACAACGGTGCAATCCACCCTGTGAAAATCTCCGCCCGGGAAGTAATCCGTGGCTTATTGTTTCAACAGTGGTATTGGGGATAACTCAGAAAACTTTCCAGTTGACTCTGGATATTTCTCATTAGAGAATCCCTGCGGGTAATATTCGTGAACTGGGATGTTGTGTGGTGATTTGTTCGCTGTGCTGGGAACCATCCCACCATTGTTATGGCTGAATGTTACATGTTGAGACGTATTGTTTCGAGTAGTGCATTCATTCGTAAAGAAGTCCTGTTTTCTAACTACGGGGTGTGGTCTTGGCAGATTGATATGTTTGAAGAACATAATTGAGGTGGGGTGTTTCCATTTTTATAATATAAATATTATTTTTATGACAAATTGAATTGACATAAATCCGTAATGTTAGGAGAAGTCCATAGTTTTGTGGCGAATTGAAGAGGCAGAAATCCGTAATGAATAGGAGAAGTCCGTTGTTTTTGTGACGAATTGAACTGGCGGGAACCAGTAATGATAGGAGAAATCCGTATTTTTTGTGGCGAATTGAACTGGCAGAAATCCGTAATGTAAGGAGAAGTCTGTAGTTTTTGTGTTTCAAGGAAGAGTGATTGTCATATTTCCTCTGTGCCTTTTGAGATACTCTTTATCCAGTTACAGTTGAGGAATATGTCTCTACATTTTGAAATCAAAGAGTTTCGAAATCGACTCAATCGTTTACAGGAGTTGATGGCTGAAAATGACTTGGAGGGGATGCTTCTGTTTCGGCAAGAAAGCATGTTTTATCTGACGGGTTATGACACATTCGGTTATGTATTTTTTCAGTGTCTTTACCTAGCGGGAGACGGGAAAATGATACTACTGACTAGAGCACCGGATTTACGGCAGGCACGTCATACTTCTATCATCGAAGATATCCGGATCTGGGTGGATGGACAGGATGTAAATCCTGCTTTACAACTCAAGGATATTTTACAGGAATGCGGTTGTGCTGGGAAACGACTTGGAGTGGAATACGACTCTTACGGCTTGACCGCCAAAAATGGGAAAATACTGGATTGCGCTATGGATGGTTTTTGCCGGTTAATAGATGCCTCCAATCTGGTGAATCTTCTGCGGGTCGTGAAAAGTCCGGAAGAATTGGTCTATGTCCAGAAGGCTGCTGAGTTGGCAGATGAAGCTCTATATGAGGCACATCGCTTAGTGAAGAATGGATGCGATGAGGCCGAGCTACTGGCTGCTATGCAAGGTGCAGTATTTCGTGGCGGAGGAGATTACCCGAGTAACGAGTTTATAATCGGATCCGGTGATAATGCTTTGCTTTGCCGCTATTATTCTGGAAGACGAAAACTGAGTCCCAAAGACCAGATTACTTTGGAGTGGGCTGGAGCTTATCGCCATTACCACGCAGCGATGATGCGCACAATACCAGTGGGCCTGGTGACTGAACAGCACCGGGAAATGCACGAGGTTTGTCTTGAGGCAATGGAGGCTTGTGAATCAGCTTTGCATCCCGGTAAAGCCATCGGCGAGGTTTTTGATGCTTACGCTCATTCTTGTGATAGTGCTGGAATGCAGAACCACCGGTTGAATGCAACCGGATACAGTTTGGGGGCAACTTTTGCGCCAAACTGGATGGACTGGCCTATGTTCTATCACGGCAATCAAGTGATTGTTGAAATAAATATGGTGTTTTTTCTTCACATGATTTTGATGGACAGTGCCTCTGGGAATGCTATGTGTTTTGGACATACCGTCATAGTGACGGATTCTGGATGTAAACGACTTTCGAGTCACCCCCTAGATTTGGTGGTGCGTTAACCGTTCCTCCTTGGTCACTTTCTGGTGAGACAGCAAGGATGATAAAACTGTCTTGCTGGGAAGTGCCTCGTTAGGCGTTAGGTAGGAGTGAAATGGAATTTCGAAAAAAATATTTGTGGAATAATACCCCGAATATGTGTGAATTTTTAACTTCTGTCCAAACCGAAATGAACAAGGATCATGTGGAAATAGCTGACAGGAATTGGAAATACCATGAAAAACATCTGGAAGCACAAAATAAAGGCCGATCAAGCTGGTACAAACATTATCAGGTTCGGACAGCACAATTAGAACGTGAGTATGAATTTGTAAGATAGAAGAAATGAAAGTGAATACTGTATTTAACCATAAGTAACAATCAGATTTTTAAAATATATCGTCACTCTATTTGTAAAATTAAGATGCAAATTTTTCCAATGTTCAATCAACGAAAGGTAAAAATCAAAAATGATGGATAAATCAACACTCTTGCGCCAGATGCGAAAGCATGCGCATACATTTTCTTCGGCCGTAACTCCTGACATTGTGGTGGATGAGACCAATCTAAACCATGCTTTAGCTATGATTGATGTAGCTGCTAGGAATTCAGGATTAGGGGCTTACCGTAAAATATCATTTAAAATTCCACCGCTGTTGAAGAGTCTTCGTCTTGATAATAATTTGGATCATTTAAAAACAGAGATTAAAAAACGGATACCGAATTCCATAACGAGTGGTACTCATCTTACGGAAGATGAGCAACAAAAAGATCATGAAAAATTTAAACGTGCCGAACAAAAACTGCGCAAGGTTCTTAATACCAAGAATAGTTGAAATTTTGCGGATTTGAAAATTTTTTTAAATTGATGTAATGACATCAAGAATAGTGTTTAATAAATTTTATAATAAAAATAATATTTTATTGAAATAGATTTCCGGATAATCATAATGATAATCCGGCTACATGAGACCTCCGTGCGTAACATGGAGAAAACGGCCAGGAGACGGATCATGAGCCTCAAAATTTGAGTCTCATAACCCTGAATTCTGTTGCCGAAATGTCTCGAAACACCAGGCCTGTGTAATATCAGGTGGTGTTTCACAAACCTTCACGTGCCGTGCACGTTGGAGAGCCAAGGGAAGGGCTTTGCTTTCGCGGTG
>CAZOYP010000124.1:0-3558 GCA_964584125.1 uncultured Nitrospinaceae bacterium | reverse complement strand
TAGACTCTTCAATTGGCGAACCACCTATTCTACAATCCTCAATAATCTTAGTCATTAGGTTGGAAACATTTTCAATACAAAGGGGAGCAACTGCAAGTTCCGCCACAGATTCATCTCCATACTTATTAACCACTCTATCAATAAGCTCCGTCCCCTTAATTTCATTGGGCGTTCCATCCTGATTAAGGAACTCACGCACCACCGTCTCCTTTAATCCGGTTGGCGCTCGACTGTAGCGCGCAAGAGCTGCACCAACTACCTCTGGATTAAGGTTACTGATCACAAACACATCAGCATCAACATCTGAAATATATGAAGAAAGGTTTTCTCTTTCTTGTTTAGTTAGTTCATCTGCTCTTTTTGGTTTCATAGATTGCCATCTTTAGCGCATCGGAATCCGGTATCGTTAAATCTTACTTCAGGCTGACTCCATCGACGAAGGGAACTACGCAAGGTATCGGGATAATTGACCCAGGAACCGCCTCGTACTACTTTAAACTTACCTTCTGCAGGACCTCTTGGGTTTTTTTTACGACCCCAATTGTAATATTTCAGGTCATACCAGTCGTCTACCCACTCCCAAACATTTCCTGCCATATCATACACACCATACAAGGAGGCTCCTTGAGAGTAAGTACCCACGTCTGTCATGGTGAAAACACCACGCCATTTTCTACCATAAGTAGCTCGGTTTTTAGGTGACCCCCTCCCCCAAGGGTATAAACTTGCACTTGGGCCTCTCGCCGCCTTTTCCCATTCTGCTTCTGAGGGAAGCCTTTTTCCTCTCCATCTGCAATAAGCGTCTGCGTCGTTCCAGCTCACTTGGGTTACTGGTTGGTGTTTAATTCTAGGAGGAAATGATGCTCCCTCCCATAAATTCCCTTCACGGCATTTATCCGACTCGCAAGTTTCGTCAAGAGCGAAACGATGCCCAGTTGCTAAAACAAACTCAAGGTATTTTTCATTGGTTACTTCATAAATGTCGATCCAATAGCTATCAAGAAAAATAAGCCTATCGGGGTACTCATCACTAAACCACCATAACTGGCAAGACTTGTCATGCTTACGACACTTTTTCAAATGCTGTTTATTTTCAACAAAACTCGACCCCATTTTAAAATTTCCCACCGGAACTTGAATCATCTGGGAATTATTTTTCTTTAAAGAAAGGCTCTCGGCTGGGGCTTTCTGCAGACTCTCAGGCAAGCCTTCCTTATGCCTTTCTCCAGCATGCATTGCAGACACTACAGAGGTTGGCGAAAAAAAACAAATTAGAAAGAAAAATAATAGGCGAACAATCATGAATTCAGGCGAAAAAGGTACTTAGGGTGAAAGAGCTTTCACTCATAAGTTTTATTGGAGCTTTGCCGAAACCTAGTCATCTCCTTGCCATGAATGTAAAGAAGTGATAACCCTAGAATCATGTTAACTGAATAGATATTGACGAATTTCGAATGAAAACGATCGAAGCGGATCTGCAGTTTCTGATCACTTGGACTGGCTTTTTTTAACTTGTCCACTTCGTGCATTTCTGGTCGCAGGAAACTTCCCATATAAATTGCCAGTACAATCATAATTCCAAGGATCCATTCTTTAACGTACTTGCGTTTAGTAACGCCAAGCTCAAACTCGAGGTCACTAAACTTACCTACCAATAGCTTAATTAGCTCGGCCGTAACAATAAACCCGATGCAAGTATAAATAATTTCAATATTAAACACATCCATGATGGTGTTCATGACTTTGCTAGCCAGCAGTGGCTGCTCTTTAAGTTTGATCCTTACGATAATCTCCACCAAAATTCCGAGCAGGAACATACCCCCAACCCATAAGGAGAGACCAAAGAGATAGAACATATTAAATGTATAAACTAAGCGTTTCATTACATCGCACCATATTTGAAAGAAAAAAATCTCCGCTTTAAAAAAATAATTAAAAACTTTTATTTATCTTAGTACCTTGAAAACTATTACACTACCTTACAGGAAGTACAGCCAAAAACTACTTTAAATTCTATATTTTAGTTGCGGTTTTTTTGACCAAACTATCGGCCTCCAGAAACTCTTTTTCGAATCATTTTTTGAAAACTGTTTTCTAAATATTCCTTCTCTTCCTCAAGTGCTTTGACTATTTCCGATCGATCACCACCGTACCAGGTTTTGATAGCATCCATCCCTTTACCTCGATTGACCGTATTGAGAATAGAGAGGTAGATCACCCCATAAATAATCGCAGCTGTATACAAAGTAAGTGGAATAAAAGATTTGAGGCGTTTTTGTTCTACCTCACCCTTATCATGCCACCATTGATAGAGGCGTTTCCAAAGAGTTTTTTTCTTATTTTTAAATGAGTCATCACCCATAACAAAGACTGGGTAAACAGTGAATATAAAAAGCTTTAAGGAGTTTAACGTTTTGCGACCACTATAAAGATGATAGCAAAACACATCTATTGAAACAAGCCACTCCTATAAGACTCAATCCTCCAGTTTCAAAGACCTTTGAAGTTTCATGACTATGCTATAGTTCAACTTTAACCATGGAGGCTTTTTTTGAAAAAAATCAATCCTGCAGGAAAAATTGTTGCGACAATTAAATGTCCAGCTTCAAAAAGCTACACCAATCGGGCTCTTTTGATAGCAGCGCTTGCCAAGGGGACTTCGACCTTACGCAATCCACTGTTTAGCGACGATACAAAATATATGCGTCAGGCCTTGGGGCACTTTGGTATTTCGGTCAAACAGGAAGATTGCTTCTTGTTAGTTTCAGGAACGGATGGACAAATAAAATGTCCGCAAGAAAAAATTTCTATCGGCCTTGCCGGAACTACCATGCGCTTTTTAACAACTTTCGCAGCTCTTGCTCCTGGAAAAACTCAACTTACAGGAGAAAAACGGATGCTGGAGCGACCCGTTTCAGATTTACTAAAAGCACTCAATCAAATAGGTGTCAACGTGCGATCGTTAAAAAATAATGGCTGCCCTCCTTTGGAAATTACAGGGGGGGGTATTGCTGGAGGAGAAGTCAATCTTGTTGGAAACAATAGCAGTCAATACCTCACATCTATCCTGCTTTCTGCACCTTATTTTGAAAATGAAACCACTATAAATATTATGGGTGAACTTACTTCCAAACCCTATGCGGATATAACGCTCGACATCATGAAAACCTTTGGGGTAAGTGTTGAATGTAAAGATCACACTCGGTTCCACATTTCAGAAGGTCAAAGCTACCGTGCAATGGACTATGCTATAGAAGCAGACTGGTCGAGTGCATCCTACTTTCTTGCCGCAGCTGCAATTACCCAGGGAGAAGTAACTTTAATTGGCCTTAATTCTAAAAGTGTTCAAGGGGATGCTGGGTTTCTCAATGTTCTAGAGAAAATGGGCTGCAAAGTTGAACGGTCTTCTGAAAAAATTTTCATACAAGGAAAATAATGAAATAATCGCTTTATACGAAAAGAAAAAACATAAAATAGATGAAATAATAAGTAAAATCAAAAGTGCGGGAATGGAAATATATGATATTTCAACTGACGAAGGCGATTTAGAAGACGTAT
>CAZOYP010000123.1:0-3702 GCA_964584125.1 uncultured Nitrospinaceae bacterium | reverse complement strand
TTATGACGAAATTCAAGAAAGAAGTAGATCAAATGCTTCTCTCCATTCCCGGAATTGGTAAAGAAGTTTCTGACTATGCTCATCGCGTAGATGATGCTGTGAAGGGGATGTTTATCCCGGGGCGATTATTTGAAGATCTCGGTTTTCGTTATATGGGTCCTATAGATGGTCACGATACGGATTTATTGATAGATAACCTAAGTGCCGCAAGTGATCTTAAAGGACCGACTCTAATTCATGTAATTACCCGCAAAGGAAAAGGATACGAAATTGCGGAAGAGAAGGCCGATGTGTGGCATGGAGCGAAACCCTTTGATATTGCAACTGGAGAATTTAAAAAAGGTAAGAAGTCGCCTCCTGCATACACAAATGTATTTGCTGAGACCTTGATTGAGTTAGCTAGGAAAGATGAAAAAATTATAGGCATTACTGCGGCCATGCCTGATGGCACAGGTATTAGTAAGTTTGGCAAGGTTTTCCCGGAACGTACCTTCGATGTTGGTATGGCAGAACAACACGGCGTGGGGTATGGAGGAGCTTTGGCAATTGAAGGATTTCACCCAGTTATCGCTATTTACTCAACATTTATGCAAAGAGCCTATGACCAGATAGTTCATGACATTGTCGGAATGAACCTTCCCGTTACCTTTGCGATGGATAGATCCGGAATTGTTGGAGAGGATGGTGCGACACATCAGGGATTATTTGATATCGCTTACTTGCGTACTTTACCCAATATGGTGGTGATGGCCCCAAAAGATGAAAATGAGTTAAGGCATATGCTCAAAACTTCTGTTTATCACCCTGGGCCTTCTGCTTTAAGGTATCCAAGGGGTAATGGTCTTGGCGTTGAAATAGATGAGGAAATTAAAGAAATCGAGATTGGCAAAGGTGAGGTGTTAAAAGATGGAAAGGACTTGGCTATAGTTGCTTTTGGAGCAATGGTTGATCCATCAATGAAAACAGCCGCCATGCTTGAAGAAAGCGGGCTGAGCGCCGCTGTTATTAATGCACGTTTTGCCAAGCCTGTTGATAAAAACCTTATTACGGAATATGCAAACAAAACAGGTTGTATTGTAACAACCGAAGAACATTCCGTCCAAGGAGGTTTTGGTTCTGCTGTCCTGGAAGTTCTGCAAGATTTTGATGAGCACATTCCACTAAAGATAAAGTGTATAGGCGTGCCTGATATTGTTGTTGAGCATGGGGCACCGGGAATAATCAAAAAAGACTTAAAACTTGATCCAGAGGGGATGTTCGAAACGATTTGTTCGTTTATCAACGCAACTATAAATTCGAAACCTTCTGGAAATGGGAATAACGAAATTAAAAAAGCTGTTAAGAAATCTGTAGCTGCACAAACTGCTAATGGCTAGAACCTCACAAATCAAACGATCTACAAAAGAAACTGAAATAGAAATCAGCCTTAACCTAGATGGTCAGGGGGAGGGTGAAATCGATACTGCAATTCCTTTTTTGGATCACATGCTTTCACAATTGTCCCGTCATGGATACTTTGATCTTAAGCTAAAGGCAAAAGGAGATATTCATATTGATTATCACCATACGGTTGAAGATGTAGGGATTGTTCTTGGAGAAGCTTTCGCCAGTGCACTAGGCGATAAAAAGGGAATTCGTCGTTTTGCAGATACTCAGGCACCGCTCAATGAAGCACTTGCACAAACTGTTATCGATATTAGCGGACGCGGATACTTTGTGTTTAATGCGAAGTTTCCAAAGTCTAAAATTGGTGAGTTTGATGTCGAGTTAGTGCCTGAATTTTTTCAGGCCTTTGCTATCAATGCCGGTATCACCCTCCACATGAACTGCCCTTACTGGGAAAATCTCCACCATGTTGTTGAGGCTCTATTTAAATCTTTTGCGCGTTCACTTGATACAGCCTGCTCCTTAGATAACCGGACCGACCAGGTGCCTTCAACTAAGGGGAAATTGTAATGATTGCCGTAATTGATTACGGCATGGGAAACCTTCGCTCTGTCCAAAAGGCCCTAGAGTTTGTAGGTGCTAAGGTAGTAGTGAGTCATGATCCTGATTTAATTCTAAATGCCGATTCCGTTGTATTGCCAGGTGTAGGTGCTTTCAAAGACTGCATGGCGAACTTGAAAGAATTGAAACTTGTCGATCCCATTCGTAAGTTTATAGATGATGGGAAACCATTTCTTGGTATTTGCCTTGGTTTACAGGTCCTTTTTGAAGAAAGTGAAGAGTATGGACCTGTGGATGGATTAGGTATTCTCCCCGGTAAAGTTGTAAAGTTTACCAATGTGGGAGCAGATCCGAAAAAAGGATCTTCTCTTAAAATTCCTCATATGGGTTGGAATCAAATTAAAGTAAAAAAGGACTTACCTCTATTTGAAGAGGTGGGCGACGCACCATATTTTTATTTTGTGCATTCTTACTACGTGGTGCCTAAAAATTCAGAAATCATAGCCACAGTTACCCACCATGGAATTGAATTCGTTTCCGGGATCCAGCATAACAATATATATGCATTTCAATTCCATCCGGAAAAAAGTCAAACTCTTGGGCTCTCCATTCTTGAGCAGTTTTCCAATCTAAATTGAACAAACCCACCACTCATTCTGATTCATATTTAAAAGGAATCTTAATGGTTATGGTCACCGTTTCTCTCTGGGGAGTGTTGCCTATATTTCTTAAACTTGGACTTAATTACTACTCTGCAGGGACTATTGCTTGGTTTCGTTTTTTCTTTTCATTTTTAGTTCTATTCTTATTTCTTTTAATATCCCGTTCGGATTTTAAGGTTTTACGCCATCCACCTATTTTGGGAATACTAGGTGGCGCTGCTCTAGCTACAAACTATTTTGGGATGACTAAAGGGGTTCATTTAAGTGGAGCTTCGAATGCTGCAATTATCATTCAAGTTGCTCCTCTTCTTCTGGTTATTGTTGGAGTCCTTTTTTTTAAAGAAACTATTAGGTTAAAGCAGTTGGTAGGTATAGCGATAGCAATAATTGGGTTTTACCTTTTTTATTTAGATAGATCGGGAAATGCAGTAGACAACCCTAGCTATCCCATCGCAAATAAGTGGGTATTGTTCGCAGCTACTTTATGGACTCTGTATATGATTTGTCAAAAACAACTGAGTGTAAAATATTCTGCGCAGTCAATTAACCTTCTTATATATGCTATTGGTATGATTGTTTTAATTCCATTAGCCGAATGGAATGAGTTCATTAAGGGTGATGCTATGGGGTGGTTTTTTCTCATTATTTTAGGTTTAAATACCTTGTTGGCATATGGAGCTTTAGCCAAAGCGGTCGAATGTATTCCCCTCAGTCTTATTAGTATACTTATTACATTGAATCCGCTTATTACTTTAAGTGGAATGTGGGCGTTGAATGCTTTTAGCATCGAGCTGATTCCAGCAGAAAATATCAGTTGGCACGGTTATTTAGGTGGTATTATTGCAGTTAGTGGGGTTGTGCTCGTCGTCGCTTCTTCTCGTAACAAAGCAAACTTAGATTAAATGGTTTAAAATAAAAATTACGTGAGTTTCAATAAAGTCTGTTGGTTTTTTAGCCGCAGGTGGAGGATAATAGCAATATCACTTGTCTGAGTTGATGATAATGGAAGGACGAAATACAGGTTTACGTTCCATATTTATTATTTTTTGGATAATAGGTTCTATCTTTTGGGTTATGATAGGGGCGTTGGATG
>CAZOYP010000122.1:0-3977 GCA_964584125.1 uncultured Nitrospinaceae bacterium | reverse complement strand
TGCCTATTATCACTTTTAAGATCAGGTAAGTACCTTCGACGGTTAAACATAGTCAAGGTATAGCCACACTCACGAGCCTCAGAAATTGTGTTATCCATAAAACCCTTAACCTTGCTATATAATGAAAAATACTGATCAATAAAATCCTTAGCATCCTTCCGGCTAATATTGAGCTGACGTGAAAGCCCAAAGGCGCTGAGACCATAAATAATTCCAAAGTTAACAGCCTTTGCCATGCGTCGTGAGCTTTCATCAACTTTATCAAGAGAACTCCCGAAAATATCTGCAGCTGTTCGTGCATGTATATCTTCGCCTTTATCAAAAGCATTTTTCAAAGCCTTATCTTTTGATAGATGAGCAAGAATTCGCAACTCAATCTGTGAATAATCAGCAGATAAAAGCATGTTATCATTCTCCGCAACAAAGGCTTTACGTATTTCCCTTCCCATATCAGACCGAATAGGTATGTTCTGAAGATTAGGATTGCTGCTACTTAATCGCCCAGTAGCTGCAACTGTTTGGTTAAAAGAAGTATGAACTCGCCCTGTATTTTTAAAAATTTCCCCTGGAAGAGCATCCACGTAGGTTGACTTGAGTTTAGCTAGCTGACGATAGGAAAGGATCTGCTCAGGAAGTTTGTGTTCTTGAGCTAGCAATTCAAGCACTGAGACGTCAGTAGAATACCCAGTTTTTGTTTTTTTAATTACCGGTAGTTTTAGCTTTTCGAATAATATTACAGAAAGTTGCTTTGGAGAATTTATATTGAATTCTTCATCAGCAAGTATATATATATCCTTTTTTAAAATAAGAAGTTGCTTATCAATTTTGCTTGATAGTTCTAATAAATGTTTTCGATTTATATGAATACCATTTAATTCTATTTCAGCAAGAACCTCCAGCAAGGGTAATTCAATTTCTTTATATAATTTTAGTGTGGTATCTGTGAGTTGGGGCTGGAGTTTTCCTTTGAGTCTCCAAGTCATATCTGAATCCTCAGCAGCATATTCGGTTGCAGGGCCAACCTCAACTTCATCAAAGCCAACTTCCTTATTTCCACTACCTACCATTTCTTTATATGTAATATTTTTGTGCCCAAAATATTCCATAGTGAGCGCATCTAACCCGTGACCTCGGCTAGACGGATTAAGAACGTAAGAAGCAATCATAGTATCAAAATCTAAGCCATCTAAAGCAATACTTTCATTAGCCAAAACAATAAGATCATATTTGATATTGTGGCCGCACTTTTTAATAGTCTTATCTTCGAAAATTTGTTTTAGTTTTTCGCAGACAGTTTTGAACTCTAATTGATTCGGGGCCCCCAAATACCTATGAGCCAAAGGAATGTAACAAGCATTTCCATCTTCAAATGAAAATGAGATACCAACCATCCTTGCCCAAACTGGCCGCTTATTTGTAGTTTCGACATCAAATGCAAAAGACCTATTCTTCACTAAGGATTTTATAAGATCGTTGAGTGATTTTTCGGTCAAGATAGTTTTATAATTTGAGCGGTCGACCTTAAGAGAGTTTTTCACCTCTCCCTGCATTCCTTCAAGAAAGGATACAAATTCAAATTTTTCGAACATTTTTTTTAACTTGCTACTATCAATTTTACCTGGCTTCATTAGATCTAAATTAAATTCCAAATCCATTCCAGTATCAATTGAAACAAGCTCACGGCTCATAAATGCATTATCTTTATCTCGCATCAACTTCTCTTTAATTTTTTTCTTTTCTACTTCATCAATACGTTTATACAGGGACTCTATGGAACCAAACTTTTGAATTAATTCAGCTGCTGTTTTTGGACCAACTCCTGTCACACCAGGGATGTGATCGCTGGAATCGCCCATCAAACCCATTACCTCAACAACCTTATCTGGCGGCACACCAAACTTTTCTAAGACTTCTTTATCCATGAATTTTTTATTTTTCATGGTGTCTAACATATGTACATTAGGTGATATAAGCTGCATCATATCTTTATCACCGCTGACAATAACTACACCCAAGCCTTCCTGCTTTCCTTTTAAAGCTAGCGTTCCAATAATGTCATCAGCCTCAAACCCGGGTCGACGAATACTTGATAAACCATAAGCTTCCACAAGGGGCTCAAAATAAGGAAATTGTTTAGAAAGTTCTTCCGGGGGCGCATCCCTATTAGCCTTATAATCTGGAAATATCTTGTGGCGAAATGTTTTTTCAGGGCTATCAAATGCAACGACAAGATAATCAGGTTTTTCCTCACGAATTACCTTTTGCAACATATTTATAAATCCGTACAAAGCATTTGTTGGAAACCCTTTGGATGTTGAAAGTTGTTGCCGCACACCAAAAAATGCACGGAAGATGTATGAAGAACCGTCTATCAAGTAAAATGTTTTGGGTTTGGACATAAGATAAAATTTTAACAAATATTTTGGCTGGCAAACCTCAAACCAAAAATCAAATTAACCACATAAATTCAGCAACTTGGATTGCTGAGCGAATAGAGTTATGCTAGTATAAAAAACGTTCAACCGATCGCCTAAGAGCTTTTAAAAATAAACAGTTAAAGAATATTATGGCCAAGGACAAGAGTATCTTGAAAAGAAAAGAAATTCAAGATCGTGCGATTTTAAAAACAGCCAAACGCGTTTTAAAAATTGAAAGTGATGCGGTGTCCTCTTTAGCTAAGCGCCTTGGGCCGGATTTCCCAAATAGTGTACATGCATTGGGTGATGAAAAAAGCCGATTAATTGTCACAGGAATGGGGAAATCAGGGTTAATTGGGCAAAAAATCGCTGCAACTATGTCCAGCGTTGGGTTATCCGCAGTTTATATGCATGCTGCAGAGGCTATTCATGGTGACCTCGGTCTAATTTCTAAAAACGATATTATTATTGCGTTATCAAACAGTGGAGAAACTGAGGAAATCATAAAACTCCTCCCTACCCTCAAACGTCTTAATTGCACTTTAATAGCAATAACAGGAAACCTTAAATCTACGCTGGCATTACGCAGTGACTACGTTCTTGATGTTGGTGTCAAGCAAGAAGCTGGAGGAAATGGGCTTCTTCCTACCTCGAGTACTACGGCAATGGTAGCGATGGGAGATGCCCTTGTCATTGCATATCTTGAATTACACGGATTCAAAGATGAGGTTTTTGCGAACAACCACCCTGGTGGTAGTCTGGGGAGAAAAATGCTGACTACCATTGGAGATTTAATGCACACTGGAAAGCAAGTACCCACTGTTTACGAAAATTCAGATCTCTCAACGATCATCTCAGAAATGACTCAAAAGCGACTTGGTGTAACTTTAATTGTAGATAAAAAGAAACAGCTCAAAGGAATTATCACAGATGGAGATCTTCGGCGAATGATCGAACATAAAAAAGATGTATCAAAAATTCGTGCACGGGATCTATCTAATAGTTTTCCAAAATGGTTAGAACACAATAATTTGGCCACAAAAGCCGTTCAGCTAATGGAGAAACATTCAATCACTTCACTGGTTGTTAGTACAAATGGGAAAAAGATTGATGGAATTATTCACCTACATGATCTCCTTAAAGCAAAAGTTATTTAATATAAAGAAAACTGAAAATCAAAAAGCTTCTATCCAAACGCTATAGTACAATACTCAAAACACCCATATTTTAAAACCAAGCAAAAGCTATGACTGGCAGCGAACTTAGAGAAAAATTTTTAAATTACTTTGAGGATAAAAAGCATATTCGTGTTCAAAGTTGCCCCCTCGTACCCCGAAATGATCCCAGCCTATTGTTCACGAATGCTGGTATGGTCCAATTCAAAAATATTTTTCTAGGTGAAGAGAATAGTATTAATAAAAGAGCGGTCTCCGTCCAAAAATGTGTCCGCGCTGGAGGCAAGCACAATGACTTGGAAATGGTTGGTCGGACTGCAAGGCACCATACTTTTTTTGAAATGCTTGGAAATTTTTCATTCGGAGATTATTTTAAAAAAGATGC
>CAZOYP010000121.1:0-3978 GCA_964584125.1 uncultured Nitrospinaceae bacterium | reverse complement strand
TCACATTCCAAGTCAAAAAAGCCAACTTCTGCAACTTCTTTACCTGTCAGGTCTCCAGTCGGCATTGGGACACGCTGGGACAAAAGGTATCTTCCAGTTTTATCCCAAATATTTTTGTTGTAATAGCCAAAAAAATGATTATACGTATCTTTACCAACCCTGCGAATTGGGCAAAATTGCTTGATGGATTTTACCTTGGTCATGGGTGAAAATATTTTGCTGTAAATCTAATTCAGGATTCTTATTAGATTTCAAATTTTAGTTAATAGTTTCGATTAATTAAATGAATTCTCTCATTTAGCACATAATCTATTTTCGACTAAGAGCAAAATGTTTTAATTGGGGAATATTTCCAAATTAATAGTCAACAAATTAAATTTAATTTGAATATTTTGAATAGAATGATGCGGAGATTAATGATGAAGTATTTTTGAGAGGAAAGTCTCAGCTCTGACCCCACGTTGGCTATCAAAAAATTCGTCAGTAGAACAGTCTTCTTCAATTCTCCCCTCGTCCATGAAGATAATCCGTTTAGCAACTCGACGAGCAAAACCCATCTCGTGAGTTACGACCATCATAGTCATTCCATCTTTTGCAAGTTCTACCATAACGTCAAGGACCTCGTTAATCATCTCTGGATCAAGTGCTGAGGTTGGTTCATCGAAAAGCATTGCGATGGGGTCCATAGCAAGCGCTCTTGCGATAGCTACTCTTTGTTGTTGTCCACCAGATAGTTGAGCTGGGAATTTTAAAGATTGGTCTGCAAGTCCAACGCGTTCTAGAAGTTGTATGGTTTTATGATCTGCCTCTTCTTTACTACGTTTTAAAACTTTGAGCTGAGCCAGTTTGATGTTATTCACAACGGAAAGATGTGGGTATAACTCAAAGTTCTGAAAAACCATTCCGATTTTAGATCTAAGTTTAGGGAGATCAGTTTTTTTGTCTCCAACTGAAATTCCATCAAATTGAATCTCTCCTTTTTGAAATTCTTCTAAGCCGTTTACACACTTTATTAGCGTTGATTTCCCCGATCCTGAGGGACCACAAACAACTACGACTTCTCCTTTTGAAACCATCGTGCTGCAATCATCTAATACCTGAAAATCTCCATACCATTTACTTACGTTTCTGAGTTCAATCATAGTGAATATCTCCTCTGAAGTTTTCTGATGAGGATCGAACCTGACAAACACATTATTAGATATACGCATGCTACAGTTGTGAACATTTCAAGTATACGATTTTCTCGATTGGCTACAAGATCTGCGCTAACCAGGAAATCTTTAACACCAACCACATATACAAGCGAAGTATCTTGAAAAAGTATAATGGCTTGGGTTAGTAAAACAGGCACCATGTTCCTGAATGCTTGTGGCAAAACTATGTAGCGCATATTCTGAAAATAATTGAGACCTACAGCTTGTCCAGCGTATACTTGTCCTTTCCGAACACTTTGAATACCTGCTCTGATAATTTCACAATAATAGGCGGCTTCGAATAGAACGAATGCAATCAGTACAGAATAATATCCACCAACAGGTTGACCAAGTATGAGTGGAACCAAAAAATAAAACCAGAAGATCACCAAGATCAAAGGCATTGAACGGAAAAAATTTACGTATGTGGAAGAAATGAGTGATAAAATCCAAAAACCGGATAGCCTTGCGAGTGCGAGCAATGTCCCCAAAACCAAGCCACCACAAATAGCTGCTACCGTTAACAAAAGAGTAAGTTGCATTCCTGCAATCAGGAAGTGCAAGTTTTCTAAAATAACATTTGTATCGAATTGGTCAAACATACTATTTGGCTCCCAGTGAAATCATGCCTGGGATACTAACTCTTCCCTCAACTACTCTCATTAGTATCATAACTATTGAAGTTACAAGGATATAGAGTAGTGTCGCAGTTGTGAATGCTTCGAAACCTTGGAATGTATATTCCTCAATTTGTCGAGCCTGTGCAGTGATCTCAAGAACTCCAATAGTAAGTGCAACTGAAGAATTTTTAAAAATTGTTAGAAATTCACTCGTTAATGGTGGAATCATGATGCGGTATCCAACTGGCAAAAGAATGTATCGATAAACCTGCACCGTTGTTAAGCCTGTGGCCAATCCAGCATTATTTTGCCCTTGTCCAATAGACTGTATACCAGACCTTACTTGCTCAGCAACCCGCGAAGCAGTATAGAGCCCCAAACATACTGCTGCTGTCGTAAATTCAGGCATAGGCATTTCACGCTTTACCCACATTCCGGCGTCATTTGGAAGCAATTCTGGAAAAACGAAATACCACAAAAACATCTGTACAATTAGTGGTATATTGCGAAAAATCTCAACATATACTGTGGCGATTCTTCGTGATATACTGTTCTTAGTTGTCCTTAAAATTCCTATTATTGACCCTAAGGAAAAGGCTAGGATCCATGCCGCAATTGAAACCGAGATTGTCCAACCAATCCCAGAGATAATCCATTCCTGATATGGTTCACGAAATATTACGCCCCAATCCCAGTTGTATTGCATTTCAAAGTACCTTTGGTTCTTCTACTTTCAATTATTTGTTGATCTATTTTTGAAAGGTGAGTCAAACTTTTTAAAAAATTCAACCCACCTATTTATTTCTTATCAATTTTAGTGAGGTAATGCCTGTATTTGAAATGCCACTCTTAGAGTGTCACTTATAGGCATATTGATTTTGGTAGGGCCTGGATTGAACCACTTATCGTATATCTGTTTAGCTTCACCAGATCGCATTAAATCAGCTATAGTCACAATTCCAATACGCCGATAAGTAGAATCGTTTCTGGGTACCATTATCCCATACGGATCATAACTCAAGAATCGTCCAGTGACTTGAAATTGGCTTGGGTTTTTTGATTTAGAAATCAGTCCGTATAACAATACATGATCTGAAGCATACGCATCCGCACGACCAGATTCAAGGGCTAACCAGCCTTGAGGATGATCTTTGACCATTATGGTCCTGATTTTTATCCCCAGTCTAGCGGCCTCACGTTTGACGGCTTTTTCATTGGTAGTACCCAAAGAAAGACCGATTGTCTTGCCATCCAAGTCTTCTATTTCAGTAATTCCTGAACCTTTCTTAGAAGCGATTTTGGTACCAGTTATAAATGTTACCGGCAGATAGTCCACTTGTTTCTGACGAGTTAGATTGTTGGTTGTTGAACCACATTCTATATCTATTGTCCCATTCGCCATAAGGGCAATTCGAGTCTGTGAAGTGACTGGGACATAGTTTATCTTCAGATTTGACACTCCGATTTCTTTTTTAACAGCATCAATAACCTTCATACAAAGATCAATTGAGTACCCTATTGGTTTTCCATCTGAACCAATGTATGCAAATGGAACTGAAGATTCCCTATGTCCCATATTTATAGTACCACGCTCTTTAATTCGCTTAAGTACAAATGAACCTTCAGCAAAGGTTGTTGTACCCCACAAAATTGATAAGGCAACAGATACAAATAATATCGTTATTCTTTTAAGCATTTGATTACTCCCTTAAATTATTGTTAACGCTACCACAGCAATTCCGCTACTATAGCGATATTGCTTTTAGCAAGTTATAAAAAAAAGGAGATGAAAAAGCCAAAAGAAAACTTTTTGGAGTCACCCCCTAGACATCCCTGACAGTTGATCCCGATGAGCAAACAAATCAGAGTCTGGACAAAACTATTTATTCAAAATTTAAACTCTCTACACTCTCTTTTCAACTGGGATTCGAAGAACACATCCCTGACAAGCAAAATTCTGAAGTTCACCCAGCAAACATTCAATACGTTAAATTGTAAATTGTCAACATATTTAATATATAACGATGCTTCAATAAGAAATGGACTTTGGCTTGAGCATTGCTGAAAACGTGGATTATTCAGCGGAGGAATCAGAAGCTGTCTTTGCAAAAGATATTTTTCCAGCGGAAACATTGGCAGTCACTTGTTCTCCGTCAAGGACT
>CAZOYP010000120.1:0-4122 GCA_964584125.1 uncultured Nitrospinaceae bacterium | reverse complement strand
AATTTTCTAAAGTATTACATCCCTTGCGACCGAAGAGAAGTAATTCAGATACCGTGGTTAGACGGTTATGTACTTCGTTCGCTTAAAATGAGATCAAAATAAACAGCTAAAAATTTTTCTGATTGAAAATTTAATTTATGGCTACAGCAGCTAAAGCATCTCAAGGAGTTGATTTCGGCAGTGATGCAGGGTCAGACTCCGGTCTTGACACGGGAACCCTTCTCGGTGTGGTGGCTGGGATTGGGCTTATTGTAATCGCTGTTATTCGCGGAGGGGATGCGGACGTCTTCGTGAATATCAATGCCGTATTGATCGTAGTAGGTGGGATGGTCTCCACAAGTTTTATTGCTTTCCAATCTAGTAAAATTCTTGAAATGATTCCAGTAATCATTAATGCATTCAGGCCAGATGTTATGAAGCCTGTCGATTATATTGATCAGATTATGTCTTTAGCCTCAAAATATCGTTCTGGTGGGATGAAAGTTTTAGAAAATGCGGAAGCAAAAGTAGAAAATCGATTTTTAAAAAATGGCATCGCAATGATAGTCGATGGCTATAATGGGAGAGAAATTTACGCAGTTCTGGATCATGAAATAAACTCGCTAAGTGAACGTCACAATGCCGGGCAAAAAATTTTACGTTTTGCAGGAGTACAAGCACCTGTATTTGGCATGGCTGGAACGTTGATTGGTCTAATTCAAATGCTCATGCATATTGACAACCCATCAACTATTGGACCGGCACTTGCTACTGCATTAATAACAACATTTTACGGTTTGATTCTCGCTAATCTTATTGTAACACCTATTACGGCAAAACTAGCCCTTCGTACGGAAAGTGAAGTAACTCTGATTAAAACTATTCGGATCGGTGTTATGGGAATTTTTGAAAAATCAAATCCTGCAAAAATTCAAAAAAACATGAATGCTCTTCTAGCACCAGAAGAACGAAAAGATTAGCCATGTCAAATGTTGAAGAAGTCACATCTCTCTTAGAAAAAGAATCAAATCAAGATGGAGCAGACTTCAGTGAGTACGACCTTAGCGGGGCTAGCCTAGATGGAGCTAGCTTTGTATACGCAACATTTGATAAAGCAAAAATAGAAAATTCGGAACTTACCAATGTTAATTTTTCTCAAGCCTCTCTTGAGGGTACTTCCTTAAAAAAATCCAAACTCACAGATATTGATTTCACAGGGGCAAAGTTAACCGGAGTTAATTTCGAGGAAGTAATTTTTATGAACTGCAATTTTAAAAACGTCACTGCAGAACACTGTGAAATATCCAGCGCCAGCTTTAAAAATTGTAAACTGAGAGGCTCAAACCTAAGCCATTCCAATTTTTACTCGACTATCTTTGAAGAATGTGACCTTTCATTTTCAAGGTTTATGTACACTTATATGAAGCAGGTAGAAATAAACCAATCAGCTATGAAAGGAACCAACGCAAGAGGATCAGACCTAAGTTTTTCTAAAATTAATGAAACGGACTTATCTGGAGCAATTCTTAAATATTCAGACTTAAGTTCTTGTACATTAAAGGGAGTTAAGTTAAGCAACGCTAATTTAATTGGAGTAGACTTTAAGGATGCTTTTTGCTCTGAAACACAAATAGATGAAGCTAACTTTGAAGGTGCCGACCTTACCTATGCAAATCTAGAAGGTTCAAATTTACAAAATTCATTTTTTCTTGAAGCGAACTTACACGGTACTAATTTCACCAATGCTAATTTAGCCGATGCTTACCTTGTAGACGCAAATATTGCTAAAGCTATTACCAAAGGTGCCAACCTAGAAAATACAATACTTGAATAATTCTTATAAGTGCTTCATCGTTTTTTTACAAACCTACTCGCACTTTTCTCCTAACCAACCAAGACAACTCGAATTAGAAATCGGGACTAATATTTAACTTGCTAGTTGATACGGGCTCTAAGCATCGAAAGCCAACGTTTTCAAAATAATCATTAGGATCGGCCTCTGTTCTAGAAAATGAGTAGCGATAAGCCTCTAAAAAATAATGCCCTGCCTTTTGAAAAGCATTCCCACGTAATACTTTCAGTACCTTGCCATATCGTGGGCTTTTATAAGTACTACCAGGATAAGCTTGATACCAATCCATGGTCCATTCCATGACATTACCACCTAGATCATATACTTTATATGGACTAATATCTTCTGGGTACATACCCACCTCTACCAATTCTCTTGCTCCATCTATATCCATATTAGATTTTCCTTTTTTATAAACATCACCCCAAGGATATTTACGTCCATCTGTTCCACGTGCTGCTTTTTCCCAGTGTGCTTCTGTTGGTAACTTTTTTTTCGCCCAAAGCGCGTAGGTCAAAGCCTCTCTCCATGTTACGTGAGTAACAGGGTAACGCCCTGTTCCTTCTTTGTACGTTCCATCCACCCAATTTCCCGGCAACTCATCATAGCCAGATGAATCAATAAATTTTTTATACTCTTTATTAGTTACTTCATATTTATCGATATAATAAGAATCAAGGTATATTTTTCTACTTGGGTGTTGATCTAAAAATAGAGGTTTCACTGCCCCTATCTTAAGATGTGTTTTCTCAAGGTCTACCTTGTCTGTCCCCATAATAAATTCACCTGCTGGAATAAGAACCATTTCTTTTCCATCATATTGAGATATTTTTAAAGCTGAGAGCTTCATTTTTTGTGATTTGCTCTCAAAAGAATCTCCACAAGAGGAGAGAAATAATGTAAAAATATAAAAAAATAAAAAAATAAACTTTGTCCACAAAGTTTTACTCAAGCCTTCTTGATAGAATATTACAAAGTTATGGTTTTTAAATTCAGATACCCTCAAAAAAAAGCCCTCCCAAAGTTAATTCCAGTTATTTGCTACCTATTGATTTTCTTTTTTCTATTTCCTGTTGCAGGGAGACCATTCAAGAAACCACTTGCAAAAATTTCAAACGGTGAAAACTATCCTTACATATTGAAGTCAGACAACTTCTCATTAAATGCTAGAAATGTAAAGGTACTAAAATCAAAAGGAAATTTTCTCTGGATGGGCACATCCATGGGTATCATAAAATATGATACAACCTCTACCAATAAATACACCGTCTATGATAATCGTAATACCCTTTTAAGTAATGGGATCTTCAGCATAACAATAGATTCTAATGAAAAGATATGGTTCGGTACTTATGGAGGCGGTCTCAGTTACTTGGAAGATGATAAGTGGGTAAATATAAACACACCTCAAGGTCTCAACGATTCCTTTGTTTATGATGTAAAAATTACCAATTCTACCATATGGATTGCCACTTGGAGTGGTGTCAATAAAGTAAAAGGTAACCCATTAATTCGAGAATCCTGGACCAGTTATACAGTTAAAAATACGAACGGTGGATTAATAGATAACTGGGTCTACGCTATTGAAATTGGGGAAAACAACAATATCTGGTTTGGCACTGAAGGTGGGCTTTCACTTTTTGATGGAAGAAAATGGCAGCATTGGAAACACAAAGATGGTCTGGGTGCCTCTTACGAAATAGTCAAACATAACAACCAATTGGCAACGGGCTCATTTAAAGGCTCCCATCACAGTGATCAAGTTTCAGCCCTACCTAACATAAAAAATATAACTTATCGACCTAACTACATAGTCTCAATGCACCTAGACCAATCAAACCGTCTCTGGATTGGAACGTGGGGAGGAGGTTTAAGCATGTTTGAGCCTGAAACTCAAGTTTTTAGAAACTACACAGTTAAAGATGGACTACTGGGAAATTATATTCTAGAAATTAAGGAAGGGTCTGATGGTAATTTATGGATAGGATCAAACAAGGGTTTATCTATGTTTAATGGAACTAGCTTCCTAAATTATTCACTAATTAATGGATTAGTTTCTAGTTATGTTTTTAGCATTGAGTTTGTCAAAGATAATTTCTTGTGGGTTGGGGGACACAATGGCATGACTAAATTAAAAATAGATACGAAATCAGGCAACTTATCGAGACTAGGTTTAAAATAAAAAAACACTACTAAGTTGTAAGCTTAGTCATCATCGTCTTCATCGTCAGACATTGCATCGTCTACATCTTTTTGTTCAGCAGCATCCATTAACTCTTTGATTTGCTCAT
>CAZOYP010000119.1:0-4124 GCA_964584125.1 uncultured Nitrospinaceae bacterium | reverse complement strand
GACGATCCGTCCATTGCCACAACTTGCCCACTTCCAGGTAAAAAAAGCGGTTCAACTCTGGCAAAGGAATTTCTTGCTTCACCAATAGAGTTTCTGGAGGCAGTGCTCTTGCGCATAATTCCTCCAGATGCAGCATTTCAAGATGCCAAATTGTTTCCGGTTCACTATTTCGTACATTCATTCTATACCTGACTTGAATGTGCGTGCTGGAGTCAAGACGTAAAAGTTTCTTTCACATAGAGCTCCGTTCTTTTATTAATACGATCCGGATTCCATCTCAAATTATTAACTGGATGAAAATGAACCCCACTAATCCAATAATCGTGTGAATTTTGTCCGAGACAATCCACATTATTATCAAGCGATCTTAATTCCTAAACCTGTCACTTGATCATCAAATTTCCGGAAAACCGGATCAGGAAAAGGAGTCTTTAGAGGTTCATAAAAATTGACATCACTCTCCAATTCCAATAAAGGTCGATGATATTTTAACAGCCTGCGCACGCTTTTCCAAAAAGAGCAACCCTCCATAAAACAGGCCGGTTCCTCAGCTTGAACTGCAGAAAAAAATGACGAGCTAGGACATTCCACCTCTTAACTTGCTCTTAATTGCAATGCTCCGTCCGGGGCAACCCGCTTCACTCTGAGGGAAATTCCTCAAAAAGGCGGAACAGTGAGTTCTGCAATAATGGTAAAACCTGAGGTATATTCCTGCATCAGTTCAAGCATCAATTCAGGTGTTGTAGCAGTAAAAGCAGTCCAGCTAAGTTGTCCAAGAACGAGTTGTTTTTCAGAAACTGGTTCTCTTTTTCCAAGCTTCTCCAACTAGGGCTCATTAAGTAGCCTACCACAGGTACTCATCAATAAAAATAATACTCGAGCGCTCAGAGACTTCCTGCTTCTAGGCAAAACAATCTAACACTGCAGCAGATTAAGCTGATCGAACAATTCAAAACTGCTCCTAAGTGCCACTTCGTCGTATTTGTGACAATTTTGGACAACAATATTCCTTTTCCGAAAAGAGTTCTTAGCATTTTCAGGAGAGTCCCAATCACATTCTGCAATCCACTTTGCTCGAATATTAGAGAGTTCCTCAAAACGCAGTCCTTCAGGTACGAGACCATCATGAAGTACATCCAGGAAAGAAAACCCTCTCAATTGTTGAAACTCATAATGCTTCGATAGCGCAATATTAACTCACAATATGCAGCAAGACACTCTCCTCAAAACTGATTTCATCAGTGTTGAGAAACATGTATCTGAAAGAATATCTTGTAGACAACATATAGCCCAACCCACTTTTTTCATTCAATACTAAGTAAAGGCCATTTTTGACGGATTTCCCCACGAGGGGAGATGTACCTGATTAAATTTTCCAAGAGCATCAGAACCTCATTCAATTAAAAAAAGTTCTAATTTCAACAGTATCTTATTTAGGCAGCACAACTCGGTCTTCAGTGGTAGTTTTGTGAAACCAACAAAGACTTTGAGATCAAACATTCATGTCGGTATGTCACCTATATTTTATTTCTAGCGATTCGATCATAAACACCTCGGCCACGATAGCTATCTTCTGCCTTTATCTAGTGTAAAAAAGACCATACATTGTCGGTTAATTCCACAGTTAATTTTTGAAACATTTCGTCCTCTATTCCTGTGCCACGTGACTCGGATGGGCTACAAAAAGGTCATCTATAAACCTATATTTTGCCTCTTCAAGTTTAGGCTATTCCCCGGCAGTGCAAGAGACCTACAGGATGCTTCTCTTCATTATTAACTACCAGATCATAGAAGGCTTCATCTTCATCAAAATCTAATTCTAGACAGTGTCGAGAATTTCGTTATTCACGGGATCTTAGTGAAACTTGGCATATCCACGATATAAATTTTTTCACTCTTGGCCATCATCTAGACAATGTTCCTACGTATATTTTCATAGTTTTCACGGGCTTAGTACACAAGACATTAATAAACTTACTTTTATACTTACAACAGAGATAGAGTGGTAATTCCATCGACGGTGCAAACTATAAATCTCACATAAAGACGTAAATCTATTTGTTTTTAGAGCAAAATATAGCTGGTCAGGTCAAGCACCCAAAACCATACTGGCATGATTCAGACACTTGGACAGCCAGACTCTATGCTTCTAACTTCCCTAATTGTAGGTAAGCTCAGTGCTTAGCAGTTAACACCTAAAAACAGCTTTAAATATTTTTGCAAGGCATCTCAACAATTTCCTATATAACTATCTATTTCAATCCACTGTCGAGCAGACATATTTCTCGCTGACAATTTTATCTGCCGGATAATAACCGGCTGACAAACAGCACATGCCTCAGAAAAAGTTGCAACTCAAAACAGTTGCGGCCAACATGTGCGGCTTGCAGCCGGCTAATTCTGGTTTGATCCAATTTGTTGAACAAAAAAGCCAAAGTATAGCCCATCGCTACACTTTGGCTTCATCTTTGTTTCTATTTGTAGGATCTTTTCAGTGGTTGGTTTTCTACTCAAGATCCAATTCTTCACCAGACTATCCAAACAAAGGTCCATCTCCCGGCATTTTGCTTCAGAGTAAAATGTTCGTTTTCTACTTTCGTCATGTAGCAACCATATGATCACAGTCCGAAGTATAAAAAACAACACTCTTGCTGCAGTAGATTTTCAGGATTTAGTTAAGAAATATTGATCCGAAGAGTTATATCCAGAAAAATATAGCCCCACCGTCCTGGTTTGCTAAGCAACTGGCGTTTATCCAATTGACAGGGATTCCCGCATGAGGAAATAGTTGATTATTCAATTTTCAAAGATCAACAGAGGTATCCACCAATTAAGTAGTCCTCTAATTTCAACAAGATGGAGATTTTCAGAACGGAGCCTCTCCGTTTTTCACCAATTTGTGATATTGGTAGAGATACCAACAAGCTACAGTGCGCCACGGTCTCCATTTTTCTGCAATCGAAACAGCCTGCTCTTTCCAACCTTTTTCCGGAAGATGATAGAGCCGTTTCAATGCGGCCTCAAGAGCCGCATCATCCAAAGGCAACAGATCCGGCCGATTCAAGCTAAACATTAAATACATTTCAGCAGTCCAGCGTCCAATACCTTTCACTAGGATGAGTTGCTGAATTACAATTTCGTCATCCATCTTTGCCAATGCAGAAAAATCCAGCTCGCCACTATCCAACTGTTGCGCCAAACCACGCAGGTATTTGATTTTCTGGAAAGACAATCCCGCCTTTCTCAAGACAGAATCATCTATATTCAGTAAATACCTGTGATCAGGCAGTTCATTTTCAAAGAGCTTCCGGAATCTCTCCCGGATTATTTTTGCAACGTGATTTGAGAGTTGCTGTCCAATGATGGAACTTGCCAACCCGGCAAATCCTCCCTCATGCTTTATCAATTCACAAGGCCCGGTATGTTCAATTATTCCGGCAATTATAGAGTCCGCCTGGCGCAAATATACCTCAGCCTCATGCCAACTACCCATTCTCTTATAATTTTTTTAAATTAAGACAGTATTTTCGCGGCCTAATTTGCTGCTACATTTATCCCAGTCACACCATGTTAGAACAATCTCAAACAAAAAGTTCGTTTTTTTTCTGAGGTAAAACCCAGCTGACAAACAGTACATGCCTCAGAAACACCTGCAACTCAAACAGTTGCGGCCCACATGTGCAGTTTGCAGCCGGGTTATTCCTGCTGAATCAATACTTTAGACAACAAAGCCAAAAAATAGCAGTTTGCTATCCTTTGGCTTTAACTTGAATTTATTCTATTTTTCTCCTCTCTAATTGAGAGTCTTGAAAAAAGTCTAACACTACTCTTCGTTGTCATTCCTGCAAAAGTTTATCACCGAAATGACCAGAGAGCAGACAATCTCATATTTCATTAATGGGTAATGCGAGCTACTGACATCCCTAACTTTTGTAAATGATACCTTTTTACCTTGCAACTAAGTCAATTTTACCAAAGTTTATCCCGTCACATTAATATGTTTCTCGGCTTTCTCCTGATTGTTTTGCATCATGCCCTGTGTACTAGCATTTTGTTTTGTTGCCCCTGATTTCTTTTTTGAATTAATTTGCACCCAGGCCGCCCGCAACTCCTTGAGTAAATCT
>CAZOYP010000118.1:0-4143 GCA_964584125.1 uncultured Nitrospinaceae bacterium | reverse complement strand
CCAAAGAACATCTCCAACCAGAATATATTATTCCCAGCGCATTGAATCAGGAAGTAGTAAAGGTTGTCTCGAAAGCTGTTATTCAATCGGCCAGGAAAACAGGAATGGCGAGAAAAAGAGGACGGAAAATTTTCTAAACTTGTTGGTAAAAGGAATTAAGCGTTAGAAAAGCGGAAGGAGTTAGTAGATTAGTTAAAACTTATCGCAAGTTCCATATACAACAGCTAGCTCACCTTCTTCCGGCTTCGGTGCTTATAAGATATTGAAATAAAATTGACCCCTTCCACAATGGTAACTAACTCCAAAAACCTATAAATCGGGCACATTATTTTTTCTAGTTGGAGATTGGAATGAATATTCGAAATCTTATTAGCGAAATAGCCCAAGAGTGGCCGGACTATAAAGCACTAGTGAAAGTCGAACAAGCTAAGCGTGCTTATGACCTTGTCGTTAATAAATTTCCAGAACAATTAGCGAGTATTGCTGAAAACAAAGATTACTTATTGTTTCGTGGATCAACAGGACAAGGAAACATAACCGCTGCTCCTTGGATAGCTACTTTTGATAAACGAATAACGGATGTTGCAACCAGTGGTTACTATGTTGTCTACTTATTTTCAATCGATCTTAAACGTTTATATTTAGAGTTTGGTTTTGGCACAACACAATTTAAGAACCATTTTAAGAAGAAAACTGAACGTTATAAAAAAATAAGAACAGCTGCTAAAGAACTACAAGAGCGCCATGAGAAAAAGTTACTTCCAATTTTTAAGCAAGCCCTTCACGGGTACACCAGCCGTGAACCTATCGATTTAGCAGCCACTTCTAGAGACGATCTCCATGAGGCCTATGAACAATCCTCAATTTATAGCGTTGAATATTTGATATCGAGCTTACCTGCTGAAAATCAGTTGGTAAACGACTACAATGCTTTTCTTAATCTCTACAGAGAAATTGTTTTAGATTCATCTAGTCCTAGCATGGAAGAACTCTTTGAGAATGAGGCAGATCCGTTTAAAACCAAGGGAAGGTCACCAATTACAGTTTTCATTCCGCTCCCAGCTAAGAAGAAAAAAAGAGGATCTTCAAGTGCGTCCTCAAAACGTAGATACTCTAAAGAGTCTTTAAAAGTTGGAGATGCTGGTGAAACCGCAGTATTGAAATATGAAAAAGATAAACTTGGAGAAGCCGGTCTGAATCACTTGGTGGAACAAGTAGTACACGAGTCAGCGGTAGGTAATACTCCAGGGTGGGATATTACATCCTTTGATGAAAATGGGGAAAAAATATTTATAGAAGTGAGATCAACAACCGGGAAAACTATAACGTCAGTTGATATTACTGATAATGAATGGAAAGCGGCGTCAAACCCAACGTATAGAGAGAACTATTATTTGTACCTAGTCACAGAGGCACTAGCTACAACTAGCCCTCCAATTCAGGTTTTAAAAAACCCGAGGGAGTATGTTGATAAAGATAAATTAGGTATTAGGCCTGTTGTTCATGAGCTTTCATTTCATCTGAAAAAGAATGGGAAAAATAGAACGCTTAGCGAGATACAAGATGCATTTATTAAAAATTTAGAGAAAGATGTGGGCAGATTAGAGGTAAAGATCGAAGAATTGGAAAAATCCAAAGAAGAGAGTACAAAAAGATTTAACTCACAAAAGTGAATTGGAGCAGGTCAATCAAAATGCTTCATTAACACACCCAACTCATCCATCATAAAACGGATAAAAAATACAAAAAAAACCGCCCCCAGCAAAAGGGGGCGGAAAAACTTCAAGCAATTCTTACGCACTTATGGAGTTATATTCCCACTGGCATCCATGGTGAATGTTGTCTGGCTGCCAGAATGAACAGCCGTAGCTGACCACGCAGTTTCAGTACCACTTGCCTTAGGAGTAACACCTGTAGAAGGCGCAAAACCATAATTTGGATCACCTGCCGCAATTTCTGTACAATCTGCATTGCTCCCATTATCTGACCAAAAGGCTTTGCAAGCCAAGTAGATATTGTGCAAATCCGACTTAGAGGCAGTGTCATATGCCCTCGCCTTGTATTGGTTGAACTGGGGAATTGCGATAGCTGCGAGGATTCCGATAATAGCAATCACGATCAGCAACTCTATCAAGGTAAACCCTCCCACTCTTTTACTAACCGAGTTCGATTGGAAAAACATATAAAATCCTCCTCTTGACAAGACATTCCTCGTTGAGCGTTAAGAATTTTATTCACTAAGGTTTAAAGTAAATCAAAACACCGCAGTACAAAAATATTCATTAACACTTCTTAACATGGCTCATCAAACTAATACACCATATTGCTGTGGAATTATACCTCATACAGTTGTATTTAAAATACCCCAAGCGAGGTATTTTAAATACCTCTAGTATAATGCTTTAGCAGTACCCCCCCCCCAGCATGACAATAGGTTAAACAAAGTGGAAACTGAAACTTTACTTGACATTAATTAGTTATAGCTAGGTAGAATTAATCACTTCTCCTTACTACGTTTGATAACATCTCCTACGGCTTTACTCCTCATCAACTTTTGAATTTTTGGGTTTTTGATCACTGTACTCAAATTTCCTCGTTGAATATCCCTCATGAGCTCTTGGTCATTAAGAACACCAATCATAGATGGATTATTGCCTAAATCTAAAAGCATTTCCATTGTTTTAGGATCAGAAGCTAGTTTTTGCTTTAATCCTTGTACTTTTTTCCCGACTGAAAAATCTGAAGACTTTAACTTCTCTAGCATTCCTGGAGTCTGTGATTTATTTGGACGGATCGATTGCACACGATCCTCTGCGATAGATAGGGTCCCCAGCATTTCTGAACGTAGTTTATAAACGCCGTTTGAAAAAGAAATTATCTCGGCTTGAATTACGCTCCCGTCCACAAGCTTGATTTGACTTACAACTCCCGCATGACTTGCGTAAGAAACTATCCATAAAAGTAAAAAAATACCTATGCAAATTTTAAGGGAACGAAATATTATTTTTTTCATTGTTGTTAAAACTTAAATGGAGGGGCCTCAGTTAACGAGCTTATTAAACTCGGCTGGATCCCACCTATTTCCGTCCTCATCAAGATAGGTTTGAGTTTCAAAGTCATAAGTACAACCACCTGTTCCGAGCCCGTTATTAGGTGCTTTGCACTTTTCGCCCCTAACCCCAATATACTCCCCCGTCACGGACGACCACCCGCCGCTAGGCGGGGGTGGTGAGATAAATACTCTTTTATATCCCACGTACTCATCCTCTTTCTGCCTGTTCCACAAGCACGCTCCTGCGATTCTATGTGGGCCCGATCCTGGCATCTGGTTGCCATCTGAATCCACGTACATGTATACTGCCGTTCCTGCCCCTCCCTGATCCTTGTCACGCTGGTATTCGGGAGTAGCTCCTATACCCTCACAGGGATCATGGTCTTCGAAAGCTTGTGCCGCCGAAATAGATGCAGTTTGGACGGATCCACCTGTCCCACCGCAACTCCCCGAGCTTATTAATGACTTATCGTCAATGCTGTAAGTATTAGGACTGCTGTTATTTTTTGCAGATGCACAGAAGTTCGAACATTGTGAAGAAGTTGAAGGTAAATTCACATCAAGATCGGAGTTCTGAGTAAAACCGTACGCGGCTTCTTTGATTTTAGGAAGGGTACACGGCTCCGTGCAGTCATTGTCAATCCAGTAAGCATTGCAGAGCAAAGCCACATCACGCAGACCCTGCTTGGCACTGGTATCATAGCCTCGTATCTTGTACTGGTTGAACTGGGGAATAGCGATAGCAGCCAGGATGCCGATGATCCCAATTACAATCAGCAGTTCGATGAGTGTAAAACCTGCACTTTTAAATCTCACTGGGAAATCCCCTATTAGCTGAAAGCAACAAAAGTGGCTAAAAATATTCTAACATTTTGCCAAAAAAATTTTTACTAAATAAAAGTATTAGAATTTTATCTCACCTAATACCTCGTTAGAGGTATTTTGATTTAAAAATGTTTTGATAAAATCTCTGAAAGAATTACTTAAAAAAATACCCAATAAAAAATTCGATCTCTTGTAAGGTGTTTTAGTTTTTAAAAACAACCAAAAAATGAATCACTTTAAAAAAACTCAAGGGTTTACATTGTTGG
>CAZOYP010000117.1:0-4166 GCA_964584125.1 uncultured Nitrospinaceae bacterium | reverse complement strand
TAAAATCTATGGATCGTATGAAGAGATGCAAGATGATATATTGTGGATGTATAAATTGTTCAGAGATCGTTTCCCCGAGCAGGAACAATTTTTAGAGGTAGTCCGCCAACCACCGTCCAATCAAGTGAAGCTCAGAGGGATAAAGGCTAATACAAATAAAAATAATGCGAATGAGGTTAAAGAACTATGAACATTCGATCCAACTTTTTTCCGTCCGTACTTACACGCCAATTCGTTTCCATCTTCATCGGGCTGCTGGGCACTTTTATATCCAGTGGTTTGGTTTTCGCTCAGGATTCGAATCATTCAATCGAACCAAAGGCCAACCCAGAATATTTGGTTTTAATCACAACAAGCAAGTCTTTGAACGTTCGTAAACAACCTACTGTTTTAAGCCCGGTGGTCGCCAGTTTATCGAGTGGTTCAAAAGTTCCTTTTATTAAAAGTGGGGATAAGGAGAATACGACCGTTGGCGCGGCAAATTGGTATCAGGTGGAGTATGAGCAAGGAAAGTTTGGTTGGGTCTCCAAAGACTACTCAAGAAAAATCAAAGCATCTAAAAACAAACCGATTCCTAAACGGGTTGCGAAATTAGAAAACGAAAACCAACCTCCGGTTGAAGAAATAAAACCAGTCGCAGAAGTTAAAGCAGATTCTCCTCCGGTTGAAGAAATAAAACCAGTCGCAGAAGTTAAAGCAGATTCTCCTCCGGTTGAAGAAATAAAACCAGTTGCAGAAGTTAAAGCAGATTCTCCTCCGGTTGAAGAAATAAAACCAGTTGCAGAAGTTAAAGCAGATTCTCCTCCGGTTGAAACACAGGGTTTCTTTAAGGGGCTTTTTTCTTCCAAGACCAAAAATCCAGATAAAAAGACTTCACAAAATGTAAAGGTTGGACAAGAAAAAACGTGGGCGAATATTGACGGGTTTCGCTCTGCAAAATTTGGTATGCAAATGCACGAAGTGCGAAAAGCTATCTACCAGGATTTTGGAATACAAGGTGAAAAGATTACTGCCACCAAGCATCCTCACGAGCTGACCCAGAATCTAGCGGTTACTGTTAAAGATCTTCTTCCAGATTCTGGGAACTCGCGAATCTTATACGTCTTTGGTTTTCAAAGTAAACGGTTGATCCTGGTGAATATGCTTATCGGTCACCCTGCTGACTCGTCTTTATCTCCACAACAAGTGGTAAGCTCAGGGAATTTTCTGGGAAACTATTTGTTAAAAAAACGTTATCAGGACGATGGTTTGGTGTCACATGCTAAGCTCAACGATGGATCGGTTTTAATATGCCGTGGTAAAGATCAAAAAGGGCGCATGGTTCTTCTGCGCCTATCCGCCCCACAGTCAACTAATAAGGATAATGAATTGCTAAAGATCGGTCTTAACCTATACTATATAGAAAAACCGGGACAACCAGATATTTACCAGCTGAAAGAAGAGGATTTTTAAAGTGGTATAGGCAGGAAGTTATTAATTAATTTGGATTATTTTTAGAATCACAACCAATTTAATTGTATTATTTTAAGCAATCTATAGTCTGATCCTAAATATAGTAGGAGACAATTATGACAACTTTGATGAAATATTTTTTTCAAACCAATGATAATTTTTCATACTGGATACCTCGAGTAATCTTGGGCTTAGTAATACTTCCTCATGGAGCACAGAAACTTTTAGGATGGTTTGGTGGTTTTGGCTTTACCAATACAATGACTTATTTTACGCAGACGGCTGGTCTACCTTGGTTAATCGCTTTTTTGGTTATTATGGGAGAGTCATTCGGTGCTCTAGGTTTGATCTTTGGTTTTTTGACTAGGTTATCCGCCTTTGGATTAATTTGTATAATGCTGGGTGCTATTATAACCGTCCATAGTCCCAATGGTTTTTTTATGAACTGGTTTGGCAAACAAGCGGGAGAGGGTTTTGAATATCACCTGTTGGTAATAGGTATTTGCATTCCTCTGCTAATTAGCGGTGGTGGAAGATATTCGGTAGATAGTTTAGTAGTTAATAATAGAACGCGATACTAAACTTTATTTAAAATTAAGTCTGAGTAAAGTTCGCTTAATTTCTTCAATATTCTATTTTTTAAATAATGGTATCCAAAATATTCTTTTGAAGTTTTTTCTTAATATGGGACTTTCCCTTATTAATACTTTCTTTCAACTCTTCTTCAAAAGATTTTTGAACTTTTTTATCCCTTCTCTTCCATATATTCAAACGGAATTTATCATTATGATTTTCTGGGATTCTCATAATCATATCTCCTTCCAATTGTCATACTGAATTTATCGTTCCTTTAGACCCATTACTTAAAAAAAAACTCCATTTATGGCTGTTTTTTTAAATTATTCTAAAATATAAAAAAACTGTAAACTACTGTTTTATTGAAATATTTATGCTTTTTTAACCATTTTTTGTGTATAATTGGTTATAAATATCTAATAATTGATAAAAATAGGGTAATAATCGCCTATTTAGGACCGCCTCTTTATTTTGAAAGATAAATTGTGAGGAGATAAATTATGGACACACTTTCAAAGCTTAGTCGATTTTGGGAAATTACTTTGCCCACTGTTCTACTAGCAGCAACATTCCATTATGCTCATCATTTGAATACTATTATTAATTCAATTGGGGGGGTTGGCTTCAAAAAGACCATTATTGTAATGTTCATATCTTTTCTTGCTATTTGGTCGCTAATTTATCTAAGCTCTATTTTTTTTGTGAGAGCATTAAAATGGATTTGGTTTGGCACAATAAATACGAAATCAAAACAACAAAATATCTCAAGTAACAAAGACTTGGGGCAGTATACAAAAAATAGTATTGAATACCACGATGTAAAAGAACAGGAAAATTTGTTTCGACTGGATTTACAAGATGGATCGGCAGATGCTGTTGGAGAAAAATGACTTCAGCAAAGTCAAGCAAAAGAAATAACATACTAAGATAAAAAGATTAAAAGGCAATAATGAGTGAAAAAATTTCAAAGAATGATGACGAATGGCAGAAGCAACTAACACCTGAGCAGTTTAAGATATGCAGAAAAAAAGGAACTGAACCGGCATTCAGTGGAAGCTATTGGGATAGTAAAGAAAAGGGCATCTATCAATGCTTATGCTGTGGAAACGAACTGTTCGATTCAAGCTCAAAGTTTGACTCAGGTACGGGTTGGCCGAGTTTCTTCCAGGCTATAGACTCTGAAAAAGTAGCTACGAAAGAAGACAAATCACTTTTTATGAGTAGAACAGAAGTGCTATGTAACAAATGTGATTCTCATCTAGGTCATGTCTTTTCTGATGGACCTCAACCAACTGGATTAAGGTTTTGCATCAACTCTGCGTCACTTCAATTAAAAAAGAAATAGTTAAGTTCCTCTAGGAAATATTCCAAGCTACTTATAACCTATCTCGAATAACTACCAAATAACCAATACTCTCAAAAACGTTAGACTGAGTAGTAATCATAGGATCACAGATATAATTAAACTAAAGTATAAGGAGAAATCTACCGATAAACTTCGTGAATGGATTCTGCTTTTTAATGCAATTAATCAAAAATAAGCATAAAGAAGGGAAATTATGGAAGATTTCAAGTATGCCAAACCTATATCTTTACATGGAAAGACAAACGGATACCTTAACCCGCGCCAAAACCAACTTCTAGAGTCAATCATGGCATCTATTTGTGGAGCATCCTTGCCAGCTATCATTTTTTATTGCTTCATCTGAATTTAGAAAGATTATTAACTCAAAAAATTTACTTCCCATTTTATTTTTGATAATTATAATTTACAAGTCTGCATTAAATTTAAAATATTTAATGCGCATCATTCCAGTTTTTTCCCCAACCTATATCAACAATAAGCGGAACTGAAAGTAGACAAGCCCCTTCCATTTCTTTACGTACTAAAGACTCTATTTCTTTTTTTTCCTGAACCGGACATTCAAAAACTAACTCATCATGAACCTGCAAAATCATCTTTGAATGTAATTTTAGTTTTTTTAGTTTTCTAGAAATTTGAATCATAGCGACTTTAATAAGGTCGGCGGCACTACCCTGAATTGGAGAATTGATGGCTATCCTTTCAGCACTTTCTCTAGTTTGCCTATTATCACTTTTAAGATCAGGTAAGTACCTTCGACGGTTAAACATAGTCA
>CAZOYP010000116.1:0-4170 GCA_964584125.1 uncultured Nitrospinaceae bacterium | reverse complement strand
GAGGTGTGAGTGCCCGTTTTAAAGTTTCGACTTCCGGTAATTCGGGCATATAAGAAAATCACTTATGACTTATGGGGAATGAAAGGCTAAATTTATTTTTGTATGCCTTTAAGCGAGATAGAGTTTCTGAAAGTTAATCCGTTGAGTTTTCTTTTTCATCAGAGTGTTTTTCTGACTCTTCTTTTGACTTTTCTTCCGACTCTGCTGGTGACGGTTTTTTTGATATTATAACCTGAGATGGTCGAAGTACTCGATTATTGATTGTGTACCCTTTGACAAATTCACTAATAATAATATTTTCATCATGCTCATCTGATTCTTCGCTAGTTAATGCTTCATGAACTGTTGGGTCAAACTTTTCGCCAACAGCCTTTATCGGTTCGACTTTTTCTTTTTCCAGAAAAGAACTAAATTGCTTAAGTATCATTTCAAGTCCTTCCTTTAGACTTTTAGTATCATTAGAAGGGTCCTCTATCGCACGTTTAAGATTGTCAAATATGGGGATCAACTCTTTAAATAAACGCTCGTTGGCATACTGCGTGAACTCTTCTTTTTCTCGAGAGAGCCGCTTGCGAAAATTGTCTGTTTCGGCTTGGAGACGGATAAAACTATCTTTTTGTTCTGCCAGTTCATCTTTTGTTTTTTGCAAATCTTTTTCAAGAATTTTGATTGGATCAAGCTCAATCAGATCTTCTTCGTTTGATTCATCCACTTCATTTGATTCATTCGCTTCGTTTGCTTCATCATCGTCAGGTGATACAACGGGTTCTGTTTCTATTTGACTTTCGAAGGACTCGTCGATATCAGAGGTATCTTTTTTGTTGCTCATATTATATTTTTGTACTCCATTTTTCTTTCTGATAATAGTTTAGAAACTTTTTTAGCGGTATGGTTTACCACAGCAATAACATTTTTATAATCCATGCGTTTCGGGCCAAACACTGCGATTGTCCCCATTTTGTCTTCATCGAGGCCATAATTATTCGCAATCAAGCTACATCCGCTCATCTCCTCATCACTATTTTCCGCACCAATTAGAACGGTCAACCCGTCCTGCTGAAGACAAGAATCTAACAGCTTTATCAACTTAGATTTTTCTTCCAGTGTTTTAAATAATGTTTTTATCTTTTCAAGATCTACAGTGAACTCCGGTTGGTCGAGAATATTTAATTTCCCTTCAACCAATAAGGTTTCATTTTCATTTTCTTCTTTAAAAACCTGCGTGGATAGCTCCATAGCTCGTTTGGCCAGTTGGTCATAATGTTCTTTTTCATTCTTGATACGGCGCATTAACTCAGTGCGAATTGCCTTAATGGTTTTTCCACTAAATTCTTCGTTAAGATATTTGGATATAGAAGTCAATTGTTCCTGTGTCACATTACTTTCAATTGGTATTATTTTGTTCTGAATAACACCTAGCTCCGAATAAAAAACAGCAAGAACTTCGCGTGAACCGACTTTTGTGAATTGAATGTGGTGGAACCGAGTATTTGAAAAACTGGGTAGCATAACTAGCCCTGTTTGATGCGAGCTTTCTGAAACTTGACTACACGCAGTTTCTAAAACCTCATCAAAACTTTGATTTGTAGATATCTCATTATCTTCAGATGAAATGTTTAGATTTTCTAGATTGGAGAAACCCGTAATATGATTTACAAAAAAACGATACCCCTTATCAGTTGGAATTCTCCCTGATGATCTATGAGGCTGATGCAAGTATCCCATTTCTTCGAGATCGGACATCACGTTTCGGATTGTTGCGGAGCTTAATTTATTAAAGTGACTTTTGGCCAGTGAGCGCGAACCGACTGGTTCAGCTTTTTCGATGTGATCCCGAATAAGTTCCAATAGTATTGATTGGCTTCTTTCATCGAGTGCTGGGGTCATGGATTTATTTCATTAAGTGAGTGAAATTTTTCAGCGAAACTATCAAGAGGATACTTCGTTGTCAATAACCTAGAAATTCTATTAATTATCTCAGTTATTTGCCATTAAATAAATTATTTTAAGTGAATTTTTTAAAAGTTATCATTCTTCCTTAAAGCAAATTATTCAATAATCTGGGTTCCTATTCCTTCTTCGGTGAATAACTCTAAGAGAAGTGCATGTTTAATACGCCCATCAATAATATGAGTTTTTGCAACACCCGATTTTAAAGAGTCGAGACAACATGTTACTTTGGGTAACATCCCATTACTTATAACTCCCGACTTGATGAGTTTTTTAGCCTCTTTCCGAGTGAGTTCTGATATAAGCGTCCCATTTTTTTTCTGAACACCCTCTGTGTCGGTTATTAATACAAGTTTTTCGGCATGAAGTGCAGATGCGATAGCAGCAGCAACGAAGTCTGCGTTGATATTCAGTGTTTCTCCATTTTCTCCCTTACCTATGGGTGCAATAACTGGTATAAACTCGTTTTGATCAAGTATTTCTAATATTCTTGCATTTATTTTTGTTATTTCGCCTACTAGTCCCATATCGATAATTTCTGGTCGATCCGTTTCTGGTGAAATCTTTACTCGTTTATGTTTCTTGGCATGAATTAGATCACCGTCTTTTCCAGAAATTCCTACAGCATTTCCACCGTTTCGGTTAATAAGTGAAACGATTTCTTTGTTAACTTTTCCACCAAGGACCATTTCAACTACGTCGATCATGTCCTTATTAGTAATACGCTGTCCATCAACAAACTGGGATTGAATTCCAAGGGCATCTAAAGTTTTTCCTATTTGAGGTCCACCTCCGTGAACAATTACGGGATTAATTCCAGTATATTTCATCATGACAATATCCTGGGCGAAGCCTTCCTTTAATTGTTCTGAAGACATTGCGTTACCGCCATATTTGATTACGACGGTTTTCCCATAAAAATTCTTGATGAAGGGAAGAGCCTCCAGAAGAGTCTCTGCTTTTTGAATACGCTTTTTCATTAGGGTTACTGGGGTATTTAAAGAATATATCTACTCAGGTCTTCGTCTTGAATTATGTTATCCAGTTTCTCTCGGACCTTTTCTGCGTCAAGCACTATTGTTTGTCCAGATAAATCTGGCGCATTGAAAGAAATATCTTCTAAAAGTTTTTCAATGATTGTCTGGAGTCGCCTTGCACCAATATTTTCTGTACGGGTATTAACGGTTGCCGACATTTTAGCAATTTCACGAACAGCTTCGTCAGTAAACTCAAGTTTTATATCTTCGGTTTTAAGAAGTGCTATGTATTGCTTGATAAGAGCATTATCAGGTTCTGTTAAAATCCGAACAAAGTCTTGCTCAGTAAGTGAATCTAGTTCAACGCGAATAGGAAACCTTCCTTGGAATTCTGGTATAAGGTCGGAGGGTTTGGTTGAATGAAACGCACCTGCTGAAATAAACAAGATATGGTCAGTCTTGACAATCCCATATTTAGTGTTAATAGAGGATCCCTCTACGATAGGTAATAAGTCTCGTTGAACCCCCTCGCGAGACACATCAGGCCCTTGCGCTCCCTGACGCCCAGCAATTTTGTCTATCTCATCAATAAAAATGATACCACTTTTTTCTGTCCGTTCGAGTGCTTCCTGTGTTGCTTTATCGTGATCAATTAGCTTGTCAGCTTCTTGACGGCAAAGTACTTTAAAAGCTTCGGGTGCTTTCATTGTTTTTGTTTTTGTTTTTTTTGGCATTATGGAGCCAAGCATATCTTTTATGTTGCTTCCCATGTCTTCCATTCCACCACCGAAAACTTCAACCATAGGGCCAGTATTTTCTTGCATCTCAACTTCGACCATACGACCATCAAACCGTCCTTCTTTGAGATAAGCCGCAAACTTTTTACGCGTATTATTGTAGTGTTGTTTCCCTAAGGGATCTGTATCTGGGTCATCTTTTGGGCTTCTTTGTCCTGCTGGAGGAGGAAGCAGAAGATCAATTAACTTTTCTTCAGCTAGTTCCCGAGCCTTTTCGCGGACTTCTTTTTCCATTTCTTCTTTTACCATATTTTTACTAAGTTCTACCAAGTCCCGAACCATCGACTCGACATCACGTCCAACATAACCTACCTCGGTATACTTTGATGCTTCAACTTTAATAAATGGTGAATTAGCTAGTTTAGCTAATCGTCTTGCTATCTCTGTTTTCCCAACACCGGTGGGGCCGATCATTAGTATGTTTTTAGGAGCTACTTCGTCGCGAA
>CAZOYP010000115.1:0-4398 GCA_964584125.1 uncultured Nitrospinaceae bacterium | reverse complement strand
GAATCTTTGGAATTGAAATGGCTCTATTGACATTAATTATGGGTATCAGCAATGGTGTGGTTGGAGTAGCTATTGATGGGCTACAAATGACTATTCAATCAGTCATTTTATGGATGAGTGGATTATATATGATACCTGGGATACTATGGATTTTATTTCTAACTTCGAGAGTAATGATAAAAAAGAGTGCCTGCTAAACATTGAATTTTTAAGTGAAGTATTCGGCCAAGGACTTACCAATATCAAAATGATGAATGTATATTTCGCTTTCATCTAATCCTTTGGCCCAGAGATAGGCATCGCCCACATCCTTTGACATTCCTAAGGCATGGAGAACGGCTACCGACACATAACTTGTTGCTAGGTCCGGAGACTTTGAATAGGAAATAACTAAATCTTGCATAATTCGCATTTTTTCACCATCCAGTTTTCTGTATTTCTCAACCAAACTCTTAATGTTCTCTTCCCCGAATGTATTATTGTAGCTAGCTCCAATTATTGGCGAGCGATAAAGATCCAAAATTTCTTCCTCTAGGGTGTAAGTAGTGTCTGACATAGCAACCATTAGAAAAAAAATATAGCTTTTTTAAATTAATTCTGGATCGACAGCTTCTTTTTTAAAAATATATTTTTCAAATTCTTCCACGTAAGCTAGTTGGCTAATGTCATTCATGCGATCCAAAAACACCTTTCCATTCAGATGATCAATCTCGTGTTGAAGAACCACTGCAAGAAAACCGTCAGCTTTAACAACAATTTGATTACCTTCTTTGTCAAAATATTCTACCGTTATTTGTTTAGATCGGGGAACCAAACCGCGTAAATCTTTCAAACTCAAACACCCCTCCCAACCAAAGGCTGTTTCTTCTCCGTAGTGCTTGATCGAGGGGTTCACCAATACAGTCAAAGGAATATTAGGTGCATCTGAATACCTCTCACTAAGTGAGCATTCAATAACAACCAAACTCAAAGAATGAAAAACCTGAGGTGCTGCTAATCCGACACCATCTTCTTCACGCATTGTGTCGATCATATCTTCGATCAATGAATGTATCTTATCATCTTGTGATTTCAAAACCTCCAAATCAACCAACTTGGCTTTCTGGCGTAAAATCGGATCTCCTAGTTTAGCCACTTGAAGCAGAGCCATATCTCTTCCCCTCTAAAAGCAACAATTTCATATAATAAGCAATTTTAAGCCTTATTTAAAAAAAAACAACGGCAATTATTAGAATAAAGTAGAGTATTTTCTAATAAAAAAAAGAAAATTATTTTTAGAAATATTTTTAAAACATAATTCAACTCAATGTGCCTTTTAAAACAGATAGATCAAATTATGTTAGAGACACGGGCATTTTACAAGTACTGCCAACTATACCCAAAAGAACTTTTTACTTTGACATCGTATTAGTCTTTGCTATATATTACGGCCAGATTTATTTCACAGCACCGAGCAAAGCCAGACAGCCGAAATCTTAGGAGGAGGATAAATGACCAAGGATGATTTAGTAACTGAAGTTGTTAAAAGTTGTAAAGGTGATGACCTTTCAAAGAGATTAGTATCAGATGTTATAGATGCTACTTTTGCAAGCATTGCAAAATCTATAAAAAAGGAGAAACGATTTTCGTTCCCAGCGTTTGGGACATTTACAGTGAGAAATAGAAAGGCGAGAAAAGGGCGAAATCCTCAAACAGGTGCGGAAATAAAAATTAAAGCGAGTAAAACCGTTGGGTTTAAACCAGCACCTACCCTTAAAAGCTCTCTTTAGTTACATGCTCTAGATAATAAAGTCGCCCTCTAAAAAGGGCGACTTTATTATGATAGTGCTCATTATGACCTTTAAAATAAGCTATTTATTTTGGCTGCCGGCCTCAATACCTGGACACGATTTTCTTAAAGGGCCTATCATTTAATTCAAGGTAACAGTATCTCCTTTGTATTTTTAATTAGGGAAAACCCCGTTTTTTCATATTTATAGAACTCACCTAGCTAACTAGAGATATGGTGCTAAGTTTTCGTTGAGCTTTTCATTTGCGGTGGTAAAACTTTAGAAAGGTTCTAGCTTCCTAATACCCACCCCATTCTAGAAAATATTGGCTATAGTATTAGAACGTAAGGAACATTATCCTCTAGACCATTTCAAATCAGAACCAGCCGGGTTTTTTTAACCATACGGAGGTGCTTCTAATAATTTTTTTCAAATTCTTTAAAACCACCTCGATTTGCTTTTTTGTATCCACGAGTTTTTCGAAAGGTATGGTCATCGGCCCAAGTTTTCTCAATATAATGACAAGTCCTACACTCTGATGTAAGTCTGAATAGTTTTCTCTTATATTTTGGGCGAATCTGAATAAGGTGTGACTCGGAATCAAACTCCTTATGGTTATGACAACTAGTACAATAGGTATAAATTAACTTATTATTTTTGACCCCATCAAACTCTCCATCAAAGGCTCTAGCCAGATCCGCAGTAGTGCACCCAGTTCCAATTATTAGGGAAAGAACCCCAAATAACCAAAAATAAATAAAAAACCTATAAAAAGTCAGTTTATATGAGTTCAAGTGGTGTAAGCCATTAGTTTTCATAACTCAAGTATAAAACAAAGGTTCCCGATAAGGAAGAGTCCAAAAACAACAAAAACTTGAGCAGAGTTTTGAAGATCGTGCCAGTAAAAAAATTTTAAACAACATAGGGAGTTAAATCGAAGAGGACAGCAAACGACTATAGTTTTTAAAAACTTGTCGGGAGTAAATTTTTGGTCGATGTCCCCTTTTAAGATATCCTTTTAATCGAGACGGACCGTGATTATAGGCTTCCAAAGCTAAACCAAGATCACCAAAATGGAGAAATAACTTATTCAGGTAATATGCACCCAAAGTAATATTTATTTCAGGGTCATAAAGAGAAGGAGCCCCGCGCCATTGAACGCTTACTTCGGTTGCGAGCTGTTTCCCGGTTGCTGGCCTGATTTGCATTAACCCTAAGGCACCTCTATTTGATCTGGCCAGTTTATTAAAAGAGCTTTCAGTTATAATAATAGCTGTCAATAATAATGGATCATAGCCGTACTTTTTACCTTCATGAACTATCAACTCAGACAAGGTGCTAATGTAATTTGCTTCGAGGCCTGTTTTATAGAGAGATATTTGTTGAGCAATTCGGTTTTTAAGTTTTTCTTTATAAAGGGATTCACTCTTTTGAGATTTCTTAAGGGAACTTTCAAATGCCTGTTCCTCCCAAGCAATCCAAGAAAGGTCTGAAGAAGTCAAACTATAGCTGTTGCTGATAGGCTTTTCAAAGCTCGCGACTAAAAGCACAGACAATAAGCTTGTTAAAAGTGAACTAAATTTCATTACAGGTGTCACTATTAAACCTTTAGAATATTTCGAAAAATTAGAAAGGCACTGAAATAATCGGCACTAGCCAAAAGAAAAAAATGAGAAGCAAGAAATAATCGTAGAGAGACCGGGAAAAATCCCACAGCGGAAACACAATTTACTACCGCCCGATTATAATAGAGTTACCCTCACTATGTCAAACAAAGGTTAAATTCTATGGCACACTAAATTAAGAAATCCGCAAAGGGGAAGATAATAGATTCATTTGTATTTTTTTCTTGATAAACTATAATAATAATGGCGTATAACCTTCTTACAAACAAAAAGTTATGAAGATTGTTTGCACTCATTGTCAAGCTGGCTACAACGTCGACTTACCCGAAATCAAGCCAGAGGGAGTTGAGTTTAAGTGTGCCAAATGTGAACAGAAGTTTTTGGTCAAACCGCAGGACGCCAAACAAACAAAAAAAAGTGTCTCTTCAAAAGAAACTGTCGCTGCAAACACTACTTCCGAAAAAACACTAGAATCCCAGCCCGAAGAGGAAGAACAATCCCCAACCGAAGGTGAATCTAATGCCCAGAACGAGCAAGACGCTCCCACAGATGATAACTTAGATAATCTACTAGACGATTTGTTAAAAGAGGATTTAGCTCCAGTTTCCGAAGAAACAACTCTTGAATCAAAAGAAGATCAGAAAGCGGAACCGGATGCCGTAACTACTGAAGGGGCTGATGACTTAGACGGATTGCTTGACGACCTTATTACTGGGGATATCGCTGAAGATAACAAAGAAGAAGGGGTAATAAAGACCACCAGCGCAGAAAAATCTACGGCTGGCGATGAAGAAAAGAATCTCGATGATGACAAAGAAGAGGCAACCGCAGAAGCCGACGACGCAGAAAAAACTACGCCTGATGATGAAGAAGACGATCTAGATGATATCCTGAATGATCTCGATGATGACAAAGAAGAGGCAACCGCAGAAGCCGACGACGCAGAAACAGCTACAGCTGATGACGAAGAAGAGGACGAAGAGGTAGCAGCAGAAGCCGACGAC
>CAZOYP010000114.1:0-4430 GCA_964584125.1 uncultured Nitrospinaceae bacterium | reverse complement strand
GCTTCAAGTAATTTTGAAGTATAAATATACTTTGGTTTTTAAAATTAATATAACAGATATGTCAATCTGTGAATTAACTTAATGAACGATAAAACACAATCAACTGAGGTTATTGACCATCCCTATGCTCGTGAAAATAATGTCGAGTGGCACCCCGATGCCTGGGAGAGAGTAAAACATGCTCCCGAGTTTGTTCGTCCTGGCATACGCAAACTAATGGTTCAACGTTGTGTTAAAAGGGGGTATAAGATAGTCACCTCTGATTTTTTAACTGAAATTAGAAATGAGTCAATGATGTTAGTTTCCAAAAGAGTTAAGGGATTTGGTTTCGAAGAGCTAACAATGGATTCCTTCGAAGTAGCTAAAGAAAAAATGCGACAAAGCCCGAGGAAAGTTGAAGTAATCGAAGAAATTGAAGATTTCTTATCCATGAGAACAGAAAAAAAAGATGACATCGTAGAAAAATTTAAGAGTTATATGGAGGTCACGCCATCAAGTGGAATGCCTTGGAACAAAGAAGCACTTGAGAAAATGGAAAAAGTCCCTCCTTTTGTCCTTGGAATGGCTAAACAAACCATTGAAGCACGTGCTAGGGAACGAGGAGATAAAATGGTTACCGCTGGTATAATTGAGGAAGTATTTACCAACATAATGCCCGCATCCGCCAAACAAGCTATGGGAATAGAAGTCACAGATGATGAATTAAAAGAGGAGCAAACTCAGACAGAAGCTCCCCAAGAGATACCTGAGTTTGAACTTAAGTGGCATGACGACGCTCTGCAGAAAGTTATGCGAATTCCTATTTCATTTATTCGCAATATGGCAGTGAAGCGTATCGAGCAAGAAGTTAGAAAAAATGAAGGGCCTAACAAGGAAGTTACGATGCAATTATTTGAGAAGTACCGATTTAGCTTTTAACTGAAAGGAAAACCATGGACTATACGGTAGATTGGGTTTTGCCAGTTGGAATAGGGATTCTAGGGACTATGTTGACCCTTTTCAAATGGAATACTAAAACTGCATTAGCAAGGATAAAAAAAACCAACCGACGTTAGGTTTTTTATTTTCTATATACCTGTAGGGTAATCTAAGAACTCGGTCTTAATTCCGAATTTTTCCTCAAGGTGTTTACCCACAGCTTTAACTCCTCCGGTTTCTGTCGCATAATGGCCGGCTAGAATCAAAACGCATTCATTTTCTATTGATTCATGATAGTGATGATTTGCCCCCTCCCCAGTAATGTAAGCATCAAGTCCGTCACCCACAGCCTGAGCTAATATATCGGCTGCCGCGCCAGAAACAACTCCTAAAGTCCGAATCTCTCCTGATCCTATCACTTTGATAGGTGAACCTAATTTATTCTCTAGTTTTACTCTCAATTTTTCTGTGGATATAGGATCCAGCCGCCCTTTGAGTCCAATTTTCTGGCCTCCATATTCCCCAAAAGGTTCGAGATCATAAAGTTCTAACTGGTTTGCCAAGACCTTATTGTTACCTAATAGCGGATGCATATCCAAGGGAAGATGAGCTGAATAAAGGCCGAGATTTTCGCGTATTAGAAGAGAAGTTTTTTTGTAAAAATTACCTCGAATCGGCTTTAACCCATCCCAAAGCATTCCATGATGGACAAACATCATGTTACACTCGGCCGCAATAGCTTTTTCAATCGTCGCTATACAAAAATCTACAGCCAGTCCGACTTTTTTGATTTCTCCAATATTTTGCACCTGCAATCCATTTACTGCATTAGGAGAATCCTTGATTTCTTTAATATCAAGCAGGTTGTCGAGATAATGGCTAAGTTGTAAAATATCCATTTAAAAAGTATAAACGAGCAAAAAACAATTAACAAAAGATTTTAACATTCGTTCTCTAATCCCAAAATAATTAGGGGCCGAAAAGAGATTGTTTAACTAATGAATGCTAAAGCAGAATGATTCAGTTTATCTTCAAAAGCATAGGTCAGCGTATTGTTCTATTATTTTTTATTTCCATTATTTCGCATGCGATAGTCCACTTGGCACCAGGCGAACCCAGTTTAGTCGACCCCTCTAATCCCAGAATGAAAGCCGAAGACATCCAGCGAATACGCGCAGCTTTTCATTTAGACGAACCACTTTATACTCAATACGTTTATTGGATGAAAGATTTATTTACTGCTGAGCTTAGATCTTTCAAAGACAATCAACCTGTTCTGGAAAAAATATGGGACCGCTTTCTAAATTCCCTCCCTCTGTTTATTTTAGGAACACTCATCACCTGGCTGCTGGCCTTCCCAGTTGGCATTCAAGCAGCACTTCACCGCGGATCCTTTTTTGACAAGACGGGAACGTTCCTGTCTTACGCATTGATTTCAATTCCAGGATTTTTTCTTTCTTATATCTGTATAATTTTCATGGTCAAAACATTTAATGTCCCAGTAATTGGTATGCGAACCTTTGGCCTTGAGGATGCGAGCCTAGTGTTACGATCTATGGATCGAGTATGGCATTGGACGCTGCCAGCTTTCATGTCAGCAGTAGCAGGGGTGGCAATCCTTTCCCGCTATGTAAGGTCTCAAATGTTAGAAGTCATCAACCAAGACTTTATTCGTACAGCTAGGGCTAAGGGACTATCAGAGGATACTATCATCTACAAGCATGGGCTTCGGAACGCCTTACTCCCATTTATAACTATGTTTGGATTAATTATTCCAAGCCTAATTGGTGGTTCAGTTATTTTTGAAACTATTTTTGCATGGCCTGGAATGGGCCGCTTAGGATTTGAAGCGATACTTGCAAGAGATTTTCCTGTAATACTAACACTCAATTTTATATCAGCCGTCCTTGTACTTATAGGAACTTTTGTATCAGATGTTCTTTACGCAATAGCAGACCCACGTATTAAATTTTAAAGGGTTTTGAGATGAATAAGTTTGAAAATAAGCAGGATATAGAGGGGCTTAAACCTGCTGCTAGTTTGTTTGAAGAAAGGTGGAGTATATTTAAACAGAACCAACTTGCTTATTTTAGTTTCTTCTTTCTAATTTTTCTTTTTATTTTTGCAATAGTTGGGAAAATATTAACTCGCTGGATCGTTTTATTTGACCCGCAACTAGTGAGGCTGCCCGAAAAATTTCTTCCTCCCCTGACACCGTTTACTAGCAGAATCATTTCCCCTGAAGATGCTCCCATGTTTAATATGTATTTTTTAGGGACAGACGAACTTGGCCGCGATATATTCGCTCGCATGCTAGAAGGAACTTCTGTTTCGCTAACTGTAGGTTTTGTCGCTGTAAGTATTTCAGTTTTTCTTGGAATATTTTTTGGAGGAATCGCAGGATATTACGGGAAGCTCAAGCTTGGGTTTATCACAATAGATACAATTATCATGCGTTTTATAGATATCATGCTGTGTTTTCCTACATTTTTCTTAATTCTAACCGTGGTAGCTTTATTACCTCCAAGCATTTACAACATCATGATTGTAATAGGGCTGACAAGTTGGATGGGCACTGCCAGGTTTGTCCGTGCCGAATTCCTCACACTAAGAGAATTGGACTACGTTGCCGCAGCCCGCAGCCAGGCTATCCCAGAATGGAGAATTATATTTATACATATGGTTCCAAATGCCATCGCTCCAGTTCTAGTATCAGCTACCATTGGTGTCGCAACAGCTATCTTAACTGAATCAAGCCTTAGTTTTCTTGGATTCGGGGTCCAACCACCTGATGCAACGTGGGGAAACATTCTGGCCGACGGGAAACAGTTTATTTTCGATGCCCCATGGATTACCTTCATTCCAGGGTTCAGTATTTTATTTGTAGTACTTGCTTTCAATCTTTGTGGCGAAGGACTACGTGAAGCCTTTAACCCTAAGCTTAAAGAAGGAATATGATTATTCTCAAGGTAAAACTACAATGATTTATCTGCAAAGTCTAAGCAAGCAATTCGGACCTAAAATAATTCTTAAAGATGTTAACTTTCGTCTACGCCCTGGCGAGCGGGTGGGACTGGTCGGAGAAAATGGAACCGGAAAAACTACTTTGTTTCGTATCATAATGAAAACGGAGCCATCTGATTCTGGAAAAATTATTTTTCGAAAAGGCACCATGGCAGCCACACTCGAACAAGAACTCAATACTTATAACGGTTCGGTTTTAGAGCGCGTAATATCAGGAGACCATTCTTTGCAAGCTATTCGTAAAAAAATGGACGATTTGGAAAAACAAATGTCCTCCAAACCAACTTCTGAAGCCATGACATCAAATTATGGAAAACTACAGCATCAGTTTGAACAACTAAATGGCTACGAGCAAGAACCGAAAGCTTGCGCTATTCTTTCAGGACTTGGTTTCAGCGACGACAAGTTCAAGAAGCCTCTTAATGAGTTTTCAGGCGGATGGCGTATGCGAGTTGAAATGGCGCGACTCCTTTTACAAAACCCGGATA
>CAZOYP010000113.1:0-4792 GCA_964584125.1 uncultured Nitrospinaceae bacterium | reverse complement strand
AAAATCCAAGAACTCCAGGTGGTTTCTATTTTGATTTAGAAACAATGGAACCTCTTATAAATAACCCAGGATTTGTAGAAGCACTGAATGATTGGGTTGCCGCAACAAAATATGTTCCACCAGGAGGGATCAATTTTGGCTTAGGTGATGAAATTAATTCCTTTGGCGGAGGGCAAACTCTCTTTAGTTTTTCTTGGGATGATGCATTTGTGAAAGCAATGGAAGATTCCAGTCCAATCAAAAACAAAGTTGGTGCAGCTCCTCTACCAGGTGCAGAGAAAGTTTGGAATAGAGGTGATAATTCTTGGGACATGGGCCATAATCAGGCTCCTTATATTGTATGGGGTTGGGCCGCAGCAGTAGCTAAGAAAAGTAAAAACCATGACATGGCTTTTGACTATTTATGTTTTTTTGCTAATGATGCAAACCACCAAGCAGATATTGCTATTGGAAGATTTGGGGTAAATCCGTTTAAAAAATCTGATTTTGATCCCCAGATTTATATTGATCGCCAAGGTTGGGATCCTTTGATCGCGAAAAGTTATGCTGCAACTCTGATGGGTATGGAGGAATACAGCACTAATCGTGTTTTCCCTTTAAGAGTCCCAGGTGTATTTCAATTCACTGGTGCAGTCGCAACAGGCACATCTAAAGCTTTAGCAGGCCAACTTAGCCCAAAAGAAGCACTAGATGAAGTTGCTGCAGAGTGGAAGAAAATAATAAAAAGAGTAGGTGCGGACAACATCAGAAAAGCATACGCAGTTGGTGTTGCACTTGAAGATAATAAAAAATAAAAACAATAAAGTAACCACCATTCTAAATGGTGGTTACGCATTTTAAAATGAATTTTAAACATAAATTTGTATTTTTATTCCCCGGCCTATTAGTTCTAATAGGCATATTAATCTTTCCCGTTGTATTTACAGTCCGTTTAAGTCTTTCCAGTTGGGATAGTGTATATCCCGGGTTAGATTTTATTGGTTTAGATAATTACATAAGGCTTTTTACAGATGACAAGAGATTTTGGGAATCTTTTTTTAGGTTAAGTTTTTTGTCAGTTACTACTGTAGTTTTACAATATGTAATTGGTTTTTCACTAGCTTTGATTGTATGGAAAGATATCCTATTTAAGAGGTTTTTTAGGGTATTGTTTTTAATTCCAATGATGACTACACCAGTGATCATGACTGTGATCTGGAGAACTTTTTTTCATGAGTCTTTGGGACCGGTTAATGATTTTTTTAGTCTTTTTGATGTGACACCACTCTGGTTAAGTGATGAAAAACTAGCAAAATTTACAGTCATTATTGTTGAAGTTTGGCAGTGGACACCTTTTATGTTTTTATTATTGTTAGCTGGCCTTTTGTCTTTGCCGAAGGAACCTTTTTTAGCTGCCGCTATTGACGGAGCAAGTCCTTTAAGAAAGTTTATTTATGTGACTTTTCCACTAATGGCACCAATATCGATTGGAGCAATTATTATTCGCTTAATAGAAGCCTCTAAAATAATGGACACGGTTTATGTTTTAACTTCGGGAGGACCAGGTACCGCGACAGAGACTTCAAGTTTTTATATTTTCATCAAAGGACTTAGAGAATTCCAGATGGGATACTCTGCTGCTCTGTCTTTTACTTATTTAATTATAATGATCATCAGTTTAACCATCATTGCCAAAGTATTGGGGAAGTTGCTGATAAATAGATATTAATTATGAAGTTTTTTTATATAATATCAAAATATTTAGCCATAACTTTGTGGTCAATGTTTGTCGTCGCACCTTTCTTATGGGCACTTTCAACTTCATTTAAAGATTTTAACTCTGTTACGAAGAAAGCCACTTATATACCCTGGTTACAATTTGAACCATCTTTGGAAGGTTGGAAGGTATTAATTCGTTCTCCAGCAAAAGGTGGAGTTGATATTATTGAACCTTATTTTAACAGTATCTTTGTTACATGCTCTGCAAGCTTGATTAGTATTTTACTGGGTACTTTGGCAGCTTATGCACTCTCAAGATTTACTTTCAAAGCAGGTTTTATAAAAAATAACGACATTACATTCTTTTTTATTTCACAAAGAATTATGCCCCCGATTGTTTTATCAATACCATTTTTCTTAATGTTAGGATATTTGGAATTGCTTGACAGTCTGTTTGGTCTAATACTCGTTTATATCGTTCTGTTAATGCCTATTGCAGTTTGGATAATGGTTGATTTTTTCAATAAAGTTCCAAAGGAAATTGATGAGACGGCTTTGATAGATGGATGTAACCCCTATCAAGCATTCATAAAAGTAGTTATTCCGAATTCAATCCCAGGTTTAATTGTTGCGGGTTTGTTTTGTATTATTTTTGGTTGGATAGATTTTTTCTTTGCTTTTATCTTAACTTTTACAGAGGTTCAGTTATTACCAGTTAAGATCGTTGCACTGAACTCATCTGTGACTCCATGGTGGAGTTTATCAGCATCTGCTCTTGTTTCAGTTGCACCACTAATAGTTGTAGCGTTTATTGTAGAAAGATATTTATCAAAAGGAGATTTGTCAGGAGCTTTAAAATAAATGGAATTGGTTACAAATAATTTAACATTCAAACCAGAAAATGAATTTTTTCTGAATAATGTTTCTTTGGAGTTTAATGCAGGGAAACTATATTCAATCTTGGGGAGAACTCTAGCAGGAAAAACATCTTTATTAAAAACAATTGCTGGCTTACAACCAGTTGATAGCGGAAGTATAACTTTTGAAGGAAAAGATTTTGGGTCAATTCCTGTCTGGGAAAAAAATATAGCGATGATTTATCAACAATTTATCAATTATCCGCACCTCAACGTTTTTGAAAACATCGCATTTCCCTTAAAACAGAGAAAAATGGAATCTACCGATATTAACAATGAGGTTTCAGTTGCGATTAGCAAAGTTGGGTTAGATGGTTTTGAAAAACGAAAAATTCAGGAATTATCTGGAGGACAACAGCAACGTGTTGCCTTAGCTAGATCTTTGGTAAAAAATGCAAAAATACTCCTACTTGATGAACCACTAGTTAACTTAGATTATAAATTACGAGAGAACCTAAGGAATGAATTTAAGAATATTTTTAGCAGTGATGTGTCTTCACAGTCTATTCTGATTTATGCCAGTACAGATCCTCTAGAAGTAATGCAATTGAATGGCGAAATCATTGTGATTGATGAAGGAAAAATTCTTCAAAGTGGAAATGCTAAAGAAGTGTTTGAAAGACCTTCCAATATTCGAGTGTCTGAGATAACGAATGATCCAGCAATGAATATTTTAAAAGGAACTATTGATTCAAAGAAAATCATCATCAACGAAGATATACATTTCAAAGTACCTGAGCACATAAAAGATATCGAGACAGGTTCGTATCATTTTGGAATCAGGGCTAGCGATATGTATCTAGATGAAAAGGGTTTTGATTTCGATATTGATATTGCAGAAATATCTGGTTCTGAAACATTGTTGCATTTGCATAAAAATCAACTCAACTTGGTGCTTTTAATAGAAGAAGTAAAGAATTTTAATGACAATGATGCAGTTAAAATAAATCTTAACACCAAAAAACTTTATGTTTTTGATGAAAAAGGTGATTTACTCTTTTCACCTTTTTAAGGACAAAGATGGCAAAAATAGAATTTAAAAATGTTGGACATTCATATGATATTAATACTGAAAAACCTGTATATGCCCTAGAACCATTCTCTCTGTCTTGGGATAATGGTGGCCGTTATGCTTTATTAGGCCCATCTGGTTGTGGAAAAACCACGATGCTGAATATTATGTCTGGTCTAATTACTCCTTCAGAAGGAAGTGTTTATTTTGATGATCAAGAAATTACGTCTATTAGGACTGAACAGAGAAATATTGCACAGGTTTTTCAATTCCCAGTTATTTATAGCACAATGTCAGTTTACGAAAACTTGGCCTTTCCGCTTAAGTGCAGGAATTATGATGATTCTAAAATTAAACAAAAAGTTTATGAAGTTGCAGATATTTTGAACTTAAATTCTTTTTTAGATGCGGCTGCAAAAGAATTAACTGCTGATCAAAAACAATTAATATCTTTGGGCAGAGGCCTGGTTAGGGAGAACGTTGCTGCAGTCTTAATGGATGAGCCTTTAACAGTTATTGACCCTGATTTAAAATTCAAACTCCGACTTAAGTTAAAAGAGATTAATTCGAAATATCAGACAACATTGATTTATGTCACTCATGACCAGAATGAGGCGATGACTTTCGCAGAAAAAATCATTGTCATGGATTCTGGTCGTATAGTTCAAAGTGGTACTTCCAAAGAACTCTTTGAAAGACCAAGAACTTCCTTTGTTGCCTATTTCATTGGAACTCCTGCAATGAATATGTACTCGTGTTCCATTGAAAACAACGAACTCGTCCTGGGAAGTTCCAAAATAAAAATCGATACCAATCTAGCTCAAATCACATCGGAACAATTGAAAGTTGGTATACGTTCAGAATTTATAGAGCTCACTGATAAACCATGTAAAAACTCCATCCATACCAAAATCAATCTTGATGAAGATTTCGGAAACTATAGGTTACTTACATGCGTTTTTGAAAATCTAGAAATAAAAGTAAAAATAAATAGAGATCAGTCTATTCCTTCTGAAAACCCCTATCTGATACTCCCCCAAAGTAGGCTATGTTTGTATGAAAAAGATATATTGGTTAATTGACCTTTGCCGATTAAGTGTTCCCCCCACGTGTGGGGATGAACCGGCATTTGCCCCTTCTTGTCATGCGAGGTAAATTATTAGGT
>CAZOYP010000112.1:0-4935 GCA_964584125.1 uncultured Nitrospinaceae bacterium | reverse complement strand
CCTGGTCAGCTGTTTGACCTCGGAGAATTTGGTCAACTTTACCCTGGTCAGCTGTTTGACCTCGGAGAATTTGGTCAACTTTACCCTGACCCGCTGAAAATTCCTTCAATGCTTGATCAATTTTACCTTGCTCAATCGCAAAAGATTTTAATATATCAATCATCCTAGATATTTTCTCACTGGATAAGTCAGCCTGCGCCTTAGCGCTATTTATGCCTCTTTCCAACTGAGCGGATTGCTTAGACGCGTTAGTCTCTGATAGTTGTATCCTATTTCCCATCTGGTCAGATTGTTGTTTTAACTGATTAGACAAACCGACCAGCGTCTCTAATTGGGTTTTTGCCATGTTTTGGTTATTCTTAAGTTCACGTAGGCCTTTATCCAAATTAATCTTCAGATCCGTTTCCGTCTTGGCCATATTTTTCATTCTTTGAACCAACACGTCCTGCAAAATAGCTATCATCTTCTTTGTCTGGTCTACGTTTTGGTTTGTGCCTCCAATATTTTTCTGAATGGTCTCAGTTAGATTTTTTGTTGCCTCATCAACTAAGATGCTTTTCTTTAAAATTTCAATTAACGCTTTGTTTTTCTCGTCTATCGTGACCAAAGAGGCAAGAGTTCTTTTGTGATTTGACTCTAAAAAGATTTTTTGCGCAGCACGGCTTTGAGAAAGTTCTCTTAGCAAAGCTCGTCGGGTCTCTTCGCTCTGAGTGTCAAGCGCAGGTATTAAATCCGTTTTAAATAACGCTTGTGTCTGCAACAATCTTTTGTTCTGCTCTGCCAACGCATTCACAACTTGTTGAAGCTGTTTATTGTTTGTTTCACTAAAAATTTTAAACTGCTGTTGATTTGTTTTCGAAAGGCCTTCTATGTCTGTTGCTAGACTAGCTTTTAGCTGACTAAATAGAGCTGAGAATTGTGTTCGATACTTTTTATCCTCTTGGTTTTGTCTATCAAGTGCTAGCATAACTTCATTTTTAACATGGCTTTCAACGTCTAAAATTTTTGTCTTTACTTGCTCTACACTGGTCAACATTTCAGACTTATTAAGCTCCCCAGTAGCTTGGACTTGTTCGATACTTGTTCTTAATGCCATTAGTTGGTTGAGCAAACTTTCTTGAACAGCCTTAATGGAAGCTAGCTTGTTGGTTTCAATACGGACCAAACGAACATTCATTCTTTTTAGCGCTTCCAAAATTTTTATATGGTATTCCTCATCGCCAGCTTCAGCTTGCGAGAAAAAGCTTGCTTGTGAAAGCATTAAAAAGAAAAATACAACCAATTTAATTCGCATAGAAACGTTATCTTTTAAATTAAGTAATACAAGTACTTTAATTATGACATGAAAACAAAAAAAACCGTAACAGGTGGCCTCCCTGCTACGGTCTATTATATCGAAAAATCAATTGATTTGAGAGAAGCAAATCAAATTATCCAACGGTTAACGTACTTGCGCCGTGCGAGCAGCCTATTTGCTAATTCTAAAATGGGCACGTCGATTTTTGAGCCAACATGCATCATTACTATCAAAGCAGAAAGGTCTCTCTTCGCCATAGCTTATAGTATGAATACGGTTTGAACTAATTCCTTGCGAAACTAAGAACATTTTAGTCGAATGAGCACGGCGTTCACCAAGTGCAATGTTGTAATTGTTGGTACCTCGCTCATCACAATGACCCTGAATCTCAATTATCGCCGCAGAGTTAGATTTTAGATAAGACGCATTTCCCATTAAGATACTTCGAGATTCTTCATCAAGGTCATACTGATCAAATTTAAAGTGAATATCTTTTAAGCTATTCGAATCCTTAAAGTTTTGTCGCCGGGCTTCTTCCGTATTGCCACTAGATTTAAAATCACTTCCTAAAAAAGGTTCGGCATCAGATTGAAACCGACCACCACCTGAGCCAGAGTCGTTTCCTGCGCCAGAGTTAGAGCCTATTCCCGAGCCACCACCAGAGCCACCACTTTTGAAGTCTCCGGACCTCGCAGACTCACCAACATTTTCTTCACCAACATTTCCCTCACCAAGAAAACCTGAACTCCTCCCTCTGTCACTCTCTTCTTGAATATCAAACCCGCGACCGGCATTTCCAGAACCAGTACCCGAATCAGAGCCCGAACCCTTGGACTCACTCATCTGGCTACCCACAGACGCTGAACTTAAACCACCTTCCAAACCTTCAGGGGGCATCAGGTTCTTGGAACAGGCAGTCATAAAACTTAAACTAAACAAAATTGCGGCTAGGAAGTAACCGTTTCTTTTAATCATTGTAATAATACTCCTCCTGCAAGTTATAATTTTATAGTTTTTATCTAAAGAGCGTTCCTGTCAAAAATAATCTAGGCTAAAAATTCTCTATACAAGTCGGTCATGGCAATTTGTACGAACTCGGCTAGCCGAAGTGATACCCTATCGGAAATTATAGTATCCTACTTTAGGTTTTGCAACCGTTAATAATAGTTAATTCAAATAATTGGAGAGATATTTAGCGCTTAAAGTATGGCGACCAACTCGGACTGGCGCCGCTTCTATCGCCAAATGAGATTTGGCGAACCTTCTCGCTCCCTAAACGCTGAATAAAAGTACCTATCTTTGAGCCATTTTTATGCCTGTAAGCTATGAAACGTCCATCAGGTGACCAAGTGGGCTGCTCATTATTTCCTCTCGTCTTTGTCAAAACGGTGCTTGTTTTCTTGGTTAAATCGTAAATTTTTATCTGAAAGCTCCTATTAACCCTCGCTGTGTAAGCAATTTTGTCCCCATCAGGTGACCATGCAGGGTTATCGTTATAGGAAGAACCGAATGAAATTCGTTCGACTCCTGCCTTGTCGCCAAGATGAGCATCCATAATATAAATCTGTGGAGCACCCCTTCCAGATCTGTCCGAGGTGAATGCAATTTTTTTTCCATCAGGTGACCAAGAAGGAGAAGTATCAATATTAAAATGCCGAGTAAGACGCTTTAAGGTTTTTTGATTGTTGAGGGTATAAATTTCTGAGTTCTCATCCTTACTCAAAACTAGTGTAAGGCGATCATCAACAGGCGACCAAGAAGGAGCTGCGTTCAGTCCTTGTAAACGTAAGAGCGTCCTCCTCGGCTTCTTACCTAAATTATCGATCATTACCAAGTCTGGATTATTCCCACCGTACGAAGTATAGACCAACCACCTACCATTAGGCGACCAAGTAGGCGTAAGGTTGAGGGTCTTATCATTCGTTATTTGTTTTATATTTTCTCCATCAAAGTCAACAATGTAAATTTCCGTACCTTTATTTTTACGAGAAAGGAAAGCAATTTTTGTTTCGGCAACACCTCGTTTGCCTGTCAACTGAAGAACCAACTCATCTGCATAACGATGAATTACTTTTCGTAAAAGTTTCCTCTCACTAATAAAATACCTTTTGCCGAGTAAAAACTCTTCATTCACAGTATCGTATAAACGAAATACTAGTGAGAGTTTTCCTTCAGAAAGAATGCTGTATTCCGTTTTGATCAGCCACTGGGCCCCCATCTGGTGCCACGCCCATAAATCAACTTTCCTGCTTCCTCTTTCCTTTTGTTCTAATTTTTCAAAAATCTCGGGCTTGATCTGCACAAACATTTCAGATAACCTAAGGTCATTCTCTAAGACTTTTCTAGCTTTTACTCCAAACTCTTCAGAATCAACAGCTCCTTCTCCTAAAACAAATTGAGTGAGAGCTATCTTCACCTCTTTCCGAGTGCTACGCTCCATTTCAATACTAACACTGGAGTCAAGCGCCAAAAGGTCAACAGAGAACATCACGCATGAAACCACAATCAGAAAAACTAACTGCCTGGTGGCTTTAATTTTTTTCGGAGACATACTTAAAGACTATTTTTATTTTGAGATTCGATCGGTTTAATTCTTTGGGCAGTTCAGGTAATGGAACAGAGTCGATTATAGCACGGACCGCAATTGAATCTAAGTTTTTATCCCCTGTGCTTTTACTTATTTCAGGTGCATCAATATTCCCTTTTGAAAAAATGGTGAACGACACAACAACATCTTCAAACTTTGACCCATGAGGTGTTTTCCACTTAGAATAAATTCGCTTATAAACTTCCCCTACATATAGTGACAAAACATTCGATGCCTCTGATTCGGATTTAGCATCAGCAACCAGAACTTCACTACTTTGAATCGAGGTTTTGAATTTTTTAAGAACTGCCCCCTCTTTGGAAACATCAATTTTAATCTCTTCTGAAGGACCTTCCAGCTCTTGAAATTTTTCAACTACAGAAGTCAATGATTCTCCTTTGATACTTTTGAAAGAGGAGATGGTATTTGGGTTGTCAAACGCCTCTCCCTCTAACAAAATATCTGTCGAGTGTGTTTCCTTCTTCTCTATTGCCTCGAGCTCTTCCAGTAAAGTCGCTGTTGATTGATCTTTTTGATTTAAATCAAGTTTTACTAACTGCTCCGATAACGCCATTAACTCACGTTCTTTTTTAGCAATTTCGGCATTATCATTCAAAGGCAAAAGTTTTTCTGGTTTTAGTTCAACTGGGGGTGTTACTTTGGCAAATAGTTCGCCCTCTTTCTTATCATCAAGCTCTCTAAATGTTTCCTCTAGCCTTGTCTTAGGAGTGGTTTCCCTCTTCTGGGTTTTGGGCTTTAGGCCCACTAGTAAATCTAACTGCTGTAAAGCTGATTTTTTAGATGATTTACTTTCGAGAGATTTTAAATCTTCTAGAATTTTTTTTCTAGTCTTTGATTTTTTAATTATAGGCTTAGGAAGTATTAACTGTTTAGGACTAAGCTTAGATCTGTTTAATTTTTCAATAATAGCTTGCGTCTTAGGAGTAACGGTTTTTTTCAATGATGCGAGAGGTTTTGCTTCCGGGGATGCTGCAGGTTTTGCTTTCGGGGATGCTACACGTTTTGCTTTCGGGGATGCTACACGTTTTGC
>CAZOYP010000111.1:0-5120 GCA_964584125.1 uncultured Nitrospinaceae bacterium | reverse complement strand
TTTTTCCCGGGGGAACTTGAAAATGACAAAGGCAGAATTGGTAGAGAAAGTGTCCAGTCAGATTAATTTGACCAAGAAGCAAACAGAAGTTGTTGTAAATACTGTTTTTCAAAGTATTACTGACTCTCTTAGTGAGGGAAGAAAAGTCGAACTTAGAGGTTTCGGTAGTTTTAGGGTTCGCGCTAGAAATGCTCGAGTCGGAAGAAACCCAAAATCTGGCGCTCAAGTAGATGTACCTGCCAAAAGGGTCCCTTTTTTTAAGGCGGGGAAGGAATTACGAGAATTGGTAGACAAAAACTCTTAATCTTTTCTAAACACTAGTTTCGCAAAGCCTATCCCCATCAAAAATCCTGAAATATGTGCCCGCTGGATCACTGATTCAGTACTGACGGAGATCGAAGACCGGTTCGCTCCCAAAATCTTATTAGTGCTGTGTCTTGTAAACTATTTTTTCTATATTATCCAAAGCTTAGGGACAGTTCATTAATTTTTTAACAAACTATTAGTGGCTTTGGTAAGGCTTTGCCTATTTTTATTTAATTTGTAACTATATAATATCCATACAAAAGATCCTTTTCATCTTTTTGCAACATTACAAAAGTAATATACCCACCAATCTAGAGTAAGGTAATTAAAAGTGCCAGGAAGTTCATACGGAACTCTTTTCAAAGTTTCTACATGGGGAGAATCACACGGCGAAGGTGTTGGTGTCGTAGTTGATGGCTGTCCTGCCGGGCTTCCTCTCAAGGAATCAGACATTCAAAAAGAACTTGATCGAAGAAAAACTGGTCAAAGTAAGGTAACCACAACACGAAAGGAAGCTGACCGTATACAAATTCTTTCTGGCACCTTCAAGGGCAAAACAACAGGCACCCCACTTGCGTTGTGGGTTAAAAATCAGGATGCTGACTCTTCTAAGTACGAAAAAATCAAGAATATGTTTCGGCCTGGTCACGCGGATTTCACTTATCTAATGAAGTATGGTTTTCGAGATTACCGAGGTGGTGGACGATCCAGTGCACGAGAAACTGTAGGTAGGGTTGCCGCTGGGGCGATAGCAAAAAAACTCCTTGCCCGCAAACGAATAAAGATTATTGGCTACACCAAGCAAATTGGCCCCTACATTGCCCAAAAGATAGATTTAAAACAAATAGAAAAAAATATAGTGCGGTGTCCAGACAAAAATATGGCTCATAAAATGGTTAATCACATACTTGATGCACGAAAAAAGGGTGATTCTGTGGGGGGGGTGGTTGAACTCGTGATAAAGGGTGTACCAGCTGGGTTAGGAGAACCCGTATTTGACAGACTTGACGCTGATCTCGCTAAAGCCATGATGAGCATCCCTGCAGTAAAAGGTATTGAGATTGGGATAGGTTTTGAAGCTGCAACAATGTACGGTTCAGAGTGTAACGACCCCTATAAACCTAATGGGAAAAAAATAACCACCAAAACAAACCATTCTGGAGGAATTCACGGTGGAATTTCTAACGGTTCGGACATTGTTCTTCGAATGGTCGTAAAACCAACCTCATCTATTAACAAAACGCAAAGTACTGTAACAACTGATGGGAAAGAAGCTAAGATCAAAGTCGAGGGACGCCATGATCCATGTGTTTCGCCTCGGGCTGTTCCCATCGCTGAAGCTATGGCAGCATTGACGCTAATCGATCATTTAATGCGAAATCAATTTTCTCAGCTTAAATAATTTTTTTTATTTCGGGGAAGAGCCTAAGATACCGCCTGATTCTTTCAGAGAAGAGAGCATTTGTCTAATGCTAGTTGGTTTTATACAGAATAACCCAGTATTCGGAGAGGTTGGACACAATTTATCAAAAATTGAATCCTTGCTCTCTAAATATGCTGCTGACTTAATGGTCCTGCCGGAACTTTTCAGTACTGGATACCATTTCCTGAACCAAAAAGAAGCGCTTAATTTCAGCGAACCTATCCCAGAAGGGCCAACAACCCAAAGTCTCATCCGTATTTGTGATAAAAATAAAACTACAATCATTGCGGGAATTGCAGAACAAGATGAAAACCGATCCTATAATTCAGCCGTAATAGTTGGACCAAGTGGCTACATAGGAAAGTACAGGAAAATACACCTTTTTGGCACGGAAAAAAACTGCTTTGACCAGGGTGACCTACCTTTAAAAGTTTTTGATATTGGTTTTGCTCGCGTTGGTATTATGATTTGTTTTGACTGGCGTTTCCCAGAAACTGCACGCACCCTGGCTTTGAGCCAAGCAGACCTGATTGCTCACCCTTCAAATTTAGTTCTTCCACATTGCCCTCAGGCCATAATTACACGTTGTTTGGAAAACCGTATCTTTATAGTCACTGCCAACAGGATAGGTACCGAGGAGCGTATTCCAAATTATCCAATCAATTTTATAGGACAAAGCCAAGTGGTTGATCCTGACGGTAATATTATTTACCGAGCCTCTAAAAAAGAAGAAGAAATAAAAATTGTCACTATTGACATTAAGAAGTCGCGCAATAAATCAATTAATTCTGGTGATAATTTATTCAAAGATCGACGACCCGATCTTTACAGACTTCAATAAATTCTGTTATTCTGATGGACTAATAAGTTTCCTTAAAAACAAAGGTCCTCTACAACTATGGAAAAAGAAAAATCTAGATTTTTAAAAAATGCGGACGGAACTATATATGATTCTCAGACCAGCCTTACATGGATGGCAAATGATTCTAGGATAGATCTTGGAAAGGATATTTCTTGGGATGAAACAGAAAAGTATGTAAATGACATGAATGGAAAAGCATTTGGAGGACACAGTGATTGGAGAATACCCTCAGGACAAGAAGCCCTATCACTTTTCGACAAAAATAAACTTAATAAAGATTTTAAAGGAGGTGATATCCACTTAGATTCTATTTTCTCACCTGGAGCAGGAAATACGACATGGACTTCTGAAACGAGGGGGCGTGAAGCTCAAATTATTTTTTATATTAATGGACTCCCTTATTGGTACGAAAAAGAAGATAAAACTATTTCTCATTCTGTGCGCCTTATACGACGTAACTAGGGGTTCTTTAATAATTTTGGGTTGCCCAACGTTAAACCAAAGGCCTTAATCTTTTTTTGCTGCGCCGTGAGTTGACGGTAAGTTTCTTGAAATTTTTGGGTATCTAGTGATGTGTCCATCAGTGTCGTAAGTTGGCCTTTGGTGACTGGCCTAAAAGAGCTCTCTGCAAATAGGGACGTACCTACCCCTATCCAGTTGGAAGAAAAAAAACCCTGATGCACTAAAGAACTTACCCCGCCTGAATATTCTATAGCTTTCCGAAGCATGTGACGGCCAATATAAGCGGGAACGCAACTACCTATAGCTACGATTTTCGATGGGTTTTTTGCGGGGTAAACCCATAAGGTTACTCGCGTATTTCCCATTGCAGAAAATTCATTGCGTATTTTTCGTAGGCTTTTTTTATATTTCTTAGACATCCAAGCCTCAACCTTAACAGGCTTTTCGTCTATAGGAGAACAATCTTCATTCATAGCCGTGCTCGTTAAGACCCATAAAAACAATGGCCCAAAAACGCCAAAAAAAAATATTAGAAGCCAACGACTAACCATAACGTTAGAAAAATTATTTTACACAACACTCTTTGTTAAGGGTTCATCAGAGTATTATTAGTGTTACCAGGAATTTTTGAATTAGGAACCTGAAGTCCAAAAAAAGGAACCAACTCACTTTGCTTTGAAAGTTTACGGTACAATTCGTGAAATTTTTTATCATCAAGGTCTGGGTTAAGCAATTGATTCACCTGTTCAGTTGTCACTTTCTGCTGCGAGGGTTCATCAAACATGGTAGTTCCAATCCCTATCCAATGACCGTGAACAAAATCTTGAACTACTAAACTACCTACTCCACCAGTATATTTTATCGCTGTTGCTAAAACATGCCGAGCAATGTAAGCGGGAACACAACGCCCAACCGCAACAACATCTGAAGCTTTCCCCATAGGGAAAGGCCTGAGCGCCGTCCTCGTATCCCCCATTTTGGTAAATTCTTTAGCTATCTTTTTTTTATCTTTCCGAAATTTTTTAGAAATATACCCTTCCACTTTAACTTTTTTCTTTTTTACTATTTGGCATTTAGTTTCTGCATAAGTAACCATCGGTTCAAGAATAAATGAAAGAATTCCCAAAACCATATAAATTATTACATTTTTAAACATGACGTCACCTTGAAAAAGCCAAGCAAAAGTAAGAAAACTAAAACAGGTTTTTATATAAAAACCCTACAATTGACTAGTAAACCTAAAGCAAATACACTAATGAGGCATTAACCTTCACTATCCAAAAAATAATATTTTAGCTTTGCATTTGAATAATTAGTTTTCTTTAGAGGAATATTCCTCAGCACATTTTTTACTACAAAAGAAATGTTCTTTACCACGCACCGATTTGGTAATAGACTGTTTTTTAGGCACATATGTCCCGCAATTAGGGTCCTGCACCATGTCAGCAGTCTCTGCAGGATCCTCCAAACGAGGGCTTTTCCCAAACAAAGATCGGTATAACATTATGAATCCAGCTACAAGCGCTAGTATAATGATTAGTCTGGCCATTGATTCATTCTAAATTTGAACAATATATAATTCAAGAACTATATAAGTAATGTTTTAAAATCACTAGTATTTTAATTTAATTATGAATGATAATTCGATTCAAAATGATGCTGAAAAAGTAGAAGCAGAGATAGTTGACTCTGATGAAATAAAGGAACTTGATTTAAAAAAAATGGACCAAGGGGACTCGTCTTTTCTACCAGCGGTAACTCATGATAGCAGTGTTGCTCGAATTGATCCTTTGACGGCATATCTTAATGAAATTAGACAATATGAAAATTTGACTGAAAACGAAGAACAGGAATTAGCAATTAAACTCCTTGAAACAAATGATTCTGATGCTGCTTACAGGCTCACCACCTCCCATCTAATGCTTGTTGTTCGTATTGCGATGACTTTTCGCAGACAATGGCAAAACATGATGGATCTTATTCAAGAAGGAAATGTAGGGCTTTTAAAAGCTGTAAAAAATATTGATCCTTTTCGTGCTGTTCGGTTATCTTCCTATGCCACTTCGT
>CAZOYP010000110.1:0-5693 GCA_964584125.1 uncultured Nitrospinaceae bacterium | reverse complement strand
TTGCGAGTGCAGGATTTTAAGTCCTGTGCGTATGCCAATTCCGCCACTCCGGCATGTCGTGATGATTAAACGCGACAAATTTTAACACAATATAGTGTTATTCCAATAGCAGTTAATCGAGAATTAAAGCCGAAGGTTTTTTCTTGGAGGTGAATGTGCGTGATCCAAAACGTATTTTAGAAAAAATACTTGGTGACAGGAATCATTTTAGTCGTTTTGAAAAAACTGGTGAGTCGATTGAACAGCTTATAGAGACGCTGCGTGATGTGGTTAGGTGTAGGCGTACACGGCAATGGATCAATGATAATTACGGAATTGATGTTGTTGTTTCGGCAGCAACCTTTAACCGCCTGCTTGAAATACCACAGATTAATTTTATAGAAAACTCAAACCGTATGCTGGACGTCGATACCGTTTCTCTCAAGGAAACGAGAAAATTTGATTGCCCAGTCACTGTTGGCAACCTCAACACAGTGTTAAAAGAGCTATATCGTAACCTAGAGTCGATTCAGATTCGATTGGAGAATGACTACCCCAGTCTTTTACTAGTCAATGATATGCGTGCCGAGTTGATCAGTGTGGTGGATGAGCAAATAGATTCTATGAAAAAGCTCAACGGAAGGTTAACCGGATACATACTTACTTCAGATAGAGTGAAGTCGGTTGAGCGTGAATTTCATAGTCTATTTCCCAGCTTAATTACGGTCGGTTCCTTACGGAAGGTTTTGCCAGTTGTGGAAAAAGAAATTGAGTTTTATAAGAAATGCAGTGAAATGAACAAACGTTGGGAGGCTCTTGAAATCGATCTATTCCAGATCATTCGCCAAGAGGGTCTTTCTAATTTAAGGAATAATGTTCAGGAATTAGGCAACTTGCTGTGGAATATTGTTTACAATCAAATGCCATTAGAGCAGTGTTTAACAATTCTTGGAATAGATTTCACCGATTCGAGGAGTTTGTTTGATCCTGACCGTATTAACTTAAATAACGTATAAATAAAATTTGTAGTCTTTGATCTAATTATAGATGTGTCTCGTGGTTTGCTAGGCCTTAACCTGAAAGCCTTCAACTTTGTCTAAGAGTAGGTGCTTTAAATTCGTTTTTTCTTGTGCCTTGGCGAGTGCTTCTTTCCCTTGTTCTTTGATTTTATTATATCTTATATCGAGCCTGGTAAGGTTGGTGAAAAGTGGAAGAAATTTTGCCAAAAATATTGCCCCTTCGTCAGTAATATCGTTGTCGGTTAAATTAAGATTCTGAATACTCAAGAGATTATCGGATACTGCGATGAATTTTATTCCTTCATTCCCAATTTGATTGTAAAACAGGTTCAGTGAAGTAAGATTAACTAGCACCTTAGATTTAGCTATGAACTTTACCCCTTGGTGCCCTATAAGATTGGTGCCCATGTTAAGAGAGGTAAGTTCCTTTAAAAAATCAAATCTCGAAATATCTTTAGCACCGTATTCTTTAACATAACAAGCTGTTATATCAAGGGTTTTGCCATCCTTGCTTAGATTTGCTCGAACTACCTGTTCGGTTTCAGAAACAGACTTAGTGTAGCCTTTAGCCTCCTTATTGCCCTCATAATGCATGGTATTGCTTCCCCGGTTATTTTTTTTTATACGTTACATTATACATCTCACCAGCCACTTGGGCAATAAGGATACTTAGCTTTGAAATTGTTTTCTCTTTTTTTAAGGTTTTTTAATTGATTTCAGTAATCATAAAATTAGGTCCGCAAGCATGGATTTTGTTTGCTTTTATTGACAAATATTTTATCATTGAGGTCATTCGAACTTAATAATAACTGGGATGAGAAGGAGTGGTTGGGATGGGTAAATTATATCAATCAGACTTAGAGATGAGTCTTGGGAACAATGTTATAGTAACTCAGATGACTCAGGCTGTTAACTGGGCGCGAAAATATTCTTTTTTCATTTACCCGTTCATTACTGCTTGCTGTGGAATGGAGTTTATGTCCGTAGCCGGTCCAAGATACGACCTGGATCGTTTTGGGGCGGCATTTCCCAGATTCTCCCCACGCCAGGCAGATCTACTAATGGTGGTTGGTACTATCAGTCATAAGCAGGCGCCGATTCTGGTAAAAGTTTATAATCAGATGACAGAACCTAAGTGGGTGGTAGCCTACGGGGTTTGTACCGTCTCCGGTGGATTCTACGATAATTATACTACTGTGATGGGAATAGACACTATTATTCCAGTGGATCTTTATATCCCAGGCTGTCCACCACGTCCCGAAATGGTGATCGACGGGTTGATCAACCTTCAGCAGAAGGTTCAAAAGGAAACTTTGCAAGACCATGTGAAGGGTCCATCACCTGTAACTCCTGCTGCAAGAATTTGAACCCAAGTTTTTTTTCACTTCCCAACCCAATCATTTAACTCATCTAATGGTTGGGTAAGGCCTCTTCTTGGTTTGTGTGCTAATAGTATTTCTTTGATAAATTTCTTAGCGGCTTCTCGCTCAGTTTGGCTCATGCTTTTATAACTGGTCATTTTTCTTAAATCTTTAACTTTAGATAAAATATAAGAGCTGAAATCTTCTTCAGTGATATGAAGGTTGATTTTCCCATCTGATTTCACAAATTTTTTTTTAATATATTCGAAGTACAGCCGAAGATAAACAGCGGGATCTTTGATCATTAATTGGTTTTGGATGAATAGAAAAGCTTCTTTTTTACGATTAATTTTATAACCCAGTCGTGTGTTGTCTTTTTTGTTAATTTGCAGATCAAACAAACTAAATGCTTTTCTTCGAACTTCCTCCGATAATCCTGAATCGGGGATTGGTAACTGCCTTGCCGCAACAATTTCTAGTAGCATAGCAGGATTACCTGTTTGTTCGCTAAGGTAGGCAAGCTCTTTTGGATAATTTTTGTTTAATCGTGATGCTTCGTCTAGTAAGGGAGTTATTTTATCAATTACTTGCCCTAGATGTTTCAGCTGATCTTCATTAAAGGGAGCTAAAAACCATTGGGTTTCCCTGGGTACGGAGAGTTGTTCACTAATAGGCCGTGAATAAAAATCATTAAGAATTTCAGAAAAGTTTTCAATGAAAAAGGTTTTGATTGTATCTTCGAAGTAAGGAAAATTTAAAAGTAAAAAACGGGGATCGGAAATAATATTAAGGCTATAAGCTTCCAACTCGTTTGCAGCACCAACAAATTTCTGGGTTAAATGGAGAGCTTCGTGAAGGTGTGTGGCTTCCCGGTATGCTTTGCTATCAATTAAAATAGCAGCGGGCGAAATCCTAATAGTGTCAAAGGTAGTATGAGCTAATTGCTGAGGAGTGAGGAGTGCGTTAGGCCAGGGTTGAATGATGTACTGGCGAAGAGGGATTTCACTTAGTTCCGGTTTTATTTTTTTTAGTTTTGCCAGAACTCGTCGCATTCTATTTGCGGCTTTGAAGTGGAGTGATTTTCCTCCGTGGCATTCGGCACATCCAAGTGAATGAAATCCTGGAATGGAAAATATAACAGGACTTTCGCTTTCATTAAGTTGTATAGATATATCTAATGTGTCGGACGGCGGGTTATCGGGTATAGTCTTATTTTTTAGGTGGGTTTGTATTAGTCTGTGTAATTCTTCAGCATCGGTGCTAACGGGCAGGCTTTTCTGAGCGTATAGGGTAGAGACATTGATCAATGAGCAAAATAAGATACAACAAACAATAAACAGTTTTCTAGCTATGTGACATGCCTCCTGTTTGCAAGCCTTGTGATTATTTGTCCAGAACATTCAAGCGTTGCCAAACGCTTATTACTTTTCTTCCATTGCGATCTTCTTTTATCCCGTCCCATGTTGCAAAGGCAACTAGAGCCGGATCTTTGCGTGTTAAATCAGCGTCCCATTTTCCGACCTTTGGCATATCTCTCAGGAACACAACGGTCCATACCCCATCTTCCCATTCTCCATAGCCTTCTACATTTTGGTTTTCAGCGGGCTGAGGGGTGATCGTCCCGAATCCTTCAGCATTAAGCTCTTCAACAGCATTTTGCGAGGTAAGGTTAAGCTTTGAGACCGGATTGGACATGACACCACCAAAAATTAATGCGTCCATGTCCACATCACCAGAATACTCTTGATCTGCCTCGGCTTCCAATGTTTCTTCAAGGCCAGATTTCCAATGCCAGATGTTGACCGGTTTTCCACGATTGCCCATTCCAAAAAAAGGTTCATTGTGACCATGCGTATGTAGTGTGGCGTCTCCAAGCGCAAACTGTACCGCTACACCGTCACGAAAATGGTCTCGGTTTAGTTCAGAAAACGCATTCTTGGATGGGTCTTCCCACCTTAGACGTATAGCAATTTGTTCTCCATTATTTACAGAAGCGAAGTTAATAACATCTATTGCATCTCGCCTAGCGGAAAGAGGGCGCATTACTAGGTTAGTTGTCTTAACTCCATCCCAAATAGGGCTATTAACATCTGTAGTTATTTCAAAGTCCTTCCTGAAAGAAAAAATATCTGTTTCAAATTCTGCTTTTTTTATTTTTTTGGTAAAATGAGAACGGATATAGTGAACTAATGCCCAGCGATCATTTTCCGGTAGATGTGCATAAGAACCCATCGGGGTTCCATCAAGCCCCGAACTCAAGGTTCGGTAGATATCTTCTGGCTCATGGCCACCTTTGTAATAGCTAGAGGAAGTAATATCGTGAACGAAGACAGCATGCTTCCAAGCGTCTTGCAAAGACTCAGCAAGTCTGCCATCACCACGTAGTGACTTCCCGTGACATTCATAGCACCTATTTTTACTAAAAAGTTCTTTACCTTTAGCCACCATTTCCGGAGTTGCTGGTGGTGGGGTACCTACTTTAATTTTTTCACCTTGAGGTTCTTTGCTAAACCTAGGTGAGAAGTTTTTAATGAGGTTAATGAGAGCCCAGGTGTCCTGAGGTGATAAAGCATCTTCCCAGGCAGGCATAGAAGTTCCAGGTATTCCTTTAATAATAGTTCTATATAAGTCCTCGTCTCGAGGGAGAGTGTCCGTTGGAGTGGACCGGAATTTAAAAATTCCTTTTCGAAAATCTCGTGGCCAAGGATAAAGGTAGTTGGTTGCGGTACCTCCGCCATTACCATCCTTCCCATGACAGAAGACACACATGTGGAGGTAGATATTTCGCCCTCGAGCTAGCAAACCTTCTTGCTGTATTGCTTCAGGTTTCTTTAGCCCTAAATCAATATGCGAGCCCCTGGTGCGGAACGGGTCTCCGCCGCCATCATCGTGATGGTGGTGACCCATTGGTTTTTCATTAACGCGATATTCACTACCTGATTGGGAGTGGGTATCACTATGATGTTCATGTTTGCCCTGTGATAAAGCATAACCGGGGGTGAATAATAAAGTCAGAAAGATGGCTAACGCGCGAGAAAAAAATCCTATTGACCGGTTCAGATTGATTAGTGGTTTGCTAATGGGCTTCTCCATTATTTTTACCTCTGAGTCGGGCAGTCCGTTTAAAACCTGTCAATTACTAGCGAAACCTACTAGTAGAACTATGGATTACCACGCAGGTTAAATCACAGAATGTCGTGTTTAAATTTGTCTTAACATGTACGATGTAAGATATTTTTCTAAGGATTTTTTTAAATTATTAATTTTTATTAAGTTTCCCTCGAACCATTTTAACGCCCTGATCTAAATCTCCCAAGTCTTTAAGGTTGAAATA
>CAZOYP010000109.1:0-5800 GCA_964584125.1 uncultured Nitrospinaceae bacterium | reverse complement strand
CGAATTACCTCTTTACTTTTCAATGCACATCGCTAAAATGATCAGCTTAACTCCTAATCAAAAACGATGGCAGACGATCTTTCATTCATACGTAAATGGATCAAGCGAGGCCTAAGTAAGGACGGAAAAACTCTAGATTTTTCCAATAAAGGCATCAAAAACGATATCGCAATGGATCTTGCAGAAAATGTTTCTTTGCCCGATATTGAGGTTCTCTATCTTCATACAAACAAGATCAAAGATTTGGGTTTGGAGGAGTTAGCCCAGGCGGAAATTTTTGCACCGCTAAGAGAGCTGTGGTTGTACGAAAATATTATTCGAGATGAGGGAGCGGTGGCTCTAGCAGAATCAGAGAAGGTGACCAAACTTCGGTACTTGAGTTTGTATACGAACAAGGTATCCGACGACGGGGCAGTCGCTCTTGCAGAGTCCGACACACTATACAATTTAGAAACACTGGACCTTTCTTTCAATCGAATTGGAGATCGAGGGGCCTGCGCACTTGCAAATGCCGGGAAACTTAAAAAATTAAAAACATTGCATCTCGATGCTAATCGCATCGGGTATGAGGGAATGCGTGCCTTGGCAAGCTCACAGGGTCTCCCTGCTTTGGTAGAGCTTAATATGAAGTACAATCTAATGGACCCTCAAGGATTAGAGTTATTATATGAATCAACTAAGCTCAACTCTGAGCGAGTACTAAAATATGACAGCCCTCCCGAAGACTGACTCAAAAATGAATCCAAACAAAAAAAGCTTGAAGGTTATTGAGTTACTACAAAAAAGCATCGCAACTGGAAACCCGTGCCTTGATTTTAGTTATGAAAGGTTAGGGGATTCTGGGGCTATTTTTCTTGCGCGTATGAAAGATTTGTCGCACGTAACTCAATTGAACTTGAGCTGGAATGAGCTCACAAGCAAGGGAGTCGAAGCATTAGCGCAATGTGGTTCGTTGACTGGTCTGACCACATTGATTCTTGATTCCAATGAGATTGGAGACAAAGGTGCGCTGGCTATTGCCGAATCTAAAACGTTACTAAAATTAAAAGTTCTAACATTGACCAAAAACAATGTTGGGGATTCGGGAGCGTTAGCTCTCATCAAGTCTGCCAATTTAAACCAGTTGTCCACGCTGGACTTGGAACTTAACCGGGTAGGAAGAGAAAGGTTAATCGAGTTTCCTGATGGCACTGCAGTTTCTTCGTTGACTCGACTCAATCTCCGGCGAAATGCAATAGGCGATGATACGGTTTCAGGCTGGTTACAGACAGGAGCATTTGCCCCCGTAAAATATCTTAACCTGGGCTGGAATAAGATTGGAGATATCGGCGCAGTCGCGCTTGCAAAATCTCCAATGTTGTCAGGTTTAGATCAATTGATCCTTGATTCTAACTCTATTGGCAATCGGGGAGCGAATGCCATCGCACAATCAAAACACATGGAATCTTTGACGGTTCTTGAACTCCACGATAATAAATATGATCAGTTTAGCGCGGAGTTGTTGATGGATTTACGTATCCGGATTCTAATAAAAAAACACATCAATGGAACCGAATTGAATTTGAATGGGCAACGGTTAGAGAACAGAGGACTCAAGGCTCTTGCAAGATCTAATTTGTTATCAGGGATAGAGACCCTATCGTTGAGAAATAATTATTTTGACTATGTGGGTCTTAAAGCGTTATCTCAAAGTAAACACCTAGCCTCGTTAAAGTTTCTTAATTTGATGGATAATGCGATCATAAACAAGGGGGCGATCATTCTTGCCGATTCAGCGGTTTTTTCTGGATTAAAAAACCTGAATATCGAGAACTGTGGAGTTATGCCTGCGGGTATTCTAGCCTTGGCCAAATCAACCAGCCTAAAGAACCTGGAGGAGATTATTCTTAATAAAAACGATATAAAAGACAAAGGGGCTCAGCACCTCGCCGCCTCAGAAAACTTTACTAAGTTAAAGCGTCTTAAGGCAGGCGATGTTTCAGTTGGTGACTTAACAGTAAAAGCATTGGTTTTATCTAAGAATATGAAAAACTTAGAAGAGCTATGTTTAAATGGGAATGGCATAACGCGTGAAGGTCTTGACTTTTTAAACGGTGCATCAAACTTACGTGCTCTTAAGAAAATAGATCTAAGGAGAAACAAATTTCTTTACGAAGACTATATTTTCCTTGCTGATTCACCCCGTTTTAAAAATTTAGAAGTAGTTCGGTTTTGATTTTTGTTTAATTTGATAAAAACGTCATAATGATTCTATGAAAAAAATCGTAATCATAGGCGGTGGCATAGCTGGTTTATCGGCGGCTTACCAAATTCACGAAGAAATTTCTAAAAACACACCTCTAGAATGTATCCTTATCGAGTCATCTGAAAAATTTGGTGGAAAAATTTCTACGATCAGGGTTGACGGTTTTATAATAGAGCAGGGTCCCGATTCTTTTATCTCTCAAAAACCAGAGGCCGTTGCATTATGCAAGAAACTGGGGCTAGAAGATCGTCTTACTGGTACAAATCCAGATCACCCAAGCACTTATGTTTACCTAAAAAACAAACTGGTCACCATGCCTGACGGCTTAAGTCTTATGATCCCAACCAAGTTTATTCCTTTTATTCTTAGCCCTTTGTTTAGCTGGATGGGAAAAATTCGGATGGGAATGGATTTGTTTCTTCCAAAAAGGAAAGGTAAGGATGATGAAAGTCTTGCCTCATTTGTTAGAAGACGCATGGGCAAAGAGGCACTAGAGAAAATGGCGGAGCCCATGTTGGCAGGAATTTACGCCTCAGACCCAGAGCTTATGAGTATCAACAGTACCTTTCCTATGTTTGTACAAACAGAACAGAAATATCGTTCTATCATTCTTGGAATGTTGGCGCGAAAGAGAGAACAGATGATCCGCCAGGCCAATGTCCCGCCTAGCAAAAAACCCTTCTCTCTTTTTATGACTCTTAAAAATGGATTAGACGAACTGGTTGAGACTCTTGTTAAAAAAGCAACTAAAATTGTTTTTCGTTTAGGAGTTAAGGTAACGAATCTTTCCCTTACCGAAGAGGACTGGAGACTGAATTTGGATGACGGTAGTTTTGTTAATGCAGACGCTGTCATATTGGCCACGCCTGCAAAAATTTCAGCGAATCTTATCGAGAAGGATTCTCCTAAAGTAGCCGATATGCTTAATCAAATCCGATATGTTTCTACCGCCACTGCCACTATTGCCTACAAAAAAGAAGGTTTCCCGCATTCTCTTGATGGATTTGGATTTGTTGTGCCTAGGGTAGAAGGTAAACGCATTTTGGCATGTACATGGACTTCTTCAAAGTTTCCTGGAAGGGTCCCAAAAGAATATGTCATGCTGAGATGCTTTGTGGGCGGTGCAATGCAGGAAGAATTGGCTGAGGTAGATGAAGATACACTAGGCACTATGGTTCGTGAGGAACTTCTTGATATTATGGGAATCGATTGTGAGCCAGTTTTTTTGAAAGTTTTTAGATATAAAAAAGCAAATGTGCAATATCATGTAGGGCATGCTGCGCTGATCGAATCTGTTCGGCAAGAGCTTCGATCTCTTCCGGGGATTGTTGTTACAGGAAGTGCTTACACGGGGGTCGGTATCCCTGACTGTATCCGGGATGGCACTGAGGCGGCAAAAGAGGTAGTAGAATTTCTAAAGAACAAAACCAATAGTTAGTTTCAACATCTAATAAAGTAATAAGTAGAACTTTCATTTTTGGAATTCAATTAGGAGAGGACATGAAGTGGGCATCCCATTTATCCACTAAGGATAATATTGAAGCATGTATTGATGAATCTATAGAATCCATACGCAATCAAATGGAAGGAGAGTCGATTCATCTCACAGTTATTTTTGTGTCACCACAGTTTAAGGGCCAGTATGAAACAATCCCAAAGTTAATTCGTGAACGGATGGATCCGGGACGATTTTTAGGCTGCTCTGGTGGTGGAATTGTTGGAGGCGGGAGGGAAGCCGAGCAACAGCCCGCTCTTAGTATAACCTGCGCTAATTTGCCTGATGTCGAAATTAAGAATATCTATTCTGACACAATGAGCTTGCCGGACCAGGATACATCTCCTGATGTTTGGCAAGAATGGCTGGGGGTCAAGGCGGAAAAAAAACCAAATTTTATTTTTTTGGCGGATCCTTTTTCGTTTCGCGGTGAGGAGTTTCTTTCTGGTGTCGACTTTGCCTATCCCAATAGTAGTAAGGTGGGGGGGCTGGCCAGTGGAGCCCAAATGCAGGGAGAGAACGCGCTCTACCTTGACGATAAGGTTTACCGTAACGGTTTGATTGGTATGGCATTGAGTGGAAATATCGGTATGGATGCCATTGTTGCACAAGGGTGCCGTCCGATAGGGGTCCCAGTTAAGATTTCTAAATGTAACGGAACGCTCCTCACCGAAATGGATGGGCAGCCACCGCTTAACCTATTGGAAAAGATACATGAAGAATTGGATGAGAATGATAAAAAGCTAGTTCAGACATCGTTGTTTTTGGGGATTGAGATGGACCCACTTAAAGATAATCCACAACAGGGAGATTTTTTGATACGCAATATTATGGGAGCGGATCGAGCGTCAGGGGGCATACAGGTTGGAGCAATGTTACGAGAAGGGCAACTGGTTCAGTTTCACTTGCGGGATAAGGATATGTCCTCAGAAGACTTAAGATTGGTACTAAATAGCTACAAAACAAAGGAACATGCTAAGAAAGCCTCAGGAGCTTTGTTATTTTCTTGTTTAGGGCGAGGTCAATACCTTTATGGGAAACCCAACCACGATTCTGATATGTTCCGTGATCAACTTGGGGATATCCCGCTTGGAGGTTTTTTTTGTAACGGTGAAATTGGGCCGGTTGGGAAAGCCACCTTCCTCCACGGTTATACTAGTTCCTTTGGTATTTTCCATCCTACTCACTAGCTAGATATAGAAGAAGTTTGTTGTCCTGCGGTAAGGCTATGATCATCTTTCTTGTCGGGTACTGTTTATGAAAGTAACTATCATGGGCTCTGGTACCATGGTGCCCTCGAATGAAAGAAACTCATCAGGAGTTCTTATCGAACATAGAAACACCTTTTCTATGGTTGATCTTGGTTATGGGACGATGCACAATTTACTTAAGAAAGGGCTTACTTATCACGATATAGATCGCATTTATTTTACCCACAATCATCCGGACCATTTTTGCGATCTAGTTCCATTTCTTTTTGCGTCTAGATATCCGAATGATCCCAGAATAAAAGATCTAGAAATTATTGCAGCTCCGGGGTTTAAAATTTTTTTTGATACTCTTATGCGAGCTTATAAAAACTGGTTAATACCCACTTCCTATAAAGTGAAAATCTTAGAGCAGGACGAGGGAACAAAACTTTATGATGGACTGAGCGTTACCACGAAAAAAGTTAAGCACATAGAACTGAGCCGTGGTTACCGGTTTGAGCTACCTAATGGAAAATCTCTCGCGGTGTCTGGGGATACAGATTATTGTGCCGGGATGATTGACTTGGGAAGGGAAGTAGATTTGATGATTCTGGAATGTTCAACGCCAGATAATATGAAAGTACAGGGACATATGACACCGACTGAATGTGGGAAACTAGCGCACAAAGCTAATTGCAGAAAATTGTGTCTTACGCATTTTTACCCTGTTTGTGACCAAAAAGAGGTGCGAACAAAATGTCTCGCCGAATACAGTGGCGAACTTTTTTTGGCTGAAGATTTGATGGAATTTAATTTTTTATTTTTAAGTAGTCGGATAGACGTTATTGTCAACAAAACAAGACAGATGGG
>CAZOYP010000108.1:0-5893 GCA_964584125.1 uncultured Nitrospinaceae bacterium | reverse complement strand
AAAGACTGCTTGTTAATCACAAAAATCAAAATATAGGATACAACCCCCCCTGCGACTAAACCCATTATCGAACCTATTAAACCTAATAGCCCTGACTCGATAAGAACCATGCGCCTCACTTGATTTTGAAACCCGCCAATAAATCTAAGAATACCTATCTCTCGTTTTCTTTCAAGAATAAGAGCAATTAAGGTGTTAAATAAACCTAGCAACGCCACACCCCCCGCAATAATTTCTAATGAGTAAGTAATGGCGAAGGTTTTGTCAAAAATTTCCAGTACGTTTTTTTTTAATTCAGGGTTTGACCTTATAACTAAATTATAATCCGCGCCAAGTGTTTTTAGAATTTCCTGTCTGACATTTTCTATTTTATTTTTATTTGAAAGATAAATCACGAAGCTGTTCACATCCGTATCATCATAATATTTAAGAAATATTGAACGGTCCAAAATTATGTAACCTCGCTCTCTTGAGTAGTCATAATATACTGCTGCAACTTGAAGTTCGGCTGAACCATTTGGCGTTTCCATAAACAAGGAATCACCCACTCCAACCTCATGCTTAAGTGCAAAAGATTCGGAAACAACAGCTCGGTCTTGGCCGACCATCTCCACAGCTAATTCCTGTGCAGTTGGACCAGATTTTATAACCAAATTGCCGTAGCGGGATAGTGCCTCAAAATCACCCGAACCTAATACTGCCGGTTTATCGTTATAACTAATATCTTGAGCACGAAATAAATCTACAGCGGCGACACCTGGAATTTTTCTTATATCTCCTACTCTATCTCCCGGTAGTGTGTACTGATAATCAATATCCCTTCCTCCTGCAACTCGTACAAAAAGGTCAGCTTTTAGTGTTTGGCCAATCCACACAATAACCGTTTGTCTAAAGCTATGCACCATGATAGACATACTTATAATCATCATGAATGCTATTGCGAGAGAAGAAATAGCAAGTGAATTGCGGCCAATATTTTGTGACAAGTTCATACTTGCCAGAAAACCCTCTCCACCAAAATATTTTTTACAAACACCTCTTAAAAGGTCTCTGCCTAAAAGTAAAGCTGACGGAGAAAGAAAAGATGACCCCATGATCACGAGAAATACTGCAAGGAATCCAAAATAAGGGAAACCTCCTATAGGAGGCAACAAACTGAATACCCCTGCCATAATAAAACTAGCAAGAGCTAGTAAAGTTAGCCTTCTGTCACCTCGAAATATTTTTACATCATAGCTTCCTCGTCGCATTATTGTAGTGGGTGATGTTCTCGCCGCATCAATAGCTGGTATAAGAGCAGAAATTAAAGAAAGACCCACTCCAAGCAGTAAATATGGCCAGGATTGGCCCCAGTGAAAATCTACTTCTGTTACATAACTCGGAGTATAAAGATTGTTAACGGTTACAGATACTGCATTAAGCGAAAACTGCGCTAAATATTTTCCCAACCAGACTCCAATCACAGAACCTGCGGCACCGATAATCCCAGCTTCAATAAAAAAAATACTGGCAATGAGTAGTGGCGTTGCTCCGATGGCGCGGAGCGTGCCAATCTCCGCACGTCTACGAACTACTGACAATGCAACCATATTATAAATTAGGTAGAGAGCAACGATAAGGGCAACAAAACTTAAAGCGGTAAGATTATATTGAAATGCCCGCAACATTTTTTCTACTTGCCGATTCTTTCTTTCCGGCCTATCCACTCGAAGAAAACCAGGCAGTACCTCTGCAATTTTTTCACTCACCGATTCGAAGTTTTCTTTCCCCCTAAACTCGATATCAATTCGGTCGAGTTTACCTATCCTTCCAAAAGCCTCTTGAGCGGCAGCAATATCCATGAGAGCAAAATTTCCATTGAGCGCTCGAGCTAAGCCTTTATTCTCCAAAATGGCATTTATGTTGAACGTTTTTTCGATTCCGTTAATGAGAAAATTAATTTTATCCCCAGGCTTAAAGTTTGTTCCAGGAATAAACTTTTCGGGCAAGATAATACCTTTTGGATCTAGAATAATTGGTAGTAATCCTTTAAGATCCTTCTCTACTGTTTTAATTGAAAAATCCCTAATACCACTATCTTGCAGAAGGTCTGTTCCAAGAATCTCTACCACCTGACCTGTTTTTAATTCAACACCATATCCTTCTATGACTGGATAAGATTTAACTATTTTGCGAGCATGTGAAAGTTCTTTAAAGTATTTTTCATCAAAAGCCATTCCCTCTGCATGGACAATAGCATCGGCTCTACCAAGGACTAGGTTTACACTCTCTTCAAATGAGCGAAGTGTTTGCCTATTAGCCAACTGAATGCTTAGGAAGACTGCAACCCCAATAGCTACGCCTAAAGTTGTAATAACCATTCGGAAAGGATCACGCAAAACAGGACGTACAATAAGCGCCAAAAAAAGATCTTTAAAATAAAAAAGAAAATCCACTATTAAACCCTATAGTTAGCCTCTAATTTAAAAATGGTCCCCCACACCCCTTTACTTTCTCTAGGCCGTCTCTTATTTGCCTCTTCTAATGCCTCTAGTGGGAGATCAGAGTAGTCTTCGTAGACATCATCCCAAAAATCTTTATAGTCCTCGGCTTTTTTTTCCACACCTAACTCATCCGACAGCTCATTTATGAGATTATCGAAATTTTCACGTATTATCATATCACCGCTACCCCTTTCAAGATGTTAACGCAATAGCTTGCCATTCCTTATCTTTCATTTCTATAGAAGAAGAAATTTAAGCGCACGATTCAAAAATCGTCAAATCTTTTTGCATCACACATTAATTTGCTCTGGGTGCAGCTTTTCCGTCACGAATTTCAAAGTGCCGGTTACCATAATCAGCAATTTGTGGATTGTGTGTTGCCATAACCACGGTAGTCTTGAAATCGTCAGAAACCTTATTCATTAGCTCAAGAATCTTAATTCCATTTTCAGAGTCTAGGTTTCCTGTTGGTTCATCGGCTAAAACAATAGACGGACGATGAACCAACGCACGGGCAATCGCCACTCTTTGCATCTCACCACCAGATAATTCCGCGGGAAAAGATTTAGCCCTATGGAGAAGACCAACATAATCTAGGAGAGTTTGTACTTGTTTGCTTTCGACTCTGGCTGAATGGCTTATCAAAAGAGGCAGCTCTACATTCTCTTGAACTGTCAAAGTAGGCATAAGGTTAAAGAACTGGAAAACAAATCCTATTTCCTTTCGCCTTAGCTCAGTAAGCTCCTTGTCGTCCAACCTATTTAGCAAACGGTTGTTGAGATATATTTCTCCCTGGTCTGGTAAATCCAATCCACCCAGGCAATGCAAAAAAGTTGTTTTTCCACCACCGCTAGGACCCATAATAGAAATAAAATCTCCTTGATAAAACTCCAGACTAACCCCGGATAAAGCTGTAACCCTCTCGTCACCCGCATAATAGTACTTGTAAACATCTTTAAAACGTATGATAGGAGAATTCGGCGACATGATTTGATCCTTTTAAATAACGAAATTAAAAATAAAGGTATAAGCATAGTAGAAATAGACTCACCTCTCAAGTCAGTTGCGCAAGATAGGAACTTTATGTTATTGATATTTTTTTATATATTTTTATATAGAGATTGAAATGCCGATTTCGCAAAAAATTAGCGCTAAACTGAAGAGTTCTTCTTGGATTAGAAAAATGTTTGAAGAAGGCCTGCAACTGAAACAGAAATATGGGGCGGATAATGTGTTCGATTTATCTTTAGGCAACCCAGTTTTCGAACCCCCAGAAGAGGTACGGCAGGCTATTAAATTAGCTGTCAATGATTCCAGCCAAGGACTACACCGTTATATGCCGAATGCGGGTTTGCATGATGTACGTGAAGCTATCGCACAAACATTATCTATAGAAGCGGCCTGCAAAGAATTAGCAGCTGACCATATTGTTATGGTGTGTGGAGCAGCGGGAGGGTTAAACATCACCCTTAAAACACTATTGAATGCCGATGAAGAGGTTATCGTTTTCTCACCATTTTTTGTAGAGTATCTATTTTATTCTGAAAACCATGGAGGAAAAACTATAACCGTTCCAACGAATGAAGATTTTAGCCTTAATTTTAACGCTCTGCGCGAAGCACTTTCACCAAAAACCAAAGCCGTAATTATAAACTCCCCTAATAATCCTACGGGTGTAGTTTATTCCAGAAAAATGCTTGAGGAATTGGCATCTGTTCTCAAAAAATACTCTACTGATAAAAATAATCCAATATACCTAATCTCGGATGATCCATATAAAAAAATAGTTTTTGATGGGGTCGAGACACCTAATATTCTTGAATTATATGATAATAGTATTTATATCACCTCGCATTCAAAAGACCTCGCCATACCCGGTGAACGAATCGGATATGTAGCGGTGCACCCAAAGTGTGCCGATGCTGAAAATTTAATGTCTGGTCTCATTTTTTCTAATAGAGTATTAGGCTTTGTTAACGCTCCAGCATTGATACAAAGGGCTATTAAAAATGTTCAAAATGTTTCGGTAGATGCGGAATTGTATCGAAGAAAACGTGACTTTCTTTACGCCGAACTCACACGTATTGGTTATTCTGTAGTTAAGCCTCAGGGAGCATTTTATTTTTTCCCTAAATCTCCTCTAAAAGATGAAGTAGTGTTTACTCAAAAGTTAGCTGAAAAAAAAGTTCTTGTTGTCCCTGGCCGAGGGTTCGGGTCCCCTGGATATTTTAGAATCTCTTATTGCTTTCCCGATCAAATGCTTGAAGGCTCTATTGATGGTTTTGAAGAAGCTTTTAATGAAGTTACGTGATTAGATGAAGCACTTTTCAATAGAGTAGATAGAAACTCCAGGGAATATACTAGTTTTTCCTATCAAAAAAATTGGAAGAAGTATCTTTATTTTTTATCCTGTCCCAAAATTATTAGCTAATAGAAAATTCGAACTCTTTCGACCTTCCTAATAACTTTAATCTTTGGACACCTGAACCCTTTCTGCTAAAATTGAGCACAAACCTCGATATACTGATGATTAGATTAAGAAACCTTTAATTGGGTAAAAAATTATGGGCCTGTCACAAGATCAGATTGCCCGTTATAGCCGCCACCTGCTCCTTCCGGAAGTTGGTGTCGAGGGCCAAGAAAAATTATGTAACGCTAAGGTGCTTTGCATTGGAACAGGTGGACTGGGATCTCCACTGGGCCTTTATCTAGCTGCTGCTGGGGTAGGTAAATTAGGGCTCATTGACTTTGATGTTGTCGATCAGAGTAATCTGCAACGTCAGATTATGCACGGTGAATCGACCGTAGGTAAATTAAAAGTTGATTCAGCAAAAAACCGCCTATCCGATATCAATTCCGATGTAGAAGTTGTTACCCATAACATCCGACTCTCTTCTGAAAATGCAATGGAACTTTTTAACGACTACGATATCATTGTGGATGGGACCGATAACTTCCCAACCCGTTATCTGGCCAATGATGCCGCCGTCTTAATGGGAAAACCTTATATTTATGGATGTATCCTTCGTTTTGAAGGACAGGCATCGGTCTTTTATTCAAAAGAAGGCCCATGCTATCGATGCCTTTATCCCGAGCCACCACCACCAGGTTTAGTTCCAAGTTGCGCTGAGGGTGGTGTACTTGGAGTCTTGCCTGGTATTGTCGGTCTCATACAAGCTACCGAGGTGGTTAAAATTATTCTAGGTAAAGGTGACACCTTAGTTGGACGTTTGATGCTTTTTGATGCACTTGGAATGAAATTTAGGGAAATGAAATTACGGAAGGACAAAGATTGTCCTATCTGCGGAGAAAATCCAACCATTACAGAACTGATCGATTATGAACAGTTTTGTGGCATTCCTTCTGCTGCTGGAGAAGAAACTGTAAATGCAAAATGGGAGATTTCAGCC
>CAZOYP010000107.1:0-6260 GCA_964584125.1 uncultured Nitrospinaceae bacterium | reverse complement strand
TTTCTCTTTTTGTTTACGACTTCGACGGCACCTTGGTAGACACATTCGAAGATATCGCAAGCGCAGTCAACCTCACTCTAACCGAGATGAACCTTCGATCTTTGAAACGGGAAACCATTCGAGGGAATATTGGTAGCGGAGTGGTCAATCTTATGACTCGCTCCTTATTAGATTCTGGGTGTAATGATACTGAAACAGCTGTTTCTCTTTTTCGAAAACATTACAATCATCACTTATTAGACAAAACCAAACTCTACCCGAATGGAAGAGCTATTGTGGAGCATTTTTCGAATAAAAAACAAGCTATCTTGTCTAACAAACCTATTTCATTTATCGAGAAAATTCTTAAAACACTAAACTTTCTAAGTCCTTTTGATTCGATACTAGGGGGCGACCGTCTAAAGGAACAAAAACCTAATCCAATTGGACTTCAGTTCCTTATGAAAAAGTTTAATTACCCCGCAAAACAAGTTTTGATGATCGGGGATAGCGCCATAGATGTGGAAACCGGGAAAAACGCGGGGGTTATAACTTGTGGCGTTACCTATGGACTGGGTGACCCGGGTTTTCTTCACGATTCCGAACCTGATTATCTAATAGATAACCTTTCTAGTTTAAAATCATTATTTAACTAGCTGTAAAAATTCACAGATTTGTTATAAAGATCCCGTTATTTTATTGAGGAGTTGTAATGTTTTTTTAACCTTAGAAAAAGTGATATATTTTCGTCCCTAAAAAATACATAACCCATTCATACAGATTGACTTTAAAAGTTTCGAAGCCTACAATCCCCCGGAATGGTCTCCAACGAAAAGATTAAATCAATTTACCTGATTGCCATCTGCGGAACAGGGATGGCTTCTCTTGCAGGTCTTCTTCAAAAATCAGGTTATCAAGTCACTGGATCTGACGCCAATATCTATCCGCCTATGAGCACGCTTCTAAAATCATCCGGAATAGATATTAAGCCTGGTTACCAACGTAAAAATATTACCGGTAATATTGATCAAGTTATTATTGGCAATGCGGTAACTAAGGATAATCAAGAGGTCTTGGCCGTTCAAGAAAAAGGAATTCCTTATATTTCTTTCCCAGAAGCTATAAATAAATTCTATCTAAAAAATCAAAAATCATTAGTCATTACCGGAACACATGGAAAAACAACCACGACAGCTCTATTAAGCTGGGTTTTACATTCTGCTAAACGAAAACCAGGTTTCATGATCGGCGGGTGGATGAAAAATTTTGATGGAAATCACGCCATTTCAGAAGGAGAATTTTTTGTAAGCGAAGGAGATGAATATGACACAGCATTTTTTGATAAAGGGCCAAAATTTTTGCACTATAGCCCATTTGCCTCAATCTTAACAGGAATCGAATTTGACCATGCTGATATTTACCGTGATCTTGAGCATGTTAAAGATTCTTTTCGAAAATTTGTAAAAATCATCGATCCGAGTGGATTTCTCTTAGCCGCTTTTTCTGATAAAAATGTGAACGATATTTTAGCAAATGCCCCTTGCCAAGTTGAAACTTATGGTTTTTCTTCTTCTGCAGACTGGGTGATTGACGGCTATAAGCTCATAGATGGAAAAGGATACTTCACCCTAATTCATCAAAATATAAAAATAGCAAACTTCCATCTTCCAATGATCGGTCGTCACAATATTGAAAACGCCACATCTGCAGCAATTATGAGCCTAAAACTTGGGCTCACAGCCGAAGAGATCCAAAGAGGGTTTCAGACATTCAAGGGAATCAAACGAAGGCAAGAAGTAGTTGGAGTTAAAAACGGGGTGACCATAATAGATGACTTTGCACATCATCCAACAGCTATTAAACTTACATTAGAAGCTGTTAAGGAAGCATACCCTAATCAACGCATATGGGCTATTTTTGAACCTCGTTCTGCCACATGTAGAAGAAAGTTTTTTGAAAATAGGCTGCCAAAAAGTTTTGGCCCAGCAGACCAAGTTATCATTTCAGACCTGTTCGCACCTGATAAAATTGAACCGAAAGATAGACTTAATCCAAAATTAGTTGTTGAACAAATAAATAGTGCTGGTGGCAACGCATACTTTATTTCAGATATCGAAGCTCTGGTGGAAAAACTAACCATCGAATGTCGCCCAAAAGACGTACTACTCATAATGTCTTCCGGTGGATTCTCCGGAATTCACCAAAAACTTATTACTCGATTATAAGCAAACGTATCTTCATTTTACAAAGCTATGGAAAGTTACGGCCAGATAAAATTAGAGTTGATTCGCAAGGGGCTGGTAATCCCTAATGAAGTTAGAGATATCTCGGAAGTCATCTGCGGATACTGTGATGGCAGACCGGGTGACGAAATCGTATTAAGCCTGGCTGAAAACTTTATCGTTAAAGTACCAATTAAAGAATCTGGTCAAAACGAACCCACACTTAAACTGGACAACGGAAAAATAAAACTAAGTTCTATGAGTAAAGAAGTTGAGGTTAATATTGTACCCTTGCCTAACTTTGTCAGAGAACAAATGAAAAAGCGTTCCCCGATCTCAGAAAATGCTTGTATCGACGGATATTGTATGAATTTATTTTTAAGAGCGATTGGGCAAAAGGACCGCCTCAATTTGACACGCGAGACTATTCTTTCAGCAATCAAGGTAGCTTTTGAAGAAGGTGCTGCTGACCTTATTCAAGTTAATATGGATTATTGCCGCGAACCGGATCGCGGTCTTACTCGCTTGGCGCCGGTGGTACAGGCTATAAAAAAAGAGTTTAGTACATTTGTAGCTCTACGTGGATTTCCTCCTAAAGACAAACAAACTTTAGATAAGGTTTACGCTGCAGGGATTGATTTATTAAATCTTCCACTCGAAGGCTTTGTCGGTTTTGCGCAGAAAGGTAATGCCATATCACCACCACTGGTATATGGCGCGTTAGAATATGCAGCTAAAATTTTTCCACCGGGAACTGTTTGGACAGAACTATTTTTAGAACAAGGGTCTACTGATGCTCTTAAAGATAAAATCGGTTATCTCACAGAAAAAGGAATCATCCCCTTATTAAAATTAGTAACCCCAAGTATCAAAACTGAAGAATACTCCTGTGATATCATTGAAATTGCGCGCTATCTAGAAGAAACTGTTAAAAATTCTCAACTTCCACTAAAATGGCTTTTCCCGCATTGCCGCTATATGTCCCCACTTGATACACGGTTTTTCCTTGATCCACCAAACAAAGCAAAGCTTAACGCTAAACCTGTTTACAAATCTCTCTTAGGACGTAAAACTCTTGAGGGATACACCAAGCTTCGCCGAAAATTGCGAATCAAGGATGTAAGTGATTCCTACGAGTCAGCTGGCCTATAAAACTTGATCTATATGCTTTAAAAGTCTTTTACTTCAATAGTTTGATCAAAGAATCTGAATTAAAATCAAATAAACAGAACTCTCTTGCACTCTTTCACAACTATCTGTTAGGCTAAACCTATGCAATCGATTGATATAAATTCGACGCGTTACGAGGTTAAAGAGTCTAGCTTTCCTGAAGTGCCTTTGGTAAAACTCGATACTTTATGGTTACAGGTTGGAGGAACTTTATGTAATCTCCAATGCAAACATTGCTTCATCAGTTGCAGTCCTCAAAATCATACCCATGAAATGATGAGTCTGGAGGATGTGCGAGAACGGCTACTAGAATCTAAAAATCTCGGTGTAAAAGATTATTATATTACTGGCGGTGAAGTTTTCATAAATCCTGAGATTTTTGAAATCTTAACCACGATCCTTAAGTATGGCCCACTTGATGTTCTGACTAATGGCACTCTGATAACTTCCGAAAAAGCTGCCCGATTAAGAGAGATTCAAAATAGCTCATCTAGTAAATTGCAATTTCGCGTGAGCATGGAAAGCTTCGAAGAAAAATTAAACGACCAGACTAGAGGGCTGAATTCTTTTACTAAAGCCTCGGAAGGAATTCGTAACTTAAGCTCTTTCGAATTTTCCCCTATCTTAACTGTCACACGTAACTGGGATGAAGCAAAAGACGCAGAAATGGAGGAAAGTTTTAAAAATTTTTTAAGGTCGCTAAACGTTTCTCACCCAAGAGTCAAAATCCTGCCTGGGTTTCTCCTTGGTCAACTAGCGGTAAACACTCGCAACTACTTCGACAAAGAACATGTAACTGAAAAGTGTTTTGAAAATTATGACATCACAAACTTACAGTGCTCTAAATCCCGTATGGCAACCAAAACAGGCGTCTATGTGTGCCCTATTCTTGTCGACAACGATAAAGCAAAAATGGGAGAGACTTTAGAAGAGACGCTACGTCCTTTTCCACTAGCTCATTCCGCCTGCTATACCTGCCGTATTAGTGGAATGACCTGTAAAAGTGACTAAAACTACTCGCCTTATTGAGAAAATATTTATTATTTTTAAAATTATCTAGTATTCTTTTGTTTACATGCTTAACCAATTTTGCACCTCATTAATTTTTTTGAGAAAATCTTTCAAAATCTTATTTTTTTTAATCCTTTAGGAAATATTTATGGCACTTCTTAAGTCGACTATGCCTCTCTTGGGAACTCCCGCTCATGACTTTTTACTTGATGGAATAGATGGTAAGACCTATTCACTACTTAGTTATTCGGAAAAAGCAAACATAGTGATTATATTTATGTGCAATCATTGTCCATATGTAAAGGCTGTCCTTAAACGAATTATTGATCTACAAAACGAGTTTATAGATCGTGGAGTACAGTTCATTGGCATCAATCCTAACGACCCGATACGTTACCCAGATGATTCGTTAGAAAACATGAAAATCATTGCAAAAAAAAATAATTTTTCGTTTCCTTATTTGGTTGACTCAAGTCAGGAAACAGCGAGGCTATATGATGCTGTTTGTACCCCTGATTTGTATGTTTATGGGAAAGATCGTAAACTTGCTTATCGTGGACGAATCGATGATAACTGGGAACATCCAAAAAAGGTAACCCGTCGTGATTTAAAGTTGGCTTTGGAAAATATACTTACAGGACAGTCAGTTGCTAATGAACAGATACCCTCCATGGGCTGTTCAATTAAATGGAAAACAACATAACTAAGGAAACGTCATGAACTTGCAAAAAAAATGGCTATTTATTTTTTTCGGAATCATTGTTATTGGATCAATATTTGCCGAGAAAATTGTCAAATTCTATTTTGACTGGATCTGGTTCGCTAATCATCAAATTGATTCTGTTTTTTGGACTATTATTCTATCTCAATGGGGGTTTGGTTTAGCGACCGGGCTTTTCTTTTTTATTTTCACTTGCTTTCCTCTCAAAAGAATCTTCGACCGAAGTTCTCATATGCCTGTCGTATTATCCGATACCGTTCGTCGCGAGCTACCTCTTCTTGATTTCATTGCGGGAAATCTCAAAAACCTAATGTTTTTTGGCCCACTCGCACTAGCTATAATGACAGGATTTATTGTTGGTCAAAAGTGGGAACTACTTCAACTTTATTCTAATGCTATTCCTTTTGGCAGTGAAGACCCTATTTTTGGAAACGATTATTCCTTTTATCTTTTTACTCTTCCACTTCTCAACCTTGGAAAATCGATTCTTTGGGAAATTTTAGTTATTCTTGGAATTGGAACAGGTCTTATATTTTTCCTGAAACAATTTATTTACTTTGGACCTAGTGGAATCGTAATGCAGCAAGAGGCTCGACGACCCTTATCTTTTTTGGCTTTTTATTTCCTCGTTCTCATGTCCATGGAGTTTCACCTACAAAGATATGGTCTACTGGTAGGAGAAAGTGGTGTGGTAACAGGCGTCGGTTTTGCTGACTACTACGGTCAACTCCCAATACTGGATACAATGTCAATTTTATCCCTAATTGGGGCTGGGCTTAGTTTTTTTATTGCAACTGGACGTGGTATGAAAAAAGTTGCTCTTGCTCTTACAGGAATCGGTGTGATTTATTTTGCGGGCACCTTTTATCCAAAGATTCTTCAAAATTTTGTTGTCAATCCAAATGAACTTATTAAAGAGACTCCCTTTATAGAACATAGTATTTCTGGCTCACTTCTGGCTTATGGACTCAATAATACTGAATCAAAAAAACTCACTGGAGCTGAGTCCTTAAATGCCGAATCCATTCGAGCCAACAGTCTGACAATAGAAAACATAAGGCTTTGGGATCAAGAACCTCTTCTTGACACTCTAGGTCAACTGCAAGAAATACGAACTTATTACCAGTTCAACTCGGTAGACCACGACCGCTACACAA
>CAZOYP010000106.1:0-6369 GCA_964584125.1 uncultured Nitrospinaceae bacterium | reverse complement strand
CCCATCCCCAGACGAAAAGGTTATGGACAAACAGAAAGACTTTCACGATAAAAAATGGCAGATCTTGTGATTTTATGCCCAAGACAGCAGTCCCGAGGATACTCGGTTGATGGTAAGTTTTAACGAATGGAATAGAAAGTTCAAGACTCGAGAAGTTGAGTTGTTAGGTTGCAGTTGGAATGGGGTCAACTCACATCAACAGTTCATTGAAGTTTATCAGATGGGATTTACTTTGTTAGCTGATGAATATAAAAAAATCACCGAATTATATGGTGTGATTAAGGAGGAAGATGATCTCGGGCAAATGGTTAAGGTGATTGAACGTTCCACTTTCGTGATCGATAAAACAGGAATGGTTCGCAATGTATGGAGAAATATCGAAGACCTTAGAGAGCATCCAAGGGAAGTTTGGGACTTTATTCAAAAGGAGAAGAATTAGTCATCTAAGGTAATAGAAGAATTTTTAAGAAGTAAGGCAATACTTCAGGAGAGTTTCTAGCTGTAGGTTAGAAAAGAAAAAAGCTAGGTGTTAGAGCAAGTTTAGGCGTTTTAGCTGGAGAAAACAGGTACATAATACAAAATGCCTCTTAACATAATCTTTACGGGCATACTCCCATGGCATCCTACGATACGTTAGACAATATAACTTTATCTAGTTCTAAAACAACCTATAACTTAAAAAAAGAGGGTTTTTCTTTTGAACCTATTTCAGCAAATAACATAATTTGTTCAATTAATGGTGTCGTGCAAAATGGGAACTTTTCAGTTATAGGAAGCACAATAGCATTTACTGATACAACTTTTTCTTCGTCAGATAAGATGGATTATATATTACACGTGAGGACAGTCACATAACTTTGAAATTTTCACAAACTATATTACGAATATCTTGAAGTATTTTATCTCCTTTTTTTGAATCTTTTCCTTCTAGGGTAATGCAAGGAGAGATGATAATTCTGACTACTTTAGGGTAAATAACCATACTGCCTTTGCGGATTATATCCCGAGTTCCTATAATTGTTACAGGTACCATTGGTACATTGGCGCGTTGGGCTAAAAGTTGACTTCCTTTTTTAAAAATACCGATATTCCCGTCTTCAGATCGCGTCCCCTCAGGAAAAACAACAACAGAACTTCCCGCTTTGATAGCATCGAGTGTGCTTAGGAAAGCTTGATATGATTGCTTTCTATTGGTCCTTTCAACTGGAATATAGCCTGCTGCACTCATCGCCCAACCCATAAATGGGATTCGAAATAATACTGACTTTGAAACCCATCGGAGTTGTACACCTAAATACCCGGCTAGGGCGAAAATATCGTAATAACCTTGATGGTTAGCTATAAAAATTTGTGGTTGGTCAAGTAAGATATTTTCTGCGCCAGTAATTTCAACTTTAATGCCATTCCATCGACAAATTAATTTACTCCATAAAGCAGCTACTTTATGAGATTGATTTCCACTTCTATCAAATATCCCTAGGATAGTAGCTACCGTTCCTAGGACTATAGATAAGATTATTATTACAATCCAAAACCGTAAAGTATAATAAAAGGTCAAAAAAAAATTCACGAATTTTGTACCTTAACTTAAAAAAATCAGCGAAATTAAACCGATAGGTGAAAAAAATTAATCACTAACTAATTTTTCAAAAACAATCCTATCCATTGTGTGGGTAAGAGATTTTAAATCACAGTATTTTCAGTTCGATAGCTGACAGGAATTGTGATGACGGTATATTTAACAATAAAATAAAAATAGATTTTAGCATAACTAGGCCAGTGAATTTAGCGAATTGGTAAAAGTCAGATAGATTAAAGAAAAGTCTCAAAGATCCTGGCATTACTGTAGGATATTTTAGGAAAGGAGATATTAAATTAAATGAAACGGTTAGGAGTAAATTTTCTTATTCTAGCATTCACTCTTGCAATCTTAGGAACCTTGCTAGAATTTGGAACTCGCATCCTGGTTTCTCATGAAAAAGAGATTAACAAGGACTGGGTCCGCCAATATATTCAATATAACCGTGACGGTTTCCGAGATAGAGAGTTTGTAATTGCTAAGTCACGCGATAAGTTTAGAATTTTAGTTGTAGGGGATTCTCAAACATTTGGTCACGGTATTGAAAAACTTGAAGATACTATTCCAAAGCAATTAGAAAAAATGCTGAATCAAGGAGTTAAGCGCCCAAAGTTTGAAGTTTTAAGCTTTGCCAGACCCGGATGGAATACTGCTGAGCAGCTTCAATATATATATAAAAAGGGTTTGCTTTATAAACCGGATTTAATTCTTTTAAACTTTTTTCATAACGACTTACCTCCATCACCCTTTTTGGAATGTGATAGTAAGGATTGGGAGATTATTCCAGAAGTAGAATCCTTGGTGGTATGGTTCCATCGTTCGTCTTTTTACCATTTAGTTAAATTCCGTATAAATCGATTATTAGAAAAAACTGGGTATAAACCTTCGTATGAGGATTGTCGCCGTTCTTCTTACCAGTCTAGAAGCTGGGACATGGAAGAAATTTACTTAGATACTCTGTATCAAACTGCCCGAATGAAAAATATTCATTTCATGATTTCTGTTATTCCAATAATGTTTCAGTTAGACAAAAACTATCCGTTTAAATTTGCCCATAATAAATTAAAAAAATTTTGTGATAGTCGAAATATTTTTTGCGTGGATCTTTACCAGGAAGGATTTCAGGGAAAAAATGAGGATGATTTTATTGTTTCAAGGAAAGATCGGCATTTAAATGCTCGAGGAGCTAAATTATCGGCAGAAATATTGTTTGAAAAAATAAAATCCTTAAAGAGATATCAAGACTTAAATAGATGGCATCTGGCCTATGATTTAGAAGAATTATTAGAAGTAAATGGTTTAGTTAATCAGTTTAATTTATTATTTCCAGAGTTAGATATTTCTCCAATAAATTTAAAGAATAAAAGTAAAGAAATGCTGGCTTCGAGCCACCAAGGAAACTATTTTTTTTCGCAAACAAGGGTTGATTCATCTACAGGCAAGAGGGTATTTTTGAGGCGAATAATTCTTGAACGCGATGGGAAAATAGTAAAAAAAGAGAAAAAAAATTTTAGTCCAGCAAGTGGGGGTTTAATTCGTCATGAAATAATTGATTTCTTTAGTAGAAAAGTAATTCAAACAGTGAGGGTACCTATATTAGAGAATGAAGAAGAATTTTCTGAGAGAAAGAAAACCTATGTATTCGCCTATCATTCTCAATATCGAAAAGATTTGGATAAGTTTTTGTGGGAACTAGAAATTCAGGAAAATACAACATTTTATGATCCTTTATCTCTTGAATCGGCATTATTTTTTCCGAATCAATTGAGTTTTGATAGCCTGGATACCCAGAAATTGCGTAGGAGTCTAGAGTTTTATATTAAATTTCCATTCTATTCAAATGGGAATGGAGCAAGTTACGTTAAAAAGCTTTTAGATGACATATTGCATTTTAAGCCCTTCAAAAAATCCGTCAAGTTTGTGGAGGACTTTGAAAAAAGTAATAAGGAATTATGGTTTAAGTGATGGTATAAAAAATATTTATAAGATTATGAATTTATATTGCGAAAGGAGAAAACTTGTGGCCGAGGAAAACCCATTATTTTTTAAACAACTGCTTTCAGGAGTCGATATTGGTAAGTCAGATTCTTCTGCTCGGCAAATGGCAAATTTCATATATATAATTGGAGATAAAAATACTCGTGAATGTGTGATTGTTGATCCTGCCTGGGATATTGATGGGATACTTAGTGTTATTGAAGGTGAGGAAATGCAGTTGAAAGGTTCACTAGTTACGCATTACCATCCGGATCATGTTGGCGGCAGTATTTTTGGTATGAATATTATGGGACTTGCTGATTTGATGGAAAAAAGCTCTACTCCTGTTTATGTAAATAAAAATGAAGCTGATGGATTAAAACAGGTGACAGGTCTTTCGGACACAGATCTGCGCTTGACCGATAGTGAAGAAGTACTTAGCATTGGTTCCATAGATATTACGTTTTTACACACGCCCGGACACACTCCGGGTTCTCAATGTTTCCGAGTAGGAAATTCTCTGGTTGCCGGAGACACTTTGTTTCTCCAGGGGTGCGGTCGTGTTGACTTGCCAGGGGGTGATAGTGAGGTTATGTATGATACTTTGACTCGTCGGCTAGCAAAAATCCAGGACGAAGTAGTGTTGTACCCCGGCCATAATTATGGTGGAATGCCTTCTGCGCCTATGGGTGAGGTTCGAGAAACAAATTCTTATTTGCAAATCAATAGCTTGGAAGACTGGATGGCTGTTATGGGTGGTTAAAACGCACTTTGATTTTTTTTCGTCCACCGCTATACGAATATTTTTTTATTATTTAAGTTATGTGATTGTAAGAAGATTATGGCCAGCTGGAAAATAGAAATTTCTAAGATATTATTTTTTCTAACTTTATTTTGTCTTTCTTTTCTTATATTTGAATCATCCTCTTTAATTTTTGCTGTTAGCGTAGCCTTATTTGCCTTATATTTTTTTACTTCAAAAAAATCATCTTCTAATTAATATATTTTGTATGAAAGGGGAAGTTCGCTTTGATGCCAAAAATAATTAGTGGTCAGTTGAATAAAATGACTCACAAGGAAGGAACCCCTATTCAGTATTTTTTGAACTTGGGAGAAGATTCGTATCCTTTGACGTCTAAAGTAGGTCAAAAGGTAGTTATTAAACACACAGGTAAAATTACTTGTATTGAATGTGGCCGTGTAATTAAGAAAACTTATAGTGATGGATATTGTTTTCCTTGCACTAGGGATTTGCCGGAAAACGATATTTGTTCTGTACGTCCAGAAAAATGTCAACACGATAAAGGAAACGATGCAGATCGTAAGTTTTATGAAAAGTACTGCAATATTGATCATTATGTTTACTTATCACAGACATCAGGGGTGAAAGTAGGTATTACACGCCATTTCAATATTCCAAACCGTTGGATTGATCAGGGAGCGATGAAAGCTTTGATCATTGCCAAGGTTCCCCGCAGGATCTTATCGGGTCAAATTGAAATAGCCTTGGCAAAAAAAATTTCGGATAAAACCAACTGGAGAAAAATGCTTTTGGGACAAATGGATGTTGTTGACTTTCCTTTTATGAGGAGCAAAATGATCGAGTATATTCCTAAAGATCTCAAGCAATATGCAATGTATAAAGAGCAGGTGCATTCGTTTGTTTATCCAGTAGAGTCCGTTCCGACAAAAATATCAAGCCACAACCTAGATAAGGAAAGTGAATTTAGTGAAAAACTTACAGGAATAAAAGGGCAATATTTAATATTTGAAAACCGTGTGATTAATATGAGGAAGTACTCTGGTTACCATATTGAATTTTTATTCGAAGACTAACCCACACAAATTTTTTATAACCTGATAAGTAGAAGCGCATATACGATAAGGGAGCGGAGTAGATAGAGTTTCTTAAATATTACGCGGCTTGTTTTATCATTTCGCCTTCAAAAGCAGAGTCGATTGAAGTTTTATTTGAAGATGTTTTTAGTTTTGCAACTCGAACATTTTTTGCCAAACCAAGTTTTTTTAGTGTCCAAATGGCCATCCATGTCATATCGATTTCCATGGGACGTAGGCCATGTCGCGCGGACTTTGGGAAGGCGTGGTGATTATTATGCCAGCCTTCACCGTAAGCGAGAACAGCAACCCACCAGCAATTAGTAGAAAGGTCGTTTTCCAATTCAAAGTTTTTGTAGCCAAATGCATGTGCTGCGCTATTAACAAGCCATGTGCCGTGGTAAACCAATACTAAGCGTAGAAAAATTCCCCACACTAACCAAGGTAACCCGCCAATAGCTAGAAAAATAAATCCAAGGGCAAACTGATTTTTTATGTAGTGGTTATCCAAAAATTGGTAAAACTTATCATCTGAGAAGTCCTTTGTGTAATTTTGGATAGCTTTTGGGTCGTCAAACTCAGGGTGTTCGTATAACATCCATCCAAGATGTGGCCACCAAAGGCCATCTTTTGCGCTGTGAGGATCTCTTTCTGTATCAGAACCCGCATGGTGCATACGGTGATGAGCTACCCATTTTATTGGGCCATTTTGACAGGCCAGTGATCCGAAAAATATAATCGTATTTGCTACCCACTTTGGAAGGTCCATCCCTCTGTGGGTAAGGTATCTATGATAACCAAAACAAATACCAATAGAGGCAGTCAGCCAGTGCATGAAAAACATCAACGCTACTGCACTCCAAGAAAAGGCGAAGGGAAAAAAGGCCAATAACGCTCCAAGGTGAAGAAAGATAAAAAAACCAGCAATGTCCTTGTTAAACGTGAGCTTAGGCTTTACTCGTGATAAAGTTGGCATA
>CAZOYP010000105.1:0-6403 GCA_964584125.1 uncultured Nitrospinaceae bacterium | reverse complement strand
GTTTGCACGGAATTCCTATGTGGTGGCAGTCAAAAATAGTTGACTGGAAACCTAATCAAAAATTTTCTGACACTCAAACTCATGGTCCATATAATCATTGGTACCACACTCATGAGTTTGAAGAAAAAGAAGGTGGAACTTTAATCAGAGATCATGTCAAGTACAATCTCCCTCTTGGAATACCTGGAGACTGTGTTGCTGGAAGTTGGGTTCAAAAGGATTTAGAAAATATTTTTGACTATCGAAGAAAAAAAATTGAAAAAATTTTTAAAAATCAAGTACCTGCATCTCAATAGTTTGTCAAAATAGAAATGTAATATTTAAAATGATGACGGAACAAACAGTTTCAATCATAGCAATTCATGGAAATGGTGGAGGTGGATTTAGATTTGATATTGCAAAGCCATTATTCCCATCGAGTATAAATTTTCTAACTCCCTCATTACCAGGTTTTAACTGCGAAGAGATCCCTTCAAATAATTACTCAATGAAGCAATATGCAGAATGGATTGCAAACTACCTCAAGGATGTTGAGCAACCTAGGATTCTGATGGGTCATGGTTTAGGAGGAGTATTTGTTCTAGAGTTTTTGCAAAGCTATTCAGACATGGTTAGTAGCGTGATACTTCACTCAATCGCAGGAGCTAACTTAGATAAAAGAATATTACCAAAACTTATGAAATTACCATATGTAGCATGGCTCATTAAAAATACAATCGCTCATCCTATAACCAGACCAATTATTTCAAGAAAAATTTTTCAACGAAAAATAGATGCACTTTATGAGCAAAAATTTTTTGAAGCCTTTGGCAAGTGCGATGCTTTTGAACAGATGTTTAATCTAATTGACCACTCATGGTTCAAAAGTTTATCCCCAGTAAATATCCCGGCAGCTTTTTTGTGGGGAGAAAATGACTGGATGCTAAAAACTAATGAAGTAGAAGCATTCCAAAAGCTTTTTCCTTTTAACTACAAAGATGTTGTTCCCGACTGGGATCACTTTCCCATGATCACCCAACCAGAACGTTATGCACTAAAAGTAACTGCATTAGCCAAACAATTATTGGAGCATACTAATGTATTTAAATAAAACAAAATCAATAGATGTTTTAAAAACCGGCTCAGGCAATATTCAGTCAGGGAAATATAGCTTTAAAGCTAAAGGTCTTGCTTTAGCTGCTAAAAAAATATCTTTCTTGAAAACAATGTTAGCCCAAAACGGATTAACTTAAAGAACATCAAAACTGAAGTTAAAAAAAATTATCGGAAGCAAAAATCACACTCAGAAATATTTAAAGCACTTATTAATTGAGTATAACGCGGAAACTCAAATTGAACCTGGGGGTTCTTTCAGTTTAAAGCCTTCTGTCTGGCAACTTAAGACTGAGCTTGAGTTCCCTTTATAAATTTATCGCTGAGAGATCAAATATCACCATGTTCTTATAACACGTCTAATCATATTTTTCTCTAACTATTTTTAATAGAATCCACCATGAAACTATTAAGTGTTTTTGTAGCTATTTTATTTGGGTTAGGGGTTTTATTACCAATAAGTTCTTTTGCTGAAAAACTTATTGGACTACCCAGAACGGAAGGTTCTAAAAGTTTTGATATGGAAATTAATCAACTAAATAATATTGGAATCAAACACCACTCGTTAAATGAATTAGACCGAGCGGATGAAAGTTTAAGAAAAGCAAGTAACTTAGCACAACAGCTACGCGACCCTAGCCTTGGAGTAACTTCCTTTAACAGAGCTATAATTTCACACCAATTAGGCAAAAAAAAAGATGCTCTGAAATACTTCAATCTTGCAAAAAAATACGCAAGGGGAAACTTAAGAATACTCAACTCTAAACTATTAGAAAGTTACACTGATAAAACCAAATAATGAGACTCATAATTGGATTATTTATTATTTTGATTCTTTCTAATTGCACCTCCTACAGCAATTATGAAGATTTTGATGAAAGAAAGAATATAGGGAAAGTAGTATTCAAAGAGAACACGCAAGAATGTGAAAAACTTGGGAGGTTACAAGCGTCTAGAGCAGAAGGAAGCAAAAGAGCAGGCGAAATTGCGATCGACAAAAAACGGTATTTTCTCAACTGCATGAACAGAAAAGGTTGGATCTCTAAAGTTTCTAACTAGATCGCAATCACAACCAATTCTTAACCCTTTAAACATGATTTCTTAGCATGAGTTCTTTAGGGTGCGGATTTAAGTACACTTGGTCCAGCAAATATTTAATTTTATATTTTTTTATTTGATGACAAACCAAGGTCACTGGGACAACAAGAGGCACTATTTCTTTACGATAATCTTCAATGACAGATAAAATAATCATCTTTTCTTCTTTATCAAGCTTTTGCTTTAAATGCCCCATAATGTGAAGCAACACATCCGTATTTTTTTTGGGAGTGGATATGTAGGTCAACGCCTCCGAAAACAGTTTACTGTAATTAAACTTAAGTTCTTCCTTTTTTATTGTTTTTGCCCTAGCTACAAGCTGTCCCATTTCATCGTATTTCTTCCTACTATGAGATAAAATTAAAAACTTGTGCCTTGTGTGAAACTTCATCAGAGACCCTATAGAAAAATATTTCTTCATCAGTAACTGAAGTCTGTAAAAACAAAATACTCGAACTATAAAATTCTCTCGGATCCTTGGGTCGTGCAGTCTCCCCTCGTCTTCGACAGGAATCATCGGGAAAGCTTCAAGAAAAGAACGCGCAAACATTCCAATCCCATGCTTAACTTTATTACTTCCAAATTCGGAATAAACAGGAACTTTGCCTATTCCGCAAGTAGGTGACTTACTCTTAAAGATGTAACCACAAATGTCCTCTTTGGAAAGTTTAAATATTTTATTATTCGCATACTGCTTCATCTTCATCGTCCAATCTGCTTGGCTTTTCTTGCTTATCATCTTATGATTTTCTAACGTCCCGAAAAGAGCAACGGCTTCCCTAGGAGCCCCCATTCCCACATCCACCTCCGGACAAATTGGCACATAATCAAAGTACTTATCTAAAACTCCTTGGACGTAACGATCTTTTTTATGTCCTCCATTCCAGCGAACTTCTTCACCCAACAGACAACTGCTTACCCCAATTTTAATCTTAGTGTTCATAAGTCTATCTACTTTTTTTTAAAAATTGTCCAAGAAAGAAGTGTGAAATAGATTCAAAGAAGAATTAAAAAAAATGCCTAAGGTAATCTTAAATAAATTAAACAAAGATTCTTTAAAAAGCACCCCGGGGCAAAGATAGAAACAACTGATTCACTCCGGGGTAAACTTAAAATTTAAAAATTTAATTTATTGCATCATGTTACAACTTAATAAGGGTTATTAATTGAGCAAAGTATAAAAAATTAATTTCTCCCGATATTTTCTAATGGGAAATTATTGCTTAGTTATTTAAACTAGAAAGCTACAGTAAACCCAAATAAGTCAATTGTTAACAATAAAAAAATGATGTAGAATGAAACGATTTAGGTGTTAAGAGCGTTGAGAACTTGTACGAGATTGAGATTCGATGGTTCACAGAAATTTAATAGATAACCGTTGTTTCAAAGCCCAAGCTTTTACATTGATGCTTTTTTTAATTTGGGTTAACAATGTACTAGGGGAGCCGCCTCCACCCATATCTACAGACAGAATTTTACAGACAAACTCACCTGACATATTACAGCCAGGGTATTTTCAGCTTGAGACAGGCTTTTACTCTTATGAAACGGATAGGGAAAATAACGTTAAATCCAAACATATTTTCCTGAATAATACCTCATACAGGATGGGTTTTAGGGAAAATATGGAATTTAGGGTTGGATTTTATGGCTATAATTTCCAAAATATCGGTTCAGAAAATGACAGTGGTTCTTCCGATGCAGAATTAAGTACAAAAATTCTTCTAGCAAGAGGGTCCGAATCAAATCCAAAAACCACCCTAAACGCTGGGTTTACAGTCCCCACAGGAGAGGACCCATTTTCATCCAACACAGTGGATCCATTTTTTTCTTTCATTCCCTCGTTTTCACACCTTTTACCAGATTCAATTTATAACGATAACAGTCTTGGCATTACCTGGAACGATGCTAATGGCGACTTTAAATACGGAACTCTATGGGGATTAAGTATTTCTAAATCAGTTATTTTTTATGGAGAGTTTTTTGGATCTATACCCATAGATAGTGGCAGCAACTCCCACGGTTTTGATTGGGGTTTTACTTGGGCTGCTAAAAATAATCTACAACTAGATATTTTTGCTGGGAAATCATTAAATGATCCCGCAACTGACTTTTTTGTTAATGCTGGTCTTTCAATGAGATTTCCTGAGTAATTTATCTCGTCTACTTAGAACTCGATGACGGCATAGCCACTTACACCATGGTTGAAATGGGGAATGGTGATATCTGCGCATCGATAGCAATTATTCTGTGGCAGGACTAACCTCTGCTATCTGATAAAATGTCTAAAAATTAGGCAACTGTTTGATTCGGTGACCAAAATTAATGCAAAAAGGATTTTAAAAAATATTTCCAAGGTGAATAGAAGTTTGTTTCTCACACTTATAAGTACTTAAAAGCTAAGAAAATCTGATAATACATGCCGAAGTTATCAGCTTGGTATGATTCTTGATATAATTGAAGCATTAAATAGTCACCAGGTACTGACAATCTGGTTTTGCTGTAGGAAGGAAATCTGATTATGAAAAAAATAGAGGCCATCATCAAGCCATTTAAACTAGATGAGGTCAAAGATAAATTAAATGAAATAGGAGTGAAAGGAATAACCGTAACAGAAGTAAAAGGGTTTGGCCGTCAGAAAGGGCATACTGAGCTCTATCGCGGCGCCGAGTATGTAGTTGACTTTCTTCCTAAAATCAAAATGGAAATAGTTATCGACGATTCCCTGGTAGAGGATGTAGTTAACTCAATAGTAAAATCTGCGCAGACTGGCCGAATTGGCGACGGGAAAATCTTTGTTACTGACCTTAAAGAAACTGTCCGTATTCGAACAGGTGAAAGAGGCAAAGAAGCTATCTAGCTCCAGCTGGGTATCTTTTTTGATATTTTAAATACTATTCATTAAATAATTATTTTACTTTATTAAGGCTTTATCAGCGTAATTCTTCTTTAAAGCTGTTAGGGTGAAGACGCCAACATGAAATTTGCTTCTGATCAATGTGAGACACACATCTCCATGGCCAAAAAAAAATTTTAAGGGAAATTCACCCCACCACAAAGGTTACCATCCATTCTTTAGTTCATATTTTTTGGGGGAGACATGGAACAAAGTGTTGTTTCGTTGACAAGCAGTGGAGACGTTCTTTTCATGATGCTTGGTGCAGTTATGGTTTTCGCCATGCATGGTGGATTTGCATTTCTTGAAGTAGGGACCGTCCGCAAGAAAAACCAGGTTAACGCATTGGTTAAAACCCTGGTGAACTTTTCTATTTCTACCATTGTCTATTTTTTGGTCGGCTATGCTATTGCCTATGGAATGTACTTTTTCCAGCCTGCAAAAATTCTTATAGGAGATAACCAAGGCTATGAATTAGTCCATTTTTTCTTTTTGCTGACCTTAGCTGCCGCCGTCCCTGCCATCATTTCAGGAGGAATTGCAGAACGCGCTAAACTTTCGACCCAAGCATTGGCTGCCGCAATTTTCGTAGCCATTGTTTACCCCTTTTTTGAAGGGATAGTTTGGGGACAAATTACTTTTCTTGGGCAAGATGATTCTTGGCTTGCTGGAATAACTGGCGGAATACCCTTCCATGACTATGCAGGGTCAGTAGTTGTGCACTCGATGGGTGGTTGGATCGCTCTTACTGGTGTATATATTATTGGCCCCAGATTAGGGCGCTGGGATCCCCAGGGAAGAAGCCGACCCATCCCTATTAGTAATGTTCCATTTCTGGCACTTGGGAGCTGGATGCTTTGCGTAGGCTGGTTTGGTTTCAACGTAATGTCAGCCGCCACCTTAAACGGTATTTCGGGTTTGGTCGCTGTGAACTCACTAATGGCAATGATCGGGGGTATTCTTGTCGCCCTGTATATTTCTAAAAATGACCCCGGGTTCATCCACAATGGTGCCTTGGCCGGGCTAGTTGCTATTTGCGCCGGATCGGACAAAGTCCACCCGCTAGGTGCACTAATTATAGGGGGATTCGCTGGAGTAATATTGGTTAAGGGTTTTACTTGGGAACAGGAAAAACTAAAGATAGATGATGTCCTAGGGGTATGGCCACTTCACGGAATTTGTGGCTCTTGGGGAGGAATTGCTTGCGGTATTTTTGGACAAGAATCTATGGGCGGAATGGGAGGAGTTAGCATCTTAGGTCAGACAATTGGAACCATTACCGCAATTGTTATAGCTCTTGTTTCTGGATTTATTGTA
>CAZOYP010000104.1:824-6590 GCA_964584125.1 uncultured Nitrospinaceae bacterium | reverse complement strand
ACTGTGCGAATTTAGGTATTCCTACCGCACCCAGTATTCCAATAATCACGATTACATTTAAAATTTCTATAAGCGTGAAGCCCGACTCTTTATGATTTGAATTTCTAGTGCAGGACATTAAATAAACCTCCCCCCTTAACATATCAAGTCTAGGAGTTTGTTCATATGATTATTATTATACTAAAAAATTCTACAAAAACTCAAATACCCCCGCCCATCTCAAATATGGGGAGGTACATAGCCACCACAATGAATCCGACAACAAGTCCAAGAAAAACCATTAGCGCCGGCTCTAAAAGAGCTGTCAAAGCGGTAACCGCGGTATCAACCTCCTCATCATAAAAATCAGCAATTTTAGTCAACATGGAATCAAGTGATCCGGAATTTTCACCCACATCAATCATCTGAATAACCATGGGCGGAAACACCTTTCCTCGCGCTAGTGGACCCGCTATGGTCTCACCACTCTTGATTGCTTCAATCGTATTCAAAACTGCAGTCTCTACTGTTTTATTTCCTGATGTGCGAGCACAGATTTCAAGTCCCTCTAGCAAAGACACCCCACTCGAAAGAAGTGTACCCAAAGTCCTTGAAAACTTGGCAATAGAAACTTTTCGAATTAGTGGCCCCGCCACAGGAAGTTTTAATGCGTAACTGTCGATTACGGCCCTACCCCGCTTAGTTACATACAGTCTGTTAAAAATTAAGTAGATCGCATACGCACCACCTATCATATAATGCCATTTGGTTCGAAACGTATCGCTGACAGCCATTACTATTGCAGTAGGACCCGGCAACTCAGCCCCTCCACTATTGAACATTGTCGTAAACGCGGGGATAACAAAGATCATTAGAAAAGAAATCACTCCTATCGCCACAGTAACAATACAAGCCGGATAAACCATGGCAGACTTGACTTTTTTCCTAAGAGACGCCGCCTTCTCCATATGCGCAGCCAATCGTCTTGCTATGACATCCAATATACCGGCTGCTTCACCGGCTTCGAAAAGATTACAGTAAAGCGAATTAAATACCTTTGGGTGCTTTTTCAAGGAATCAGAAAGGTCTTCTCCGGTTTCAATATCTTGTTTTATGGAAAGAATTATCTCGCCAAAAGTTCTATTCTCTGTCTGCTCACCAAGAATCTTCAAACATTGAACCAAGGGAAGCCCCGCATCAACCATGGTAGAAAATGTCCGAGTGAAAACAACGATATCCTTCTCGGTAATTTTCTGCTTACCACTACTAAAAAGTGGCTTTCCGTTATTAAAACTAAATTTTTTTTTCTTTTTTTTCTCTTTAATGTTAATAAGCCTAATTTTATCTTGCTTTAGACTCGCGATGGCGGACTTCCTGTCTTCTGCCAGGATCTCATCATGTATGACTTTGCCCTTAATTCTTGCCTTGTATTCAAATGCGAGCATACCGTTTTAATCCTTTTTCGCCTTAATAAATAATCCAAAAATGCTCTTCATCTTTTAACGATCCTATTTTTTTTATTAGCTTCAATCATCTAAATAAATTCTGGTGCTTTCTTTAAAAATGAAGTGAACCGGTCTTTTACAATCGCTTTATCGTAAGCATCTTCCGGGCTTATTTTTTTTGCCTTTAACTCGGCAAGGATAGAATCATCTAGAGATTGCATCCCATATTTCTTACCTGTTTGAATGGATGAAGGGATCTGAAAAGTTTTACTTTCACGAATCAGGTTGGATACCGCCGAGGTTACTACAAGAATTTCAAAAGCCGCCACTCGCCCTTTCTGATCAATCCTCTTTAATAGTTTTTGTGCCACCACTCCCTTGAGCGATTCAGAAAGCGATGTCCGTATCTGCGCCTGTTGGTGTGCAGGGAAAACATCTATTACGCGATCGATAGTTTTGGTAGCATTTTGTGTATGCAAGGTACCGAATACAAGGTGCCCCGTAGATGCGGCTTCAAGAGCTAATTCGATTGTCTCTAGATCCCGCATTTCTCCTAAGAGAATAATATCTGGATCTTCACGCAAAGCTCCTCGAAGGGCCGACTTAAAGCTTTTGGTATGAACTCCGACTTCACGATGGTTAACAACTGAACTTTGCCCTCTATGGATAAATTCAACCGGATCCTCCACTGTTATAATGTGACATTTTTTATTTTTATTTATATGATCTACCATTGCAGCCAACGTGGTTGACTTACCACTTCCTGTTGGACCTGTAACCAGCACCATTCCCTCATGCAACATGGCAAGTTTAGTGATACCTCCAGGTAGGTCTAACTGCTCAGCTGTTAAAATTTCGCTAGGGATTTCTCTAAAGACGGCTCCAATTCCCCATCTTTGTTGAAAAAAGTTGGCTCGGTACCTGGCCAATCCTGCTATCTCATAAGCAAAATCAATATCACCTGTTTCTTCAAAAATTTTTTTTTTTATTATCCGGTGCAATTTCGTACAACATATCTTGAAGCTCATCGTTTTCAAGTGACTTATGGTCAACTCGTTCCATATCACCATGAATCCTAAAAATAGGTTGAGAACCTGAAATCAGATGGAGGTCAGATGCCCCTTGTTTATTCATCAATTTAAAAAGTGCGTCAATTTTAGCCATATGTTTTTAAATCTTTTATATTAAAAACGCCGCGTAGCAAATTTTTTGGTTTGCATTATTATTTAAACTACAAACATAATTACTTAAACCTATAAAAATAATCAGCCCCTCTTGATTGTGTCTTTATTATCCATAACAATGGTGGGGGTAATGAATATGAGTATTTCGGAAACCGCGTCTTCGTCGTCCATGTTCTGGAACAATCGGCCCAGAATAGGTATGTTCGACAAAAAGGGTACTTTTTTCTCAGTTTCAGTTCTGGTCTTTTCAAAAATTCCGCCAAGAACAGTGGTTGCGCCATTTGCCACAACCAACTCGGACATGGCCTCATTCGTTGTAATCGTTGGATTACCGTTACCGTCCGTATTAGCAAAATCAGCCGCATTTTTCGTGGCCTTAATTTGAAGCAACACATTATCGTCACTGGTAACATGCGGCGTTACCGTGAGAGCAAGTTCTGCATCAATAAACTGTGTCGCAGTTCCTTGCTCTGATGTGGTCTCATAGGGAATTCTTCTTCCACTTGAGATGTGAGCTTCGCGGTGATCCATAGTTGTTACCTTTGGAGCTGAAAGAACTCGCCCTCTTCCAGCCGATTCCATTGCAGTTAGCCGCACATCTAAATCCAAACCACTCAGAACATTTCCAGCAATCATACCAATACCAGACGTCGCTGTTGATGTGGTTCCGAGATTAACCAGTTCGGCCCCCGTTCCAACAGTTCCGGTACCTGTGGTTATACTGATCTCGCCTTTTTGATCATTAAAGTTTCCCCTTGTTGCTCCCTTTGCCGCGATTGCTCCTGTCAAACCCCACTCAATGCCAAGTTCCTTTGAGTAGCTTGTACTAACTGTTACGATACGGGCCTCGATCAAGACCTGTGGTGATTTTTTATCCAGAATCTCTATAAACTCCAGCATCTTCGAAACATTCGGACGCGTATCTGTAAGAATCAGCATGTTGGTTCGTACGTCAGCGGTAATATTTCCAGATTCGCTCCTTAGAGAATCTAAATTCTTGGCAACATCCTCAATCTTTCCATAATTAACACGTTTAACTTCTGTAACCATATTTTCATCGCTCACTACGGACCGTCTAACAGGAGTTTCCTGTTCACTGACTATATTGCGAGCAACTGGTTCACTGGTAACATTACGCTTGGTGACATTAACAATGTTGTCGCCAATACACTGTATCTGTAACTGGTTATTAACCAGAATAATTTCGAAAGCTTGATTCCAGGGAACATTGTGGAGTCGCAGATTTATATTTCCCTTAACCTCGTCGGCGATGACAATATTAAGCCCACCCATTTCGGAAAAAACGCGCAAGGTGTTCGGTAAAGAAGCACTTTGAAAATCAAGATCAATCCGATCTTTTATACCGCCTAACAAAGACTCGCAAGGATCAGCGGGAATATTAGCTTTCTTTTTAACGGCTACCTTCTTAGAAGTAGTTCTTGGATCAGTCTCTTTTGAACTAACCTGCGCCTTGACTTTTTTAGTTTTTACCTTTTCGGCCACAGCATCGTACAATTGGACTGTAAGCTCATTTTCCGTGAGCTTCTTAATATGGTAGCGGGCACTCCGGTTCAAAATTATTTCTAGGCGTAAAGCACGTCCGTTTTCAGAATAAAAAGTCCGAATATTGTCCACCACACCCTTATTTAAAATAACATCAGAGAATCTCCCTTTTTTCATATTTGGAATGTCCAATACAAGACGCAGTGGGTCAGTGCCTTTAAATGCCGTGTAATGAAAATTACCTGACGCTTTAACACGAACAATCATTTCGCCATCAACGCCAAATTTAGTATTAACGCTTACAATTTTTTTTGGTTTCTGGTCCAGCAATCTGCCTTCTTTTTGTGCACCATACTTCGTGTTTTTATTCGCAGGAGCACAAGAAGATAATCCATTGATCACAGTAATGAAAAAAATACCGTAAAAAATCAATATGGCCTTATGCACTATATTTTTACTATCCATGATCCTGCTCCTAACCTTGCAACTGATTTTCCTTAAATTTAATGCTTCTTTCTCGAGATAAAAATTCACCAAGGTAATTACGGTACCTTTCCAAAATGACAATATTATTTTCATCAACAGTTTTAACTATACCGAGATTTGGTCCAATAAGAGTACCCGCTTTTACCGTGTGCCCCTTTTGCCCTTCCGTTTGAACCAAAGCAACAGTTGCTCCTTTTTTTCTCAATATCCCAACAAATTTTATTTTATTGAGATCTGTCTGGAGTTCCGTTCGTAAAAACATTTTTTCCTGCATGCTTAGAACTTCAGACAGCAAACTTCGATAACTAGACACTTTTTTTTTGTATTCTTTTTTGCTCAGCTTTCTAAGCGCTGACTTGTCATTAAACATCGAAGCAAATTCGTTTAGCCTATCCACTATTTTCGGATACTCGTCTTTAACTTTCTCATAAATTTTTATAGGAATAAGAGGCATTTTTGATGGTTTGTCTAATTTAATTAATCTTTTTTTCTTTGAGGGGGGGGATTGGCGGGAGACCTTTTTGAAACGTTTTTTCTTGGAAGCAGTCAACGGAACAAACGGATCTCTTTTCCCTAACGAAAAATATCGTTCACCTGGTGGGAAGCTCGCTTTGAGTGAGTCAAGCTTAAGGTTTTCAGATTGCGCAGGAGAATGAAAAACAAGCAAACCAAGCATAGACAAAATAAAAAGAAGCACGCTAGATCTTATATTTATTTTTTGGTTCATTTTTTACCTATATTTTAAAGCCCCTCGATGTAAACATAACTACTTCCTATAAACGAGGATAATACTTGGGATTTACTTTTAGCATTCACAACTTTAAACGATATATTTTTAACGTTAACTATTTGCAGCGTATTTTGCAAAGTGGCAAACATATCCATCGTCTCCCACAATCCACCACGGAACCTAAAATGCATAGGAATCTCTTTATAAAAATCATCTGCCATTCCCTCGGAAACTTTAAAGTGCATAATGTCAACATTCCTTTTTTTGCCAAGCCGGGTAACCTTGACCAGAAGTTTATTTAATGCTTCCTCGCTGGGAAGTTGTTTTTTCTTTATATTCAACTCACCCGTTTTCAAACTTAAGTTGTTATGAACTTCATGCTTGCTCGCAACAAGTTTAAAATATTTTTTCAGGGTATATTCTGTATCAACTATTTTTT
>CAZOYP010000104.1:0-814 GCA_964584125.1 uncultured Nitrospinaceae bacterium | reverse complement strand
AGTTTCACGTTCTAAATTCACAGCACTAAGAAAGGTAAAAAAAGAAATCAAAAACAAGAGTAAACAAACTCCAAATGCCCCCAAATAAATCTTGGCAGGCCCTGTCTCCTCTATTAAATCGTAGGGAAGTTTTCTAAAAATTAGATCCATGCTGATATTGCACCTTTTCCTCTGGTCATGCCTTCATTGGCATATAGACATAAAAAGTAAAATCACGCACCGCTCTTTTCCCAGCCTGTTGCTGACTGGTTTGATATAAAAATACTTTGACAAAACTTGATGCGTCACGAAGTCGATCGATATAACGGACGATAGTTTCATCGCTGTGTTTCCCAAATAAACGCCCACGAACCTCCAAAAATTCTTGCTTCGTCTGTTCCTTATTTTTAGACTTTTTTGATTTTTTTTTTGTTTTCATTTTTTTTGGATTCCCAATTAAAATTACAGGAATCTTCTTCCCCCTGATTTCCTTAATTCCCAGTTGTCTAATACTAGTAAGCCAGATTTCATTAGGAACGGGAAGAATCAGATCTTCCAAAATTTTCGTAACCTGAAATTGATTCGCCCGAAGTTCATTAATTTTTTTTATAATTTTTTCGGTACGCTTAGCTTGGAGTTTCATTGATTGAATTTTTGTGGTTTGAGCAGTTAACTTCCGCACTTGGCTTTCGAGCTGCTTTAATTCACTTGTACGGTAATTTATTTCTATTTTTTGAAAACACCAATAAATGACTATCAAAAAGATAAAAAAAAGAACCGATCCTATTGCATTTATTACCATTTTTTGCATAGCGATCTTCTTTAGCTCTTGTTT
>CAZOYP010000103.1:0-6842 GCA_964584125.1 uncultured Nitrospinaceae bacterium | reverse complement strand
GCAAAAAAACTTAAAGAAAAAATTCCACAACAAATGTTTGAGGTAGCTATTCAAGCCGCTATTGGTAGTAAAATCATCGCTCGAGAATCTGTTAAGGCACTAAGAAAAAATGTGCTCGCAAAGTGCTATGGCGGGGATATCACTCGCAAACGAAAACTACTGGAAAAACAAAAAACTGGAAAAAAGAAAATGAAACTAGTGGGCAGAGTTGAAGTCCCACAAGAAGCTTTTTTAGCCGTTTTGAGGACTGATGGAAAATAACCCTGCCAAATATAATAACTCTGGTACCAAGAAAAAAAATAAAAGTGTTTTTCGAGAATACGCGGAAGCAATTTTTATCGCCCTCTTGCTCGCGCTATTCATCCGCACTTTCATTATCCAGGCATTTAAAATTCCTTCAGGATCTATGCAAAATACGCTCTTAATCGGCGATCATATTCTCGTCTCAAAGTTTACGTACGGAGTTCATATCCCAAATATTATCCCATTTCTTAACATAAAGCTTTTTGATGATATCGTGTTTTTTCAAAAAACTCCCAAGAGAGAGGACATTATTGTTTTTAAATATCCAAAAAATGAAAACAGAGACTTTATTAAACGAGTAATCGGAATACCTGGCGACCTTCTAGAAGTTCGTCAACAAAAAGTTTATATTAATGAAAAGCTTATTGAGGAAAAACATGTTTTGCATACTGATATGCCGCAACAAAGCCCTCTTGTCCCAAGAGATGATTTTGGGCCCGTCATGGTTCCCTCTGGGCATGTATTTACAATGGGAGATAACAGGGAAAATAGTCAGGATAGCCGATTCTGGGGATTTCTCGAAATAAAAAAAATTAAGGGCGAAGCCCTTATTATTTACTGGTCCTGGAATACAGAGGACAATTGGGTCAGGTTCGATAGGTTCGGACAAATACTTCGCTAATCTTAGACAAGTTTCTCATGTCTTCTTCCATAGCATCCTCTCAGTTGACAAAAGCAAAAATACTTTTAAAAAAAGGTTGCGGTGTGGTTTTTGATTTTGATGGTCTTCTTGCAGACTCCGAGCCTTTCCATTATCTTGCCTATAACGAAATATTCCAAAAATATGGACACAGTCTTGATCAAGATGAATATTGGGTGGAGTGGACATCAAAAGGAAAAGGTATTGCTGGTGAAATTGATCGGCATAATCTTGATCTAGACGTCGATCCAATTCAGCTACGTCAACAAAAATTCGAGGCGTACTCACGATATTGTCAAAACGGAGATATTAAATTATTCCCAGAATCTATTGAAATTGTAGAAATATTAAAAACTAGTTATCCTGTAGCAATTGCATCAGGTTCATGGGAGCATGATATTGATGCTATTCTCGAGAATGCTAACGCGGAACACCTATTCGATAAAATTTTAGGCAAAGGTTCTGCAAATAAAGAAAAACCCCATCCGGAAATTTTTTTAAACGCAGCAAAGGCATTAAAGTGTCACCCATCAAAATGCGTCGTAATTGAAGATGCTCTCAAAGGACTATCTGCTTCTAAAGCCGCCGGTATGCGGTGCATTATCATTCGAAATCAACTAAATCAAAACATCGATTTTAGTGGAGCCGATCTGATTTTTTCTAGTCTGTCCAGTTTTTTAGCTATTCTTAAATCATGACATGTTCTTAGATAAATCTTCTTACAATAATGAGCTGAATAAGAAATATCTACTTTTTAGAAAAACACATGTATCTTTCGGGAAGGTAGTTTAAATAGTTAAAAAAAAGGACCCAATTCTCTAGGTTAGCAAAGTTAGAATTGTTTACACTCCATCCCAAAGCACAAAAAAAATTCCACCCCTTTTTTGGGATGGGGCTAACGCTTATCACAAAGAACAAGTTAGTAACTGTTACCGTAGCTACCCTTTTCAACACCCATTCTTTTAAAGTCTGCATCTGTTAGTGTAGACTTAGACCCTCCACCAGATCCAGATGAAGCACCTCCTGAACCTCCAGTTGTTGCGCATCCAGAAAAAATAAACATCGCGACAAAAATAAGCATACAAACAAATCTTTTCACAGTGTCTCCTCCAAAAAATAGTTAATAAAGCTGTGATATTAAAAATTTAAGCAATTAGTGATCCCCTTGAAACTTAAGTCAAATCTGCCTAAAAGGGTTATAAAAAATTTTAACGGAAAGGCATTATAACTAATGTTATTTTAAAATCAATATCATCAAGAATCTCAGCTCAATTTAAATCAACCCAAATAGTTGGGCGTCCGTATAACTATTTTTTGGTAGATTTTTTGAAAAAGTATTCCATAATCGTCCTACTATAAAAATATATTGAATATCATATATTTAAATTGTTATTTAAGTTGTAGAAACCTAAGAGTGGTTTGCAGAGCTTAACAAATCATAAACTAATTTTTTAGTTTGAGACTACATTGGCAACTAAAGAAAAACTAAACTGTCTTGCTCGCATAAGAGTATTATCAGGGGATCAAATAGCTTTAGGCCCAGGTAAAGTTGCTCTTTTGGAAGAAATTGATCGCGTAGGCTCAATTTCCAAAGCTGCTCGAAAGTTAGGGCTAAGCTATCGCCGAGCCTGGACACTCGTTGACACTATGAACAAAAGTTTTGACTCTTGTTTGGTGACAGGCTCTGCTGGAGGAAAAAAAGGGGGCGGGGCTTATCTCACACCACTTGGGTCAAAAATGGCAAAAGCATATCGGGCTATGGAAGCAGAAGCAGAAAAAGCCATAGAAGGAAACTGGAAAATAATTAAACGGTCGCTTAAGCAACCCTATTAGTTTGGGTGGAGTTCCTACCTCTTGAATTCTTTAAACCGATTTTTTCGCAAGAATTTCTAAACCTTTAAATTTTAAAGAAATCATATCGCCTGGATTTTGGCTAAATGCATCTGTCTCATCAAAGTATTCCCTACATTCAAAATGAGTTATTCGAAAGCCTGCATCTTCAACATCACATCTTAGGGTATCTGTATAACCACTTTCTATTTCTATCAAAGTTTTTAAATATCCTACTGTAAGCTTGCTTTTAAACTCAGGTTTAAGAGACTCATCTAGTATATGATGTTCTAAATCGGTATCTAGAATCTCCAGAACCCCGTCTGACTCCAAAACAGATTCAGACCATTTTAAAAAATTTACCCTATCCTTCCTTCGAAGATGATGCAAAAATTTATTAACTATAATAAATCCAAACTTAATTCCTTTTGGAGGTTTGCTTGGAAAGTCCGCATCCACAAGAACCACATTTTTTCTTCCGGTAAGTTGTATATAATGAGATAAACCACTCACAATAAAAGGTTCGCAATCAGACAAAACCAACTGAGGAAAGTTTTCCGGCCAAGAGTAAATTCTGCTAAATCCTGCTAAACCAGTTGCAACATCTAAAACTGGCTGTTTAAAGTTTGATAGCCTAGGTTGAGGAATGTCTTCCCATGGAAAGTTTTTAGTTTGGTACAAATAATAGCTATAACTTTCACTAAGCAAACGAATTATTTCAGAGTCTTGCTTTAAATTAGAACTTTCAGCGATTACTGTTGCTAGCTGATTAAATAGCCGCGTCATTTTTTGATTTAATTTTTGAAGCGAATCTCTACTTCTATCTAATCTTTTATCAAGATTAATGTTAATCTGGTCAAAGCTTAAATAAACAGCCAGTCGCTCATGCTGTGCGTAAATTAAATCAGCTAGGTCAATCATTACCTCGGGGTAAATTGATCGAAGCAATAAATTAAGGTTGTTCTGATTTTCCTGACCTTCTATCGAGTTCGGGAAACCCAATTGTTCATTTAAATACTCAAATAAGTTTTTCACACGTCCAGCCAACTCTGGGGAACTAGAATTCTCAAGTCCTACAAATTCGCGCCCGTAATCATTTAGCAAAGGAAGGCGAGAGAAATCATCAACAAAAACTGGCACTATTTTATCGGTCATATAAAAACGAGACTTAATATTTCTTTATAATATGAAGTCTACCTAAAAAAGTTGCTTCAAATCATTTATAATCTTGGTAATATTTTTAAAGGCTACTTCTAAGCCCTCCACTCACTTAATATTTTTTTATGAGACCAAGTAATGTCTCTATTTAGCTTATGAAAATAATTACGGCCAATCCCAAGCAGCTCGTCCTAATAAATAAAATATGAGTATTAAACATGGCAATAAATAAGGCACCGCAGGAAACACATCTCCACCTATTAAGGAATATATAGAAAAAACTGCTCTTCCTCCATAAATGAGTGCCAATATCTGAACTAATAATTTTTTTCCACGAAGAATAAAGGGCGTAAAAATTAGAGCTAAAATAAAAAAAATAAAAAAACCACTATATACCAATTTGCTCATTGCTAAGTCTATCGGTGGCATCTTCCACCAAGCAATCATGATATACACCACATTGAGAATCAAAAAGCTAATCCCCGCTAACCAGTATTTTTTTGAATTCGGCTCAATAACTTCTGTCGCCTTAGGTAAGTTTTTATTCATATTTTATTTTAATCACTCATCACATAAGTAAAAGCAGCCGCCTATTTCTTTTGTAAAGTTTTAGACAAAGCTTGCTTGATTCACCTCTCTTCTAAAAATAAAACTAAGAAATACAGATATTAACAACTAAATTTTATGCCCTAAATTAGGAATGTTAGATAAAAAAGGAACAAACTTTCGATATTTTCCGCTTAACTTTGATAAAAAAACTAAAAAGTCTTTAAAAAACTGGGATTTATCCCTTGACAAAGGAGCCGTAGCGATGAAATAATTCCCCCCTTACGTTCTCAAACCATCGATCATAAAGCAACAGAGTGGTATCTATTTTATCAATAGTTTGCAAAATCATTCTTAAGATTTTATAAAATCAGGTGTAGCTATGAAAATGACGTTTCAACCTAAGAATGTCAAGAGAAAGCGAACCCACGGGTTTCGTAAAAGAAGTTCATCTCCAGGTGGCCGAAGAATTTTGGCTAACCGCAGGCGAAAAGGGCGTAAACGTTTAACTGTTTAACCGCATGAGAAAATTTTCGTTTGGGAAAAGGGAACACCTTACTAAAAGGCCTCAGTTTGAGCAGGTAATGGATCAAGGCCAAAAACACCGGGTAGAAAATTTTTGTACCGTATTTTTTTTACCCAACAACCTCGATAGAAAAAGATTGGGTATAATCGCATCTAAAAAAATAGGGAATGCGGTGGTTCGCAATCTAGCCAAAAGAAAAATACGGGAAGTTTTTCGCCATATTAAACATGGCATTGAACCTGCCATAGATATTGTGGTCGTATCTGGAAGGAATCTTGTTTCTCTTCCCGTTTCAGTTATTGAGAGAAAGATTTTTAAATCCCTCCCTATCAAAAGGTAGTCTATAAGGAAAACTTCTCCTTTTGCCCCCTATACGCGACCCTTAAATATTATGCTTCTTCGAACTTTGATTAACGAGCTTTTGATCAAGCTCATACGACTTTACCAAAAACTAATTTCTCCTTTGCTACCGTCTGGTTGCAGATTTTATCCAACCTGTTCTGAGTACTCGGCGCAGGCGCTTGAAAAATATAATATGCCTAAGGCTCTCGGGCTTTCACTTATTAGATTATTTAAATGCCACCCCTATCATAGTGGTGGTTCTGATCCTTTAAAATAGCGCGGAGGTCGTTCGCTTGGAAAATAGATTACTGCTTGCCTTTGTTTTATCTCTTGGTGTCTTCATTGGGTGGGGGTATGTTATGTCTTTAATAGAAGAGCCACCTTCTCAAGTAGAATTAGAAAAGCACCTTGCAGAGGCTCCTCCATCAATCAATTCTGGAATATCGCAACAAGTTCCGTCGAGCGTGGAATCAAAAACTCGGCCCAGTCTTCCTATGTCAAAAGCAGTTGGGACAACTGACAGCAACCCGGGTTTCCCAGGTGAAGAAGCTACTATAAAAGTTTCAACTAAGCTTGCCACTTATATTTTTACCAATAAGGGAGCAATGATTAAAAGTATAATGCTCACTCAACACAAGACAAGTGTAGGAGAGCCCATCGATCTTGTTGATCGCAAAGATAACGCTATCCTTCCGTTAGCACTAGAATCTAATAACAGCCAGGTCACCAATATCTTGCAAAATGCCTATTACCAGCCTTCTAAGCTTTCCATGGAGCTTTCCGAAGCTCAACCTACAGGAAAATTAAAGATGCAGCTCAAGCACTCTTCTGGTTTAGAAGTAATTCGCGAATTTAACTTTCGCTATGACGATTTTATGGTTGATGTTGAAACACAAATTAAAGCACCGACCTTTGCCTCGCAAAACTTAAGCTATAACGTCTTATACGGACCAGGTATGGGAGGAAAAGTGACATCGCAAACAGACTATATCGTTTTTAGCGGTGCTACAACTTTTGCAAACAATGAAAGGTTGGAAACACCAGCTGAAGATATTGTCAATGAGGTTATTCACCGGGGTGATATCGCATGGACCTCTTTTCAAAATAAATACTTTGGGACGGCTCTTATTCCTAAAGAAGGAATAAAAGCGGCTATTGTTAAAAAATCCGGTGACAATGTTTACGTTGGATTAAAAATGGAAAGTGTCCAATCATCAGCTTCCTCTTCACATATTCTCTATGCCGGGACCAAAGAGTTACAGGTGTTAGAAAAATCAGGGCACAAGTTAGTACGGCTTATGGACTACGGGTGGTTTGGAAATAAATTTGCATTCCTAGTAAAACCCCTTCTTAAAGCCCTCCAATATTTCTATGATATTTTTAAAAACTACGGCTGGGCCATCATTTTTGTAACTATCATCATCAAAATTATCTTTGCCCCGCTCACACACAAAAGCTTTAAGTCGATGAAAGGGATGCAAAAAGTACAGCCTTACG
>CAZOYP010000102.1:0-6884 GCA_964584125.1 uncultured Nitrospinaceae bacterium | reverse complement strand
GCTGTGGGTAAATTCCTCACGAGCTAGCAGACCTTTTAGAATCGGATAGTCAACTCCCGGTTGGTTTTGAGCCATCGGTAGATATAGAAACCGATGTTCTTATTCTTGGAGGCGGTGGAGCAGGTGCGTCAGCTGCCCTTACTTTAGAAGGAACTGGCCTCAGCGTTCATCTTGCAACTAAGCTGCGGTTGGGTGACTCCAATACCGTTATGGCAGAAGGTGGAATTCAGGCATCGGTGGGTATTAATGATTCGCCACGAAGACACTTCTCTGATGCTTATGTTGGGGGGCATGGAGATAACGACCCAGACCTTCTCCGCGTTTTATGCGAAAATAGTGAAGCTACGATTCGCTGGCTGGGACAATTGGGCTGTATATTGGATAGCAACGAGGATGGCACCTTTCAGCTTCGTCCTGGTGGTGGCACATCTCTACCGCGTGTATTAGCATGCAAAGATTACACAGGGCTTGAAATTATGCGCGTTTTGAAGGATGCTGTTTTTCTAAGCAGTACCCAAACTTTACAAAATCATGCGGGCATCGAACTTCTTGATGATGGAGGAGGGCAGGTCACCGGAGCGGTGTTGTGGAATCGTGATAAGGGGAATCTAGTTTCCGTTTCAGCAAGGGCTGTAATTATTGCTACCGGTGGAAGCGGTCAATTGCGCTTTCAAGATTTTCCAACAAGTAATCACTTAGGGGCAGTTGGAGACGGATTGGTTCTTGCTTACAGGCAAGGTTGCAAATTAATTAACTCAGACAGCCACCAGTACCACCCTTCAGGGACTGCCTATCCAGAAGCTTTGGCTGGTCAACTTATAACCGAGTCAATTCGTTCGATAGGAGCTCAGGTTGTAAACGCAGAAGGAGGCCGGTTTGTTCATGAAATGACCGTTCGTGATATTTTGGCGGCAGCCATTATTCGTGAAGTTTTTGAAAAAAGGGGAGTGCAAACACCAACTCATAGGTCTGGAATTTGGCTTGATACCCCGCTAGTGGATTTGCAAAACGGAGAAGGGTTTTTGCGACAAAAGTTCCCGGGTATTATTCACAGGTTCAAGCGTTACAATATAGATCCAGCCAAACAACCTATTCTTATTTATCCTACTCTACATTACCAGAATGGAGGCATTAAAATAGACAAAGATGGTCGAACTGAAGCTAAGGGTCTATGGGCTGTAGGTGAAGTTACGGGTGGTATACATGGGACCAATCGCCTCATGGGGAATTCATTGTTAGACATAACTGTTTTTGGGCGCAGAGCGGCAATGTCTATCCAAAAATCTCTACCGAAAAGACGACCAATTACGCTTACTCAGCTAAATAGGTTTAGGGAGGAGTTGAAAAATATTTCTCCTCGACAGTCAGTATTCTCTCCGCAATTATTTCCAGCATTAACCGGGATGAAAGTTGTATTTGCGGAGAAAAAATTCACATAGCATATTAATCAAGATTTAGAGTCGACCGATCAGGTCCCATTTGAACCGCCGGATACATTTGCAAAGTAATTAGCTTTACGCCATGCTTGAAATACTTTCCCTCTATTGGATAAAGATTTTTACCACTTTTGTGGTTTTCGTTGTCCTGATTATTTTTTTTATTCGTAGTGGTAGTGAGCAGTCAAGTACTTCTGGGATGGCCTTGATTAGAAATGAACTAGGTCGATTAGATGAAAACTATAAAGTATTTTGCAATGTTATGGTCCATACGGAAAGAGGAATATCAAGCATTCCCTACGTGGTGGTGTGTCCTTATGGTATTTTTGTTATAACTTGTTGCCATCACGTTGGAAAAATTTCTGGGTATAAAAATGATTTAGAGTGGAATGTAAAAACAAGAGGTGTTGAGGAAACAATACTGAATCCCCTATGGGAAAACCGTAAACATATTAACGCTCTGGAGAAAAAACTGGGCCTAGAACTTCCTTTTATTCCAGTGATTATATTTACTTATTCTAAGCTGATTAACGATTTTGGGCCAACAGCGATTGGAGTAGGGCGGTTAAATGATTTTTTCTCAAGTTATGGCAAGGTGTTGATTAGCCAGGCTGACCAAAAGTCAGTAATGAATATTTTAAAAGAGTATATGGTTTAATGTCTGAGGGTATTTAAATGGAAAACATTTTTCAGGTCTTGGCCTAACCTTTCCTTAGTATATAATAATTTTATTAATTTTTTTATTTTTCAAAGTGAGTAGCTAAACATGAAAAAAACAGTCTATTTGACAGTATTTTCCCTATTAAGTTTTTTTACTACATTGTTGCCCGCATATAGTGAGTCAGGAACCTATAAACCTAGCTGCGATATAAGTAAAACTACAGTGTGCACAATAGAGATGTGGTTAGCGTATAAGCATAAAAAAAATAATAGAGAAATTCGAAAAATTTTAAAATCTAAGCAACTTAAAGTGCTGCGACATACTATCCAGTATTGGAAGCCTAAGGGGGGACACCCACCCACCAATATAGCAATTGGTAGTATGGTTAGTGCTGAGGATGCGCGTTCGATGATTGATATTGCTATCAAATATAATGATAAGGTAGACCGATTGATTCTCCGTCCTTTAAATCCACCTAATTATGTTGCTATTGCGACCTCAGCTTGGGATGAGCAGTCAGAGGTTTTAATTACCCCAGAGGATCTTCAAAAACTTAGGGATCCCAAGCTGAATACTCAACAGTTTCAGACTTTGTATGCTGAGTTAACAAATGAAGTTGAAAACATTAAGAAAAGTGCCAAGTTTTATTGAGTAGAGTATGCCAATTTTTTGTTTATCAATTGACAAATTTCTAGGGATTTGGTAGAAGCGACTCTTCATGTCTGATCCGATTTAGCCAGTCGAGACTTCTGGTAACCAATTGTTTTTCTAGGTAATTCAGGATAGGTGTTTTGTTGAGTTTCTTGTTTTTATGAAGATTGCTGGTTTAAAAAGCCTACATATCATTTTCTAATTAGGGGATTAATCATGTTGGACCTTGCATTTGCCATGGCACCACCACCAGAAGCTGCTGGACAGGGAGGAGGAAGCCTACTTTCTCTTTTGCCGCCAATGATCATGATGTTTTTGATTTTTTACTTCATTCTGATAAGGCCACAACAAAAAAAACAGAAGGAAAATCGGAAGATGCTCGATGATTTAAAAGAAGGAGATAATGTGGTCACGCTGAGTGGGATTCATGGGACGGTTAAAAAACTAAAGGACGATATTGTGGTTTTACAAATAGATAATAATGTAAGAATTAAAATTAACCGCACATCTATTGGAATTAACCGAGAGTCAGGTAAAAACTAAGAATGTATACAGACCTTAAATGGAAAATTCCTTTAATTTTATTTGCTATTCTTGGGTCAGCTTATTTGGCGTATCCTCTAAAGGATAAGATTGCACTAGGATTAGACCTTCAAGGTGGGATGCATCTGGTACTCGAGGTGCAGACAGAAAAAGCTGTCGAAGCGACTTTGGAACGTATCGCAGATGATATTAAGCGTGAAATTGAAGAGGAAGGTTACGAAGTAGACAGAGTTCGCGCCGATATAAAGAATAAAACAGTTACGGTTCTTATGGTCGATGCGATAGACCTTAAACCAGTTGAAGAGATAATGAAAAATCATACAGCCTACCTCCAAAATGAAGGGCAAGTGCGAGATGGTCGTGGCTATCTTTTTAAATTATCTGAAGAAGAAGAAACTAGAGTTGAGCAAAATGCAGTAAGCCAGGGGTTAGAAACAATACGTAACAGAGTAGATCAGTTTGGTGTTTCCGAACCGACTATTCAAGCGCAAGGGGAAAAGCGTATTCTTTTGCAGTTACCTGGGATTAAGGATGCTGATCGGGCTATTAAATTGATTGGTAAAACTGCTCGACTAGAATTTAAACTTGTTGACGAATCCGTTAGTGCCCAAGTTGCATTGAATGGGCAGATACCTGAAGGTGATGAGATTTTATATAAACGTGAAGAGAATATAGAAACAGGCGAGATAACTAAGGCCCCATTCCTCGTAAAAAAAAGAACTGTACTTACAGGAGAAACCTTGAGTGGTGCCGAGATTCGTTATGATAGCGATTTTAATGAGCCTTATGTTGCGATTACTTTTAATAGCATTGGCGCTATGATGTTTCAGGAGATCACGCGGGCTAACGTCAAAAAACGTCTTGCAATCGTTCTAGATGATAACGTTTACTCAGCTCCAGTAATTCAGGAAGAAATTGCAGGCGGACGGGCGCAGATTACAGGGCAGTTCACCACTGAGGAAGCACGTGATCTGGCAATTATACTAAGAGCAGGGGCTTTACCTGCACCCGTAGTTATCCTTGAAAATAGAACGGTAGGTCCGTCCCTTGGTAAAGATTCTATTGAACAAGGGGTGAATTCGATTTTACTAGGTGCTTTATTGGTTATTATATTCATAGCTATTTATTACAAACTTTCCGGTGTGGTAGCAGTTACGGCTTTAATGCTGAACCTTGTTCTGTTGCTTGGCGCATTGGCTTATTTTGGTGCGGCACTTACACTTCCTGGGATTGCTGGTATGTTGCTCACTGTGGGAATGGCTATTGATGCCAATGTTTTGATATTTGAGCGTATTCGAGAAGAAATACGTTTAGGTAAAACTGTGCGTGCTGCAATCGAGGCAGGATACGCAAAGGCTTTGAGTACTATTGTGGACGCCAATATAACAACTTTCATTGCAGCAGTTGTTTTGTTTCAGTTTGGCACCGGACCAATTAAGGGATTTGCCATTACTCTGTGTATTGGTATTGCAGCTAGTATGTTTACAGCAGTATTTGTTAGTCGGACAATATTCGATAGTTTCATGAGTAGGAAAAAAGTAGCCAATCTAAGCATATAAGAAAAGTATAATGCAAATTTTTAAGCGTGTTACAGAATTTGATTTCATGGCAAAAAGAACTATGGCCACTAGGTTATCCTGTGGCATTATTTTGATAGGAATCATTTCGATAATACTTCATGGTGGGCTAAGGTACGGAATTGACTTTGCCGGTGGTACTTTGGTTCAGCTTAAATTCGAAAACCCGCCAGTTATTGAAGATGTTCGGGATGGACTAAGAACGATTGGTCTAGGGGATAGTACAATTCAGGAGTTTGGTTCCAAAAATCATATATTAGTTCGTGTTGAAAAATCGGAGGAGAAGCTGGAAGAGATTGGTACAAAAGTCAAAAATAGCTTGGTTGAAAAGTATAACGCAGAAAGTATTGTGGTCGAGCGTGTGGAGATGGTTGGCCCTAAAGTTGGCAAGGATTTGCGAGAAAAAGCTATTTTGTCAATTGTTTACGCGATCATAGGAATAGTTATTTACATATCCTGGAGGTTTGAATTTCAATATGCTATCGCTGCAATCATTGCTCTTATTCATGATGTACTAGTTACTATGGGAGCCTTCTCACTAGCTGATAAAGAATTCACATTAGTTATCGTGGCGGCTTTTCTTACGATTATTGGTTATTCGCTTAATGATACTATTGTCGTGTTTGATCGCATTAGAGAGAATATGCGTCGCAAAGGTAAGACCTTATTTAAGGATATTATCAATGTCAGTATAAATCAGACCCTTAGCAGAACAATTCTTACCTCCGGCACGACATTGTTAGTGGTCGTCGCGCTTTTTTTTCGAGGAGGAGAAATTATTCATGACTTTTCATTTGCTCTTTTGATAGGCGTCCTCGTTGGAACCTACTCCTCAATTTTTATTGCCAGCGTTTTTCTCGTGTACTGGGAAAGTCGGAGTGTTAAAAAAAGCTTTTGAAATAGCTTTTTAGATTCTAAAGACCATCACTCTTTAAAATTTGCATTCCCTTATACACCGTGATAAATTTTTCGACGGTCCTTTGTATAGCAAATATACTATTAGGTTGTTTTTTCTAATGCCTCGAAAATAACTACTTTAATGAATCCCCAACTGCTTACTTTAATTGAGCTTCAAAAAATAGACAACGAAATCGCTGAATTAGAGCGAGGAAAAGCAGCTATTCCGAAGCAGGTCGAATCAGGTCGAACAGGAATCGAAGAAAAACAGATCGAGTTGAAGGAGGCAGAAGATAATCTTTTAGTATTGCAAAAAAAACGAAAAGATTTAGAAATGGATGTTGCCGCAGAGAACGATCATATAGCCAAAACTAAAACTAAGCTACCAGCCGTAAAGACTAACAAAGAATATAGTGCAATTCTTGTTGAAGTAGAAACTTTAAAGCAAAAGATTTTAGTTCTTGAGGATCAGGAACTCGAGCTAATGGAGATACTTGAGAAAAAAGAAGAAGAAATTCCACCACTTAAAGCTAATTGTAAGAAGGAGGAAGAAAGATTTAATATTTATAAGCGAAAAAAAGAGGCTGAAGCGGAGCGTACCGAAAAAGAATTAGAAGTCATTCGTCCCAAAAGATCTCAGGTGGCAAGCAGCCTTGAGGTAAAATTATTAGCACATTATACTAAGGTTTTTAATGCTCGAGAAGGTGTTGCCGTTGTGTCTATTCGTGAAAATATCTGTCAGGGATGTCTTCAACAAATACTTCCTCAACAAGTGATAGATGTTAAGTGTGGAGAAACAATAAATTTTTGCGAGCAGTGTCTACGTATTCTTTATTGGGAAGAAGATAGAGAGGGTGCGGTACCGAAGTAAACCGGGTGATCGCTGTTTTGGCTTTTTTGAGCTGAGAGGGAGGAAAGTCCGGGCTCCATAGAGCGGGATACTCCGTAACGCGGAGTGAGGGTGACCTCAAGGAAAGTGCAGCAGAAAGGATACGGCCTACCCGATAGGAAAAGGAAACTTTTTCATTGGCGGCAAAGGTGAAAGGGTGAGGTAAGAGCTCACCAGTATCACCGGTGACGGTGGTAGCTTGGCAAACCCTATCCGGAGCAAGATCAAAT
>CAZOYP010000101.1:0-6885 GCA_964584125.1 uncultured Nitrospinaceae bacterium | reverse complement strand
AGCAATGTCCTTGTTAAACGTGAGCTTAGGCTTTACTCGTGATAAAGTTGGCATAAGAGGTTATTTTCAATTGAGTTCTAGTTAAGTTAGTCTAATCGGTCCTTAATTGTTAATATATTAACTCTGAACATTGGTAAATGCATGTAAAACTTATGTAATATTTAGCGAGGGTAAAAGTATGAAGATTAACTCGCTTCTTCAATATTCTAGGGCTTCTTTGTTATGAATAGACTGCGCGCATTATTTCATCCAATTTTTGTATTTATCGGTGTGCAGGTTGCTTGGATTGGTTTGATGATAGTTTGGGTCTATTGGTATTTTGAAAATCGTCAAAATCTGGCAGAATTTACCAAGAAACTCCCGCCCGAATTATTAGAGTCTGATTTTAATTGGATTGTTCTTCTTGAGGGAGCAGTATTGATGCTGGTAATCTTAGCTGGAGTTTATGTGATATTCGTTTATTGGAATAAACAGTCTCGATTATATCAGCTTCAAAGTAACTTTGTTTCAAGCGTTTCGCACGAACTAAAATCTCCCTTGGCGTCTATTCAACTTTATTTAGAAACTCTTAAGTATCAAAAAGTTTCCTCGGAAGAGGCACAGGATTTTGTTGAAGTTATGTTGTCTGATACGGAGCGACTATCTGATCTCATAGATAATATTCTTGAATCAAGTAAATCTGACCCGAAGAGCATGCAGCTACAGTTTGCTTTAGTAGATATTGTTGCACTTTTACAAGAAACAATAGCCCCCCATCAGAAATTATTTGAAGATAAACAATGTGATATTCAACTGAAATTTATAGACCATATGAAAGTCAGGATAGATAGGCGAGCCATGCGAATGGTTTTTAATAATTTAATAGCAAATGCTTTGCGATATTCACCTTCTGGGACAGTCCTTACAATTGAAGTGAGGCAGGATCAAAAATTTTGTATTATTGACTTTATAGATGAAGGCTTTGGGTTTGATAAAAAAGAACTAAAAAAAGTTTTTAAAAAGTTTTACCGAGTGCAGAACGAGGAAACTCAGAATATTGAAGGGGCTGGTTTGGGTCTATATATTTCTCGACAAATTATTAAGAATCATAAAGGGAAAATAAATGTTTTTAGCGAGGGCCGAGGTAAAGGGACTCGCTTCATGTTATGTTTACCAATAGATCACGTTTTAATTGAAAAAAACAAAAGCCTATAGTTAAGATTATTTTATGGTAATGGAAACCAACAAAATATTGTTAGTCGAAGATGATCCTCATTTAGCAAAAGGTCTTCGGTTTAATCTTGAGAGAGAAGGTTATGATGTATTGTTAGTTGATAACGGCGCTTCTGCACTTGATCAATTAAGAGAAAAGGATTTCGATCTCATTATTCTTGACCTTATGCTCCCTGGACTGGGGGGGCTTGAGGTGGCCCGTACGATAAGAGAGACTAATATACGTTTTCCTATTCTCATGTTGACCGCAAAGTCATCCAAAAAAGATAGAGAAGTTGGTTTAGAAGCGGGTGCAGATGATTATTTGACCAAACCTTTCCACCTCCCAGAACTTCTATTGCGTGTAAAAGGTATTCTGCGGCGATCAGAATGGTATAAAGAACCCGTACATGATCAAGATATATTCCGCTTTGCTAAAATGTGGATTAATTTTGGAACCGGTAAAGCCAAAGGCGTTGACGGCGAATTTTATTTAACAACCAAGGAAGCCCTTGTCATGAAACTCTTGGTAGAAAAAAAAGGTGCTGTGGTTGGTCGTGAAGAATTATTAGAAAAGGTTTGGGGTTATGATCCGCAAACCGAGACGAGAACAGTTGACAACTTTGTCTCTCGTCTAAGAAAATATTTTGAGAAGATACCTCAAGAGCCAAGACATATAGTAACTGTTAGGGAGAAAGGTTATCAGTTTGAATCGTGACCTAAGAGATAATTTTAAATTTATTCACAGGAGACTAGTTGATATTTTCCAATGCACAACTTTTTCTGCGAAACTATCATTGAATTTTTCCGAAGAAACGGAATCTATATATGGGCATTCTCCTAAAACAGGTATTCCGGAAAGTTCTTGAATAAGGGTGGCTTGTTCAAGTTCAACGTTATTTAGAGCTCGGTTTTCTGAATTATTTAAAATAATTCCTGCGATTTCTATACCAGCTTCTTTTGCTGCTTTAATAGTCAAGAGCGTATGATTGATGGTGCCCAGTGAAGTTCGACTCACTATAATAAGTGGCAAACCCATATCTTTAATAAGGTCAGATATTAAGTAGCTAGGTGTTAAAGGTACTAGAAGCCCGCCAACTCCTTCGACAAGCATTTGATCATGTTTGACTTGTAGCTTGTGGAAGCTCTCAAGAATCAGGTCAATGTCTATATCCTGACCGATGATTCTTGAAGCTTGCAGGGGAGCAGCGGCGGGTTTTAAACGAATAGGACATACTTCTCCAAGAGAATCTTTATTGCCTGAAGCAGAAAGAAGAAACTTGGCGTCTGAATTTGCTTCTGAACTACACTCTTGATCCACACCAGTTTCAACGGGTTTCATGACCCCAGTATCTATTCCATGTTTGCGATAAAAAGATAGCAGGCAAGCAGTAATAACCGTTTTCCCTACGTTGGTGTCTGTTCCGGTAATAAAATAACCTTTTGATTTTAGCATTTTTTACTTTAGATCATGTTTTCTAATCAATTGTCCCATGTTATGGATGATATGAAAGTATTTTTTTCTCATTGAGACCGTGTCCTGTAATAATGATAAATTTGATATAATAATTAAGACTTTGATATGTTCTGAAAATGATTTTTATTCATTGAGAAAGGTGTGATGAATTATGAGTTCTGGAAAAATTGAAGTTATTTGTCCTTGTTGTGAAACTAAATTACAGGTCGATAAAAAAACCGGCGAGATTATATGGGAAGAGAAAAAGGAGAAAGTTATGCCTTCTTTAGCTGATATGGTTAAGGAGCATGATGCACACAAAAAAGAACAGGAATCGATGTTCAACAAGCGGAGTGAAGTGCAAAAAGATAGGGGGCGTATTCTAGAAGAGAAGTTTAAAGAAGCTCAAAAGAATGTAGATAAAACAAAAGACATTCCTCTACGCGATATCGATTTAGATTGATATCGCGAGAATTTTAACATTCTATAACCATCCCATCGTAAGCTAGTTTTACTCCAGCGGGCAATTCTCTTGATATTTTTTCATGGTCAAACTTGTGATTGATATGTGTAAGAATTGCACGTTTCGGTTTAAGTTCTTTTACTGTATCTAGAGCTTGGCTCAATGAGAAGTGAGTTGGGTGAGGGTCGAATCCTAGTGCATTAAGAATTAGAGTGTCTAGGTTTTTAAGTTGTTTTTTTGACTCGCTTGGGATTTCACTGCAATCAGTTATGTAGGCGCATTTATTAAGCTTATAGCCCAATATAATTAGCTTCCCATGAACGATATTTAATGGTGTGATTAATACCCCGCCGAGATTAAGGTTCTCGTTATTAATTATGTTAAGGGTGAGTTTAGGTAGACCACCACCAATCTGAGTTGTCTCATCGAAGATATAATTAAATTTTTCTTTAATTTCATAGATAGTATCTTTGTTGCCATAGCATGGGATTACAATTTTATTGAAGTGGTTAAAGCTTCTTAACTCATCTATTCCATGCAGATGGTCGGCATGGTGATGGGTGTATAAAACCTGGTTTATATGCGTGATGTTGTTATTAAGGCATTGTTGTCTGAGGTCTGTTGAGGTGTCTATCAGAAGGTGGTTTCCTTCATTACGAACGAGTATAGATGAGCGCAAGCGCTTATTTTTCTTGTCATCAGATTTACAGACGTCACAGTTACAGCACAATGAAGGAATGCCTGTGGATGTTCCTGATCCTAGGAATAGAATATTCATTATAAAATCACGTGCTTATGGTTTTGTTTCATATTGTTGATTTGCTTAAAAAGCTTGCTTAAATCAATCTCCAAATTCATTGTAAATAAAGGCCTTGTTGTCTGTCAAGGTAGGCTGAAATGTAAGTAGACAATTAGAAAAAGTCGAAATGCTCCAAGGATCAACCTTTTTTTAATATAGCTTATTTTTTTGTCATATTTTTAATCGATTCGGTTTTTTGTGGTACATTAACCTACTTAAAACATCAATTTTTTTGCAAAATTTAGGAGAATAAAATGGCAACATTAGTTTCAAAACCTGCACCTGATTTTGGTGCTCAGGCCGTTATGCCTGATGGTTCATTCGAACAACTCGAGCTATCCAGTTTCAGAGGGAAATATGTGGTACTTTTTTTCTATCCACTAGATTTTACATTTGTTTGCCCTACCGAAATTATTGCGTTTAGTGAAAAAAATGCAGAATTCGCAAAAAGAAATACTCAGGTAATTGGTGTTTCGATCGACAGTCACTTTTCTCACTTAGCTTGGAGGAACACTGATCGCAAGGCAGGTGGACTGGGGGAGATAAAATATCCTTTGGTTGCCGACTTAAACAAACAGATCAGCAAAGATTATGACGTGTTAGCAGATATGGGAATTGCATTTCGCGGATTATTTCTGATTGATACAGATGGTGTTGTGCAGCACCAATTAATAAATAATTTGCCCCTTGGGCGTAATGTAGATGAAGCTTTACGTATGGTTGATGCTCTCCAATACCATGAAAAAAATGGCGAGGTTTGTCCTGCTAACTGGAGTGAGGGGGCGGATGGAATGAAGCCAGACCCTAAAGGATCACAGGAATATTTCAACAAACATAATTAATGATTGCATCAAGTTAATAACACTCTAAAAACCTTTTTAGCTTACCTGGTTTAACTTACTAAAACCCGCGGGTGCTATAACGCCCGTGGGTATTTTTTTATGATTGTTTTATGCAATGACGATGGTTTCCAAGCTGTTGGAATTCGTGCTATTTATACAGAATTGGCCAAACTCTTTGAAGTGGTGATTGTGGCGCCAGAGACGGAGCAAAGTGCAATGGGACATGCTATTACTTTAACCCAACCACTTAAAGTACGTAAAATAGAAGAAGATAATAAGTTTATTGGTTATGCAATAAATGGGACACCAGCAGATTGTATAAAACTTGCAACCACAGTACTTTTTGACCAACGTCCGGAAATGGTTGTTTCAGGCGTCAACCAAGGTGGCAACTTAGGAACCTGTGCCATTTACTCGGGAACGGTGTCTGCCGCAACTGAAGCTACTATTGAAGGCGTTCCTGCTATGGCTGTTTCGCTCAACTCGTTTGAAAATTCTGATTTTGGGTTTGCAGCCGAATTTGGTGCCAAGCTGGCAAAAACTGTTTTAAAAAATGGCCTGCCAGATGGAGTTTCACTTAATGTGAATATACCTGCGGTGCCTTATTCAGAAATTAAAGGTGTTTCTATTACCAGGCAGGGAAAATCACGTGTGATTGAAACATTTGACAAAAGGGTAGATCCAAGAAAAAATACTTATTATTGGTATGCAGGTGAAATGCGTATTGATGAAGCCGATAATGAAGCTGACTGTTTTCAGGTTTCTAACAATTATATTTCAATAACCCCTATTCACTTTGATCTTACTAGCTACAAAACAATAGATAAACTAAAAAACTGGGGGATCTCTCTCTAGGAAAAAGCAAAAAGGTCAATGAGTATTGGCTCACCGACCTTTTTAAAATATTAACAAAATTTTACCTTTTTTATCCTTTATCTTCGATCGCGCTTTCTTTTAGGGCCTCTTTTCGGCTTAGTTTGATTTTTCCTTGTTGATCGACATCAATAACCTTTACTTTTATTTCATCACCTTCTTGGATTTCGTCTGAAACACTTTGGATACGTCTATCACAAATTTGAGAAATATGAACGAGGCCATCTGTTCCTGGAAAAATTTCTACGAAGGCTCCGAAATCGACAACTTTCTTAACTTTTCCAAGATAAACTTTACCGATTACGGCTTCTTGTATAAGGTTTTCGATATACTCAATAGCCTTATCTGCGGCAGCCTGATCGGATGAAGCGATCGAAACTAGACCACTATCGTCGATGTCGACGGAAACCCCACATTTATCTATGATGCCACGAATAACTTTTCCTCCAGGGCCAATGATGTCCCGAATTTTATCAGTTGGTACTTTCAGAGTAATGATTCTAGGAGCATGTTTCGATAATTCGGATCGAGGTGCATCTAGTGCTTTGTTCATTTCCCCTAAAATATGAAGACGGCCTTCTTTTGCCTGTTGCATCGCTTGTTCCATTATATCCTTATCCAAGCCAGCAATTTTAATATCCATTTGCAGGGCAGTAATTCCGTTTTTTGTGCCAGCAACTTTGAAGTCCATATCACCGAGGTGATCTTCTGAACCTAGAATATCCGATAAAATAGCTACTTGGTTCCCTTCTTTAATAAGGCCCATAGCGATTCCTGCAACCGGATTTGAGATAGGAACCCCTGCATCCATAAGTGCTAAAGCACCACCACATACTGAGGCCATAGATGATGACCCATTTGACTCCAGAATGTCTGAAACGACCCGAATGGTGTATGGGAATTTATCTCTATCCGGGAGAACCGATACTAAAGCTCTTTCAGCTAGCATCCCATGACCAATTTCTCTTCTTCCAGGACCGCCAATGAACTTAGTTTCACCTGTACAAAACGCTGGGAAATTGTAGTGCAAATAAAAATGTTTTGTACCTTTAAGTTCGAGAGTATCTAGTCGTTGTTCATCTGCGTTGGTGCCCAATGTCGCGCTTACTAAAGCTTGAGTTTCTCCACGAGTGAAAACGGATGACCCATGAACACGAGGGAGATAACCTGTTTTAATACTTATAGGGCGGACCTCGTTAAGGTTTCTTCCATCAACACGTTTTTTCTTTTCTAAAATCATTTTGCGCACCACGTTTTTCTC
>CAZOYP010000100.1:1486-6982 GCA_964584125.1 uncultured Nitrospinaceae bacterium | reverse complement strand
GCTTTGATTGCGCGCCTTACTTCATAAACACTAACCGCATCGATCTTTATACCGTGGTCTAGCATTTCTTTTAAAACGCGCGGATTGGAACAAGCTTTCATAGCGTAACGGGTCACCGGAGACAACTTTTTGATTTCCTCGATAGACTGGCGGAGAATCGCTACACTGTATACGTATACGGGTGTGCCAAACTCCTCTGAAATTTTCCTAACACCTACACCTTCTATTTTCATTCCAACTCCTTTAAATATCTTTCACAGACGGTCTGAATATATATCATAAATTAACCAATAGCCCTATTGCTTTCCTTTTAATTTTTAAAAATCAAAGTCACCTTAAATGGATTGACTTTTCAAAGAGATAATATAAATTTAAAAATATTAAGTGAAAAAATTATAGGACATGCAAAGTTAGCTGTTTAGACCAAAAGGTACTGTGTAATGACAAAATGGACTATTGAGGATTCACGTGATTTATATAACATCCGTGGTTGGGGTTCAGAATATTTTGATATTAATGATAAAGGACACATCGTCATTCAGCCGCAAAACGGCAGCAACCATTCCATAGACTTAAAGGAACTTGTCGAAGACATTCAGGGTAAAGGTTATTCTCTTCCAGCGCTTATTCGTTTCTCTGATATTCTCAAAGCAAGTATTGCAAAGTTAGCCAACGCTTTTAACAAATCCATCAAGGACTATGATTACAAAGGGACTTATCATGGAGTTTATCCCATCAAAGTTAACCAGCAACGTCAGGTAGTTGAAGAGATAGTCAAATTTGGCAGACCCTATAACTTTGGATTAGAGGCAGGATCAAAACCCGAATTACATGCAATTCTTGCAATAATGGATAATCCCGAAGCTCTTCTTATATGCAACGGATATAAGGACGAGACATTCATTCGCCTAGCTCTTATGAGCCAAAAACTCGGTAAGAAGGTATTCATTGTTGTAGAACGTCCGAGCGAACTCGAGATTATTGACCGAGTTGCAAGAGAAATAATTATAAAACCTAATATTGGACTTCGTATCAAACTCATTAGTTCCGGTCAGGGAAGGTGGGCCGAGTCGGGTGGAGAGTATTCAAAGTTTGGGCTCAACTCCATGGAATTAATCGATGCGTTAGACTTTGCAGAAAAACGAGGAATAAAAAACTGCATAAGACTCATTCATTTTCATCTAGGTAGTCAGATAACAAATATTCGTCGCATTAAAAACAGTCTAAAAGAAGTGGGGCGCTTCTACGTAGAATTTAGAAAATCCGGATGTCCTATCGATTATATTGATGTTGGAGGTGGACTTGGTGTTGATTACGATGGCTCGCGTTCAACCTATGCATCAAGCACCAACTACACTGTTCAAGAATACGCCAACGATGTCGTCCATCACGTCTTAGAATCCTGCCAGGAAGAAAATTTGCCCCACCCGAATATTATCTCAGAATCAGGGCGGGCGATGACCGCCTACCACTCCATTCTCGTTTTTAATGTACTTGATGTTACTTCCTTCCCTGAATGGAGTGAACAAATTAAAATTCCCAAGGACTCTCCAGAAATTGTAAAGGAAATTTACTACGTACTGGAAAATACTTCCAACAAGAACCTAATTGAGTCCTGGCATGATGCTGCTCATTTGAAAGATGAAATCAACAACCAGTTTCTGCTGGGACTTATTAACCTCCGCGACCGAGCACTTTGCGAACGCATCTACTGGGGAATCTCTAGAAAAATTGAGGAATTGTCAGAACGCTTGAAATATTTGCCAGACGAAATCAAAACTCTACGCAAAAACTTGGCTGACAAATATTTTTGTAATTTTTCTGTGTTTCAATCTATTCCAGATTCATGGGCTATCGACCAGGTATTTCCAGTACTTCCGATCCAACGGCTTAATGAGGAACCTCGCCGGGAAGCGACATTAGAAGACATTACCTGTGACTCCGATGGGCGCCTTGATCTTTTCATTGGAACCAACCGAAGCAACACACCCACTCTCAAAGTCCATAAGTTAGAGCAAGGGGAACCCTACCAAATAGGGATATTCTTAACAGGGTCGTATCAGGAAATACTTGGTGACCTACATAACTTATTCGGTGATACGAATACCTTTCATGTTTCAATCCAAGCAGACGGGAGCTTAAAGTATGAACAAATTATTGAGGGAGAAGATGTAACAGACGTGCTAGACTACGTCCAGTTCAAGGCAGATGAACTTGCCGGAAGAGTGTCCGGATTTTTGGTGAACTACGTCGAAACAGGAAATATCACTCAGGAAGAGGCTGACGATTTTCTGTCATTATATAAGGAAGGCCTTAACGGCTACACCTATCTTCTTAAATAAAATTCTTAGAAGAGGAAGAATATGCTACAAAAATTCTATATTACGATATGTGCAATCATTGCCGGGTTGCTTTCAGTTCTCTTTTCACCTCACACTGCCGTTGCAAACGATGACAAGTGCAACAATATAAAGCAACTCAACAAAGCATGGCAGAAATGGTGTGGATCGCAAGGATGGGGGATGGATGCCAATGGGCGCTGGGTGAAGAAGAAAGGGGGAAAACAAGTGAAAACCCCGGTAGTCGTCGATGATGCGAAAAAAAAAGCTCCTGAACCAAAAATACATTGGACGGAGGGTAAGAGAATCCGTCAGGACTACGTAGGTCATCTGCCAAAAGGGGGGTGGAGATAACAAGACACCAAGTTCATGTTAAGCAAAGGAATACACAAGTTTAGGTGTATTTCTTGTACGGCTTTTATTTGATAAGCATAAAAAAATGGGTTCCGGTTAACGCCGTAGCTCATTTTTTTTTTGGCTTGACACTTGGGTAAGTGGTTCAATCTAACTTGATTATTTGGCAGGCCTCCCAGCTTGAAAGCTGCTTATAGGCTAAAAATGTCTTTTAGCTATTGATTCTTCTACTATTTTTCAGTATTTTCTTTATAGCGTAGTTTCCTTCAGGTGTAGTTAAGTCACGATTTCAACCTACTTCTACAATAAATTGCACCCTCTAATTAAAAAAACAGTTATTGTAATAACTCTTGCCGCTCTGGGTGGGTGTTCTGCTTTTTTAAACGATTTGCATAAAGTGACTGTAGGACAGTATACCTCCCCCTCTGTAAAAGAGTCACAGGTAGCCAAAAAAGCAGCGCTCCCTGAAAAAAAAATTCCACCTAAAAAAACAACTCAGTCTGAAAAAAAAATTCCACCTAAAAAAACAACTCAGTCTGAAAAAAAAATTCCACCTAAAAAAACAATCAAGCCCCCTCCTCCCCTATTTTCAGGTGGGAAAAAACCACTATTAAGTGAAGAGCGAATGGAGAGGATAAGTTTTTCGTCAGCCGCAAAAGATGAAACAGCTCCTTGTATTGACTCAGAAACAGGTAAAGAAAAAAGCTTTTTACTAGCTGATCTACAAAGCGAACTAATTCCTCTTTCTTATGCCAATATGGATCAGATTCTCTCCTCCCTACAAGTAATGGGGCTGAAAACAATAGAAGCAACAGGCCCCGTAGCCAGCCCCTATACGGTGGACAGACGTGGCAAAGCAACAATGCTCCCCAAACCAAAACTCACCCATGATAAAATAGGGTATACCTGTTCAGAGCTGCCTGTTTTTTACAAACCTAAATTGGCCCCAGTCAAATCACTAACTGACGTAATGGCAGGACCTACCGCTTACGCAACGGGCTCAAGGTTTTCTATGGTAAACCTGAATGCGGCGAATTATGGCTTGAACGAAAGCATGATTGTTTTTTCCCATCCATCTGGCAGGAAACGTCTCAACAGCATCAAAAAAACGATTCAAAAAACACTTGATGCCGCTCCCCTCCAAATCTATATAGAGAGTATGGTTTTGGAGGTTAATGAGTCTGGGCTCGAAGAACTGGGTGTTCTGTATAAAGCTAATGTCCCGGGCGGTGTAAATCAAACATTTGAAGTAGGGAAATTAGAAGCTTCCTCACCCAGTACTGCCGGAGCAAGCAAGCTCTTTAAAACTGCTTTAGAGAAAGGTATAGGTGCTGCCAGTGTATCGCAATTACTTTCTGTTTCACTTGAGGCTCTGATTGCAAAGGGTTCTGCAGAGGTCCTATCACGGCCTAGTGTTATTACCTTGAATAATCGTCCTGCCGTGATTGAAGTTACGGAACAAAAACAGTTCCCCATTGTAGCAGGTTACAAGGACCGTAGCGGTAATGTTCAAAATACCTACACATTTGAGGAAGTAACTCCAGGAATTTTATTACAAATTAGACCAAGAGTTTCCGAAAGTAAAAATGAAGTAGCGATGGAGATTGATGTCCAAGTCAAGGCACTAGTTTCTGCAAATGATGGTGTAGCCAAGGATGCGGCAACTAATAACACTGTATCCACTAAACCGGGTTCATCGACCAGAAGAGTTCATACCTTTGCCATGGTGCCGAACAAGACCCCCATGATCATTGGTGGGCTGGTCTCAAAGGAGCGTGAAGATACTACAAACAGAATCCCATTACTTGCTGATATTCCATACCTAGGAAGGTTGTTTGGAGCAGAATCTTCTTCGAATTCAAAGAAAGAGGTCATCGTCGTAATTACCCCCCACATTATCCGTAATAATAAAGATATCGGAATTCAATCGCCTAAAGATACGGCCATGTTTGATGATACAGATATGGACCTCTTTCGGGACACCTATAGAGTTCGTTCTGAGGATGTATTTGATCTGGGCTTTGTCTACCAATCCAAACAGTTTAGTAAGTATCGCAATTACGTGGTCAGTCGCTCAGCAAAGGATGAGACGTTTGCAAAAACCAGACTAGCAAAAAATTTCTCCGGAGCACACTTTCCTGGAGGGGATGCACTAGTAACGCGAATGATTTACGACATAGTTGGGAAACGTGATTTAGCAAAACCAGTTTCTAGAGACAAAATTCTTATGACGAAGCATGAGGGAGATGGAAACTTTAAAAAAGTTACTTTTCTTGAGAAGGAATGGAAGAAAGCACAATCAAAAAATTACGGTCTCGAATTAAAGTTTTCAGGAAAAGAAACCAACCCTTCAGTACAGCCTCATGTGGCTATAAGGACGCTTCCGCTGGAAGAAATCGATCTCCTCTTAGAAATAAACAAACACAAAAAAGACTCTAGTCAAATCTTTATTGCTAGTGAGAAAGATTTAAAGAAGATACGTAGGGCGATAGTCGTGCGAGAGATTCAAAAATTAAATAGAAATAAACATATTTTTGGACACCTTAATGAATTTGGTAATGGTACGAAATTGACATTACCTGTTATTAAAAAGACACGCTACTTCCTCTTAGACGCGCAAGTCGCGACGGTTTACCATCAGATTAAATTTTATTATCAGATACTAGAAGAATCCTTGAAGGAATCCTTTATTCTTGTTGAGAATGAAATTAAAAAGGTTGAATTTAATGAAAGAAAAGCTGAGGAGTTAAGAAAAGCTGAGGAGTTAAGAAAAGCTGAGGAGTTAAGAAAAGCTGAGGAGTTA
>CAZOYP010000100.1:0-1386 GCA_964584125.1 uncultured Nitrospinaceae bacterium | reverse complement strand
AGAAGAGCCGAACAGCTTAGAATACAATCTCAACAAAGGCAAATGCAACAAAGACAAGCTCAACCAAGAACCCAGGCAGCACCTCCAGCACAAACCCCGCAGTCACCGACTAATGGAAGAAAAGGAGGGTCTCAATAGGTTAGAAAAATGTCACACCCTATCTTGAGACTCCTGGTTTGTTTCACCTTTTCTTCGTGATCCGTATATTGGGTTTTGTAATAACGTTTTACTTCTTTCTAAGACGATCTTATGAGCGTCTGATTCCTTTTTGACTTTTTCCTCTTTACTCGTATCCTCTAATGGCAATGAAACTGTTCCTATAATGCCATCCTTGACCAGCGTGGTTAGTTTTTTTAACAACGTGCCCATTTAGCCTCCCCTCTAAAATGAGTTTCCGCAATTGAACAAAAAAAACTCACAAATGGGTATGCTCTAACAATTACAGCAAGTACCCTAAGTTAGCACCAAACCCAAAGTTTGAAGCGCAAAAAAATTGCCCTAGGCATAATTAGCCGTAAGCCTGATCAACTGAGGGAAATCTGACGAAAAGCGAACGTATTTCCATCAGCAAAAATACGGCCAGACCAAACCTTAGGCAAAATTGATTATTGATTATGTTAGACTTATAGCTTTACTTTAAATTAATGTCAATAATTTTATTGAATATCTGATTTAATTTCATGGTTATATATCAGGACCGAACAAAGACCTTCAAAAATCCACTTAACTGAAAATAATGGCAGTTTTCCACAATCGCTAACCACAAAGGTATCGAAAGAATTTTAATACTGTCTCTTGCGCTGAAGAGGGAACAAATGGTTTGAGGGAGCACAACCACATCCCTACTTCTCCATTTTCATCCTCATTAGGTTCGTGGTTGATTTTGGAGGAAAATGGTGTACCGTGGTCAAAGCGTGGTCACGCTTAAAAATTGGCCTTATGATTCAGTATGTTACAGATTAAAAACTGACTCTTGATCCGTTTATTTTTTGGTCTAATTATTTATGGGAAAAAAAATCTTTCAAGCCGCTTTTTTACCCATCCTCACTATTGCCTTTTTCTCAGCAATACTATTTGTATCAAACGTTTCAGGAGATATATTTTTCCCTGCATGGCTTCACCAGGGAGTACTGATTTTCCTTGAAATACTAGTCTGGCTTTCTACAGGGTGGCTTTTCAATCGCATGCTTTCCCTGCTTTTTTGGGATACATTAGTCAAAAAGATTTCAAGCACTCCGCCCCCTCTTTTGCTGGTTCAACTCTCTGGCATTGCAGTTTTAATTCTCACGATATCTTGCATAGCTCATTTTGTGTTCGACGAGCCACTCACGACGATCGTAGCAGCTGCTGGAGGATTAGGCTTTGTTCTGGGCTTTGCAGTTCAAG
>CAZOYP010000099.1:0-6989 GCA_964584125.1 uncultured Nitrospinaceae bacterium | reverse complement strand
CTAATTTTTTACTTAAACGATCAAACCACTCAATAGTTTTATCCTGCCATCCGTATAAAAAAATGTGGGTGCGGTGCAAAAAATAAACTAACATTGAAAGCTCTCCCGCACCGTACTCCTCATTGTCTTTTTCAGTAATATTTTCATCTGCCCGATTACAAGGGTAGGTCCCGAAAAAATAAGTGTATTTTACCAAATAGAACACAAAATATGAGCAATGCATTAGACAACTCAAAAGAGCAAGGGCCCCCAACAACCAAAACAAGTAGTTGTTTGTCTCAACCACCAACCTTAAGGTCAAAACAAGATATACCAAAAAACTGACCATAAAATCCGTTAACGAATCAAGAAATCTTCCCAAACGTGAAGTCTCACCTCTTACGCGTGCTAAATTCCCATCAACATTATCTAAAAATATTTTCAAATATAGAAATAGTGCGCCCCACATTAATCCAGACCTATCATCGATAATGTAACAGCCAACTGAAACGAGTCCAGCGATCAAAGAAGTAATCGTAATTTGCGTCGGTGTAACAGGTAGTGGGTATAAAAATCTAACAACCCATCGATTGGGGAAATACCAAAAATCATTAATGTCTAAAAAACGTGCTTCCGGTGGAAGCTTGTTAATCTTCTCAATATTAAAAGACATTTTAGGATGGATCTTTCAAAATTGAATTTGATGTCTATTGAAATAGACAGAGGCTTTGTTCAAAGAAAGTAACCACACTTAGCAAATTCCGCAAACCTTACAAACTGCAGTGTCACATACAGGCGTCACACCCTCTTTTAGTCCACGCTGGTAATCATTCCACAGAAAATCATTTTTATATCCATGATCAACAATATCCCACGGCAAAATGTCATCTTTTGCATATTGCCTATAAACAAATAAATCTGGTGATGGGCTACTCTCTGCTAATGCTTTTTTTTCATCGTGCCCATTTGCAAGGTAAGATTTAAAAAAAGATAAGGCTCTGCGATCTCCACGAGATAAATAGGTTTGCAAGTATGCTTCGTTGGGAGAACCAAAGCTCAACTTTATATGAGATAACCGCCCTAGAGCCTTACGAACTTTCATGAATTTTTTTTTCAAACTTTGCACAGATTCCATTGGGTGCCACTGAAAAGGTGTTCCAGGTTTAGGTATTAGTGGACTTAAACCAATGGTCACCTGCCCAATATTTCCTCGTTGGCTACAAGCCTCAACATATCTTTGCATAATGCGCTCGACCAAGACAATGAAGTGATTAATATCCTCTTCTGTCTCACCAGGTAATCCGATAATAGAATAAATTTTTAAATGAAGAATTCCCTTCTCAGTTAGAAACTGACATTTTTCTACAATGAAATCATCCGTCGCTTGCTTATTAATTACCCGGCGCATTCTCTCGGATGGACCATCTACAGCAACTGTTAAAGTTTTTTGTCCGCTTTTCTTGATTAAGTCGACCAGTTCATCTGTCAAGGTTTCCATCCTTAAGGAAGAAAACGACAGTTTCTTTCCATCTTCTACAATTTTTCGGGCTAAAGGCAAAATCTCAGGGTGATCAGTAACTGATGGCCCCACAAGGCCTACCGTCGAAACTGACTTTCCCTGCTCCTTAAGCACATTTCCCAACGAACGATAAGTAAGATTTAAATTGGGAAGTCGTGGCGGACGATAAATAAACCCAGCCGTACAAAATCGACAGGCCCAAATACATCCACGAGTAACTTCTATTAGAGACATATCTTTAAAAGTGGAAACCTCGTCATGTAACACCGAATGTGTACATAAATCCGGAGACCCTTCTTTTACCCAATGACGTTCGACTCTTTCAAAGATCTCTTGCTCGGCCTCAAATTTAACTACACTTTCCCCTTGGTATAACTGGTGGTAGAATTGAGGGACATAAATACCTGGAATCTTTGCTGCTGGTTCCAACAACTCGCGTGTATCGCTATATTCATTTTCGCTAAATAATTTAAAAAATGGTTCTACAAGCCCTTCACCTTCTCCAATAAAGAAAGCATCTATACAATCCGCCAAAGGTTCCGGATTAATAAAAACTGCAGACCCTCCAGCGAGGACTAAAGGGTGAGAAGTACTGCGTTTTTTTCTTTCTAAGGGTATCCCAAAGTAATTCAAAATAAGGGCAACATTTAAGTAATCTGGTTCGAATGAAATAGAAAAAGCAATGACGTCAAATTGGTCCAAAGACAATCCCCACTCATGAGATAACATGGAAGATGGGTTAAGCTCTTGAACATCTGTGGTCCAACCCAAAGGGAGGCTATAATGATCGCACGCCACTCCAGGAATCTGATTTAGTAGGGTATGGACTCTTTGAAATCCTAGATTAGCCAGAGCAACATCTTTGGAGTTTGGATAAACTAGCAACACTCCTACTGAATCGGTACAAAAAGGAGGTGTATTTGTTTTATATGTACTATCGGTTTTAATCATTTTTATTTTTTTGTATCATTGCTCCACTCTATAATACTTCAGTTTACAGAAACAAAACCATTTACCCTACAAAAAATGAAAAAAAATCTTTACGAATCTGGTCTTGCTAATAATCAAATGAAGTCCTACCTTCAGAAAATTGCAACAGGACCAAAAATGAGCAAAAACCTTACCGAAATCGAGGCGGAAGACGCATTAACACTAATATTGGAAGAAGAGGTATCTAAAGTACAGTCAGGTGTATTTCTGATAGCGGCTAGAATGAAGCTCGAAACATTAGAAGAAAATATTGGTTATTGGAAGGCCTTAGATAAAACTACAATTCAACACCAAGTTCAACTTGATCGGTTATTGCAAATTGCCGATCCCTTCGATGGTTTTAATCGAGTACCATATTTTGGTTTTTATACTATCCCGCTACTGGCAGCTATGGGATTACCTACCTACGGAAACTCTGCCCCATCGCTACCACCAAAATTTGGAATAACTTTCGAAGACATTCTCTGTAAACATTATGGAGTTAGCCCTCAGGGCAATCACCGGCAACGGGTGGAACTGATTAAAATGTCCAAATTTGGATATATCAACATACAAGAAGCGCACCCTCTACTTGAAAAGCTGCGAGACTTACGTATAGAAATTGTCAAGCGTACAATGCTTTCAACTATGGAAAAAATGCTCATGCCCTTAGAATCCTCAGGTGGAAATAATTACCTTGCCACAAGTTATTTTCACCGTGGATATGAAACTTCAATGATATCAATAGCGAACCTGAGTAAATTTAACCTAGCGATAATAGGAAACGGTGCTGAAGGAACTACACTCTATGGCGTGCATAAACCCTCTAAAGTTTTTATTTCATCAAAAAAAGGCAAAACCAATGAGGTTAACTGTCAACTCAGTACAATGTTTTCTAAAAAAACCAACTCTGAAATTGAAGACGCTTACAAAAGTTTAAAGTCAGAAGAATATAACTTGCCAAAATTCGCCGATTGGGGAGAGTCAGCTCTAAAAAATGGAACTGGACCTGCCGCCCCACTTATCGCCTGCCAAGCCAGCACTCTATTTAATTTATGCGGTCTGAGTCATTCGTTCCAAGAGAGTTACGATACCGCCCGCAAACTATTAAAGGAGGGGTGCTGCTATAAAGAGCTCATGCAACACATTGATAATGTGTTCTAATCATCAGATACTAAGTTTTGACTTCCAAACCAGCATCTATTAACGGTCTTAGGTACTTCCATATCGTTTGCACAACAATTTCATATCCGGAGCCTAAGGGATGGATACCGTCCGACTGCGTATATTCCTTTATCCCTGCAACCCCTTCCAAAAAAAAGGGCACTAATGGCAACTTGTGTTTTTCTGCTAAACGAATAAAAGTTTTCTCAAACTCAACAGTATATTCTTCACCATAATTTGGAGGGGCCTTCATTCCTGTCAACAATACTTTTGCGCCACTCTCTTCACAAATAATAATAATTTTTTCTAAATTAGACTCCATCTCTTGAAGTGAAAGTCCACGCAACCCATCATTTGCCCCCAATTCTAGAATAACGATTTCAGGATTGTTTTTCATCAACCATTTTATACGCCGGACTCCACCTGCTGTGGTATCTCCACTCACACCGGCATTAACCACTTTGTGCGTGTAGCCATTTTCAATGAGTATATTCTGAAGCCTTGCAGGATAACTCTCAGCATCTGGCACTCCAAATCCTGCAGTAAGACTATCTCCAAAAGCAAGTATCACGGGAGAAGACCCTCCGATCAAATTAGCGGGAAAAAATAATAACAATACCCATATAAGAAAAACCATAAGGGTGTTAAAATTTTTGTGAGTACTAAACACATAACGTATATTCATATTTTCTGCAAATAACTACCGAAGGTTTTACTTTGATTCAAATTAACGGACTTAACAAATCTCTCTTTGGAGGCGGACACAGGGTAAATATTCTGAATGGCATTGACCTCGTCATTCCCAGTGGCCAGTTTATAGCCATTACTGGAGCTTCTGGAAGTGGGAAAACAACCCTCCTTAGCCTCATCGCTGGATTAGACGAACCTACAGATGGAAATATTATAATCAATGGTCAGGATATCATGAAATTTAGTGAAGATGAACTAGCTGAGTTAAGGAGTCAACATTTTGGGTTTATTTTCCAGAATTTCAATCTCATCCCAACATTGACTGCACTAGAAAACGTTACACTTTCATCAGAGCTAAATGGATCCAATGGAACACAAAAAAAATCTATGGAACTACTTAACCTTGTAGGGCTTGCAAACCGTAACCATCATTACCCCTCGCAACTTTCTGGAGGAGAACAGCAACGACTTTCTCTTGCAAGGGCATTCATCAACGAACCCAGTATTGTATTGGCTGATGAGCCAACAGGAAACCTCGATTCAGAAAACAGCAAACGTATTCTTGATCTGATGACTGATCTCCATCGCAATAAAAAGTCGACTATTGCTCTTGTAACACACGAACCGGACGTCGCAAAAAAAGCCGAGCGTATCCTCGTCATTGACGATGGGAAAATAATTAAAGACTCACTGCCCGCTTTATAAATGATTAAAAATAAATTTTCATTACTTAAATTATTCTCATTGGCTTTCGCTGAATCAAGGGGCGCATGGCGTAGGTTTATATTTTTTATAGTGTGTATAGCCATAGGTGTCGGAGCCGTAATGACCGTCAAGAATTTCTCTTCATTGATTAATACTGCTATACAAGGAGAATCCAAAGGGTTGTTGGCTGCGGACATTGAAATAAAAGGGCGCTGGGAGCAAAATCCAAGCGACATAAAGTTCCAAAAAACGGCTTTACCTTATGGAACTCGGTTCCAGTTTTTAAAGGAATTGCATGCGATGGCTCTCTATACGGAAGCCAATGAGAAAAAAGCATCGCTTTTAGTAGAACTCAAGTCGGTCCCCGCGCAAGCTCCATTTTACCCAATGTACGGAAGTGTTGAATCAAGCCCCTCTCACACTTTAGAGAATATGCTAGCTAACTCTGGTGCAGTCGTTGACCCTGCATTCCTCCTTCGCACAAACTTAAAAATTGGAAATTCTTTTCAGCTGGGAAAAACAAAGGTCCGTATTAACGGAACTATAACTAAAGAACCGGATCGGATTACTCGGGCATTTAGCATTGGACCGCGAGTTTTCATTTCCCACCCAACACTTAAAAAAGCAGATCTTGTTCAGGTAGGAAGCCGTGTTAAGTACCGTACTTTGATCCGATTGCCAAAATCTATTCTTCTAGAAGACGCTCTGGTTATTCTTGAAAAGGGACTTAAAGATAAATCTTTAAGTCTACGTAGCTACAAGGATATGGAATCTTCTATCAATAATACTATAGATCGTATGGGGCAGTACTTGAAAGCGCTGGGGATTATTGCCCTTCTTATGGGAGGCATCGGCGTTGCGATGATTATTAGAACTTTTATGGCACAAAAATTGGACACCATAGCCATATTAAATTGCCTCGGGGCATCCCCCCGTGTAATCCTAAAGATTTATTTTCTGCAGTCATTACTGTTAGGATTTTTGGGCAGCCTCATCGGTGTGCTACTGGGTTATGGAGTGCAGTTTTTATTACCTTCAAAACTTTCCGGGCTAACCAATCTTAATCTTAAACCAGAGTTTTATTGGCCCCCTGCCCTACATTCATTTTCTCTAGGAATGATCACTACAATTTTGTTTTGCACATTACCTTTATTGCGCGCTAGCAAAACCAAACCACTGCGTCTATTTCGACGTAATTTCGAAGAAGAAGAACTCTCCCTTGGGACCTTATGGGAACGAAGAGCATTCGGCGTTCTCTTTGTTTTTATAATCACTGTAATCGTAATCTCGCAAGCAGGATCGATCAAACACGGTATTATCTTCATCCTCGCTCTGGGAATTTCTGGTCTACTATTGTCAGGCTTTGCAGTGCTTCTGATAAAAGTGCTAAAAAAAATTCCTTCTTCTGTGAAGATGTTACGACATTACGGGCTGACTAATCTTCACCGCCCAAATAACCAAACACGTTCAATTGTCACCTGTCTGGGCATGGGAATCATGTTGGTACTTACAGTCAGACTCGTACAAATGGACATGATAGCTATGCTAAAAGAAAATAAAGAAATCGATCCCCCAAATTATTTTTTTATAGATATTCAATCTGATCAAACCGAAATATTTACCAAAACTCTCGACCTTATAGCTCCCAAAGCCGAGCGCAATCTAACTCCGCTCATACGTTCAAAGTTTTATGGGATCGACGGACAGCTGGCTAAAAATTGGCGCTACAAAAATAAGCGCCGAGAAGAATGGTTTATTACCAGAAATTTTGTAACTACCATTAACGACGGAGAAAGTTTGCCGAAGGATAACTTAGTAACTCAGGGAGTATGGTGGCAAAAAAAAGATGCTATGACCCCTCAAATTTCATTAGAAGAGGATGCCGCCAAAAGACTTGGAGCTAAAATTGGATCACAACTCACAATGGATATTCAGGGCATCAAAATAACGGCTCCAGTGACAA
>CAZOYP010000098.1:0-7166 GCA_964584125.1 uncultured Nitrospinaceae bacterium | reverse complement strand
GTGGTCTGACTCGGCATTTCCAAGGTTTTCCTGACCCATCACTAACAATATAAAAACCGAGTTCTCCGTTTGCAGCTTCCGTGGCATAGTAGACTTCCCCCACAGGTGGCTTGACACCGTCGATAACTACTTTAAAGTGGGCAATCATTTCTTCCATTTGTGAATAAACATCTTGTTTCGATGGAATACGAAGATAAGGATTGTCTGTATTGATAGGACCCTCTGGCATGTCCTTCATTGCTTGCTTAATGATTTTTAGACTTTGCTTAATTTCCTCCATCCTTACAAGATAACGGTCAAAGTTATCACCAGTTGTTCCAATTGGGATATCAAAGTCCAAGCGATCATAGACCAAGTACGGCTGTTTTTTTCTTATATCGTAGTCTATGCCACAAGCTCGGAGGCAAGGACCGGTGAAGCCCCAAGAAATGGCGTCTTCTTTGGAAATTGCACCTGTATCGCGCATACGGTCGAGAAAAATGCGGTTTTTGGTGAGCAAATTATCTACATCTTCAAACAACTTATCAAGCTTTGGGTAGGTTGCTTTTAGGTCATCATTGAATCCGGGTGGTAGATCACACATCAAACCACCGACACGTATATAATTAGACGTCAGCCGGGCTCCACAAACTTTTTCCAAGAGATCCCATACAATTTCCCGCGCCTCCACAAAATAGATAAAAGCAGTAAGAGCTCCAAGCTCTAAAGCAGCAGCAGCAATATTCGTATAGTGGTCTGAAATGCGTGCAAGTTCGTTTGTCACCACCCGAATGTATTTGCAACGATCTGTTATTTCTATATCACATAGTTTTTCAACTGCCAGAGCATAGCCAATGTTATTCATAATTGCCGAGCAGTAATTTAGACGATCGGTGTAAGGAAAGACATTGGAGTAGGTAACACTCTCACACATTTTTTCAAATCCTCGGTGGAGATAGCCAACTTCTACCGTCATGTCTACCACGGTTTCTCCATCTAGAGTCAAAAGAAACTTTACTGTACCGTGGGTTGCAGGATGGGATGGACCCATATTCAGGACCATATGATCTGTATGTAAATTTTCTTTTAAATCAGACATATAATAGTGTCAATAGTAATGAAAGTTTTAAATGATCTAAAGTCAGTTTGCTTTTGATATCTTAATTGAAACAGGCCCCTCTTCTCGATTTCTAAGCATATTTACTGGAACATTCACCCAGTTTTTAGGGAGATATACCATACCCTTGGCTGTAATGGTGCTCACCAGTATGGGGACTTCTAATTTATTTGTACTTGATTCAATCACAATTCGGTCTCCATCATTAACACCCAAGTTTTCTGCATCTTCTGGATGAAGTTCTGCAACGCATTCTGGTCCAATATCTGTTAATGCTTTGGCATATTGAGTATAGCTTCCAATGTGGAACATATGATTGTTAGAAACTAATTGAAAGGGGAATTCTTTTTTTCGTGCTATTTCTTGAGCTGCGTCTGATATGTAGAAGCAAGGATTGTTTTTAAATCCTTCAGGATTCCATTGTCTGGAATTTGTTCCAGGAAGGGTTCCTTTGTAAATAGGAACTGTTTTTAAAATTTCCTCCTGAACCTCAGAAACAGTAGAATTCTTAAGTTCTTTTCCAAACACACTTGCCAAATTAACAAAAATGTCATGGTCTGTACGTGACTGGAACTGCGGTGGTGTTGCCTGTACTACTTTTTGAACATGGCGAGTCATATTAGTAAATGACCCTTCTTTTTCTACAGATGTTGTTGTGGGAAGTACAATGTCGGCTAGTTTTGCAGTTTCTGTCATGTAGATGTCTTGAACTACAAGGAATGGAACTATCTGTAGAGCATTTTTTATTTCTTTGCCTTTGTAATAAGAGTGAACTGGATCTTCTCCTGCAATATGTAAAAACTTTATAGTACCATTAGCACAGCTTTCAATTAGATTTTTAGCAGGATTACCACCTTCAAAATTGAGTGAATCAATGCCCCACTCTTCTGATAGGGTTGATAGAGTGTTAGAATCTGTGACTGGTCGATAGCCAGGTAGAAATTCTGGCATACAACCCATATCATTAACTCCTTGTGAATTGCAGTGCTCCCTTGGGGGAAAAATACTAATACTGCCCTCGGCACCATGGTGCACTAGAATAGCTAAATTAAGAAGAGCATTTAAAATGTCCTGGCCTTGGCCAGTGTCAAATATGTCATTACCTATGAGAAGATACTTATCTGCTTTGCGTCCAAATCTATTTGCAGCACGTGTCAGAACTTCATCAGGTACGTTAGTTATTTTTTGTGTAGTTTCTGCTGTGAATGAGGAAAGAGAATTAACCATTTCATCATAATTTGGTACTGCAGATTTAATTTTATTTAAATCGACTATACCTTGGTCAATCAATATGCGAGATATTCGGTTTATCAAAGTTGCATCAGATCCCAAGGTATAGTTAAGGCGAATATCTATGTTTGCTTCATTTTTTAAAATAACTTTACGCGGGTTCGCTACGATAATATCTGTGCCCGTAAATATAGCCCCTTTTCGAGCCGAATTACCCCCAACAGGATATTCTGATGGTAGATCAGAGTTGAATACGAAGATCACATCAGATTTTTCCATTTCAGTTACTGGCTTTGAATTGATACCATTTTCAAAGCATCTGATCATGAATTGATTAAGGTAAGGTGCCCTCATGTGACTTAGGTTGGTAATCTGGTTAGAACCGTAAAGGGCACGAAATAGCTTTTGAAAAAGGTAGTTTTCTTCGTTGGTTAGTTTTTCTCCGCCGATTCCGGCTACAGTCTCTGGTCCACTTCGATTAATAGTTGCTTGAACACGCTCGACAATAGTCTGAATAGCCTCGTCCCAGCTTACTTCCTTGAATGTTCCTCCAATATTCATAAGGGGAGATTTGATACGATTTTCATTATGAATGATTCCATGCCCAAAACGTCCTTTTGCACAAAGATTTCCTTCATTGATTCCCAAATCATTTGTTTCATCACCAACAAACCGGGCAACTCTATTTTTTTTGGTTTCAACTTGAATTGTGCAGCCCCAAGAACAATAGCCACAAGTGCTGTGATTGGTTGAAAACAGTGCGGCCAAACCGCGCTCTTGGGAAGACATATCCATGAGTGCGCCGGTGGGGCATACAGTAATACATTGCCCACAGAACTCACAATCCAAGGGTTCTTGGTTTGCTGTGCCGATCATGGTTTTCATACCCCTTTGGTGAAAGTCCAGTGCTTGAACACCTTGAATTTCATCGCAAGCCCGCACACATAGGCCACACATGATGCATCGGTTGAGATAAAATTCTATGAGAGGATTTGATTTGTCACTGGGTTCGTTGCGACGCTGAATTTCAAATCTTCCATTGGCCAATTGCAAAGCCTCTGTATTATCCTGAAGTGGGCAGACTCCGGATTTGTCACATATAGGGCAGTCTAGTGGATGTTCAACAAGAAGCATTTCTAGGCAAGCACCGTTATAGCGGTCGGTTTCGTCTGTAGAAGTAAAAATTTCTATTCCTTCTGCTACGGGTTGAGTACAGGAATAAACCAGTTCTTTTTTCCCTTCTGGTGTACGAATATCTACCATACAAGTGCGGCAAGCAGCAAAAGGCTTGAGTTTACGATTGTAGCATAGGTTTGTAATCTCTACACCGTGCTGTTTTGCCACTTCAATGATTACTGTGCCCTCTGGTGCAGAAGCATCTTCACCGTTTATTTTAAAATTCACAATTTTTTTAACAACGGTACTCATTCGCTCGTAATCTCCTCAGCCTGTTGTTCAAGTTCATTTTTTAATTTGTAGCTACTAAGTAGTTCAATAGATTTTTCTGGATCGATAGTTCCGTGTGTGTCTTCACCGACTATTGCCATAGGCGCGGCTCCACAGTTTCCAAGGCAAGAAGCTGTTTGTAAAGTGAATAACTTTGTTTCGTCAGTATCACCCGGATGTATGTGATAAGTTTCATGGATTTTATTTGCAATAATATTAGCTCCTTTAACGAAACAAGCCGTTCCATAGCAAAGTTTGATTATGTATTTCCCGGGTTCGGTGACAAGAAGTCCCGGATAAAAAGAAATTACCCCAAAAATTTCGGCTCGAGTTAATTCTAAAGCTTGCATTAAAAGCTGCATAGCTTTATCAGGGAGGTATCGATAAACTCCTTGAACCTTCTGTAAAATGGGTATCAAGTAGCGCCTATCTCGACTGGGAAAGCTGTCTAGAATTTTGTGCACCGGCGTCAAATCTATTTCTTCTTCGGCAGTCTTTTGATTTACCGATTCTGTTTCGTCAGTTTCCATAATCAACGAGACTCCATGATTAGTAAAGAATGTTCTATATAACCTTGACTATATTTCAACCATCATAGCAGTTCAACTATATGAACTTTAGAATTCTATAACTATCGAAATTTTATACCCTCTGCATCGTTTTGGGAATAAATAGATTCGAAAGTATATAAGCTCGATTGTTTTACTGTCAACAGATTTGTTTGCGGATATCGGTTCTAATGAATACATTAGATAAATATTTGTAAAATAAAGCCATAGTTCCTATTTGTTTCAAGGTTTTCTGATGAGAAAATTAATTGAATGCGAGTGGGCAAACATTACGGTGTAATGTCGAATTTACTTGTTGGGAAGGTTGCTTTATATGCGCTCCACTTATCAAAGAGATGCTGTAACTTTCAGATTATTCTATGGGCGGGCAATCTTTGTAGATAATTTTAAGGCGTAACAATGATTTCAGATTTATCGTGCAATGCCGAAGTTACTGGGGTCAATGTCTTATCCCCACTTTGTTCGGTAAGTTCTTTTAGATACCTTTTCATTTTACTTAAATGGGTCCTTGCTTCCAAATGACTTGGATCGATTTGAAGAGCGTTTTCTAGAGCATCTATGGCCTTTTCATAGCGCTTTAACTCGCCAAAGACCCATCCAATAGTAAAGAAATTATCTGTGTTTTTGGGATTAAGATGAATAGATTTTTTGAGAGGAACTAATGCTTCAATATATCTTTTTGATTCTATGAGTGACCAAGCAATATTATTATATATTTCTGGATGGCCAGGGTTTAATAGGGCCACCTTTCGGTACTCACGTGTTGCTTCCTGATGCCGATCCATGATTTCATAAACTAAACCTAGGTTGTAATGGGCTTTTAGGTTGTCCGGCTTTATTTTAATAGCTTCCTCAAGGTATTCAATGGCTTGTGAGTGATTACCAGTCATTGTATATAGTAATCCGAGATTAACATAGGGGAGTACTAAGTTTGGATCATACTGAATTGCCTTTTTGAAAAACCTAGCGGCCTCATTAATTTTTTGTAATTTCCCAAGACCCATTTTTTCATTATTAAGGTAGGCATTACCAAGCTCTATATAAGCCTCCCCAAGTTGATTTTGGATACTGGGGTAGTCTGGGTTTTCAACTGTTGTTTTGGCTAATAAAGTAGATGCGTCTTCAAATTGTCCCAGCTTTATGAGGCTTAATCCGAGTGGGAGATAGGCTTTCATATGGCGGGGATTCAAGTCAAGTGCTTTTCTAAGGTGAATTGAAGCTTTATCATATTGTTCTAGTTTGGTGTAAGCTAAGCCTAAGGCTAGATGTCCATTTGAATGAAACTTATTAATTCTTACAACTTGCATTAATGGTTCTATAGCATTTTGATGTTGTTCAAGATGGTTAAAAATATTTCCTAACTCGTAATAAGCCTCATCAAAGCTTGAGTTTAATTCAATGGCTTTTTTTAATGGGTCGATTGCTTTTTTGTATTTCTTGAGGAGAGCAAAGGTAAAGCCTATATGGTAGTAGGCTTCTGAGGAGTAGGGGTCTGACGCGGTAGATTTTTTGTATTTCTCGATGGCATCTTCGTGACGTCCTAATTTAAAATAACTTAAACCAAGTTGATAATTAGATAATGCATGAGTGGGATCAATTTCTAAGGCTTTTTCAAAGGCCACTGCAGCGGCTTTGTTATTGCCAAGGCGTTGGTATATATCACCCTTCCTAAAATGTCCTTCCAGATTTCTGGGTTGAATTTGGGTAACCTTTTCAAATTCTCTCAGAGATTCCTCTAAGTCACCCGTTTCATCATATACTTGACTCAATTGAAAATGGGCATCAATATGATCAGGACTCAAGCGAATAGCATCTTTATAATTCCTTATAGCATCATCATAAAGATCTGCTACGAAATATTCGGATGCGAGTAAAAAATAGGCATTTGGGTCGTCAAACCGGATGCGAACCAACTCTAAAAAGGCACCAATTGCTTTTTCATGCTGCGCCAGATTTTTATAGGCGGCACCTAAATTAAGGTATGCCACGTCGTCATCGGGGTTTATTTTAAGGGCATTTTTAAGAGGTTCAATCGCTTGTTCGTCACGTTGCGATTTTATGTGTGCAATACCAATTTTTGTAAAGGCTTCAAAAAAACCTGGATTAAGCTGAATTGCCTCTTGGTAGGCTCCTATTGCCAAGTCATACTTGTTGCTCTCTAAATAAGCATTGCCGAGTTCTATATAAGCTTCGGGGTAAATAGGGATGAGTTGAAGAGTTTCTTTGAATTTGTCAATCGCTTCTTGAAAGTTTCCATAAGCGGCATAAGTTTGACCTAATGAAAAATATGCTGCTCCAAGGTCAGGTTTTAGTTTGATGGCAATAAGTAGGGGATTGATTGCATCTTCAAACCGTTCTAGATGGTATAAAGACCATCCCAAACCGTACTGTGCTTCCGCGTAGTTTGCATCCAGATCAACAGACTTTTGATAGGCTTCTAAGGCCTTATCATATTGACGCATTTCACCGTAGCTACCACCTAATCCTTGATATGCAGCCGAGTAAACAGGTTCCCACCGAATTGCCTCTTTATACTCAGTTATAGCATTCTCATAGAGGCCCAATTTTTGATAAGCTCTGCCCAACTCCAAGTGTGCTAAGAAATCTTTTGGGTTTTTTTCAATAGCCTTTTTATATGTATCAATTTGCGTGACACTTGCTTCTACTAAAGGTGATAGTACAAAGGACAAGAAAAACATAATAAAAAGCGAAAATTGTCTAAACTTTATCATAAACTCTCCATAGAGCTAACCAAATCGAGAACTGATATCTTCAGGGTATGCCTCCAAATTGTGAACTGTGAGGTCAGAGCCCTTCATTTCCTC
>CAZOYP010000097.1:0-7328 GCA_964584125.1 uncultured Nitrospinaceae bacterium | reverse complement strand
CATCGTCTTCTCTCATGAGAAGATAGTCTTCTCCATCCACCTTGATTTCCGTTCCTCCATATTTGCTATATAGAACCTTATCACCTACTTTAATTTCTAATTTGATAGGTTTCCCATCATCCCCAATTTTGCCTTTGCCAACAGCTTTCACTCGACCTTCTATTGGTTTTTCTTTGGCAGAATCAGGAATAATGATTCCACCCTTTTGTACTTCTTTTTCTAAAATAGGTTGAACCATAATACGGTCTTGCAACGGTCTGATTTTCATTCGCAACTCCTTGGTAAAAAATGATAAACTGTGTTAAAAACAACAATTTTTGGTCGACTTAAACTACAAACCAACCAAACTAACCCAATAAATCATTATAAAATAATGACTTATATGAATTTTTTAAGTTTTGTAAACGATATGCCTCATATATTAGCACTCCTCAGAGAAGAGTGCTAATAATATAATATAATCGAAACTCACAAAAGCAAGGTCACCATTAAAAAAATTTCAAAATATGGGGAAAAAACTGATTCACAACCTAAAAGTCTTTAAAAATTCCCACCCAGGTCGGAATTACGAAATAAAAATGGAGTGCCCAGAATTTACCTGTCTATGTCCAAAAACTGGCCAGCCAGATTTTGCAGAAGTAGAAATCCGCTACACCCCAGATAAAATGTGCATAGAGTTAAAATCGCTGAAGTTATACCTTTGGTCTTTTCGAGATGAGGGTACTTTTCATGAAAGAGTTATTAACGATATTCTCGACGACTTGGTAGAGGTATCTTCTCCTCGCCGAATGGAAGTAATAGGAATTTTTAATGTCCGTGGTGGTATTCATACGACTGTAAGTGCAAGCTACGAACACTCAAAAAAAATTAAAAAAAATAACTCATAAAGTTATAAAAGTCTGAATAAAGTTTATAGATGAAAATTATTTACTTTTAAAGTCAGGAAATGGAAAATTGTTAATACGAACTGGTGAATGTAATAAATGTGGGGAATGCTGCAAAACCTTGAATATCACCGTAGTTAGAGATGTAACTCTAAATCAACATAGAAGTCTAAAAGAACTGGAACTTTACCTAAGTTATAGAGGTATTCGTCTAGTCGGTGAGAATATAGAAAGCAACCAACTATTTTATTCGATCGAAATTCCCTGCCAACAACTCGGACAAAATAATGAATGCAAAGTACACCTAAACACAGAAGCAAAACCACTGCTATGCTATCGTTACCCAATCGAACCGAATGACGACGAAGAATGCAGCTATCAATTTCAAACTTCCCCTCCGTTGAGTCAACAGAATTCGATATTGCTCGAGTTAGATAAGAATGCTAGTCTCTTCAAATGATTAGTAACAATACCTTGGGCAAAAACCGTTTTTTAGATAACGATAATGGAACTATTTCAGATTCATTTACAGGGCTAATGTGGCAAGAAGGATATGCCTACAGGGAGACAGGCAACTATATTAGCTGGTACGATGCCAATGACTATATTGAAAAATTAAATCAGCAAAAACTTGGGAAGTATTACGATTGGCGACTTCCAAATAAACTTGAGATCCAAAGTCTTTATGAAGTGGAACACCCGTTTTTATCGCGTGGAAAAACATTTTTTTTGCACATCGATCCTATTTTTGAGTTTGGATATGGAAGTTGTTTTTGGACTAGTCGAACCAAACTTTCAGCCGCTCTTGGGTTTGAGTTTGATGCAGGAGATACACACTGGTATCCTCAGGGTAGTATGTCCGCGACAGTTCGCGCCGTCAGGCTTAGTAGCGACCTATCAATCTTAATAAATACCCGATAAATAAAGCAGTTTTTAAAGACAACTAAAAAATGAACAGGAAAAGTGCATTAAACAACGACGAGACTTTCAGAAAAGAAAAAGCAAAAGGAAGAAAGTTGCGTCAGTCGCAATGGTGGAAAGAAAAGATTGCCAAAGGTGTTTGCCATTATTGTGGTGATCAGTTTAGCCCGAATAGCTTAACAATGGATCACATTGTACCAATAGCTCGAGGAGGGAAAAGTACCAAAGCGAACGTTGTCCCATCATGCAAAAAATGTAATACCACTAAAAAATATTACACTTCTGCCGAAATTATTCTGCGCGACAAAATGGGTACAGATATTAAGTTTTAAATTTCACAAGCAATTAGACAAATACTTAACCAAAAAATTTTAAAACGGAATTATGCTTTATTCCAATTTATACTAGTTCTCCTCACAAGTTGAATCTTTTAAACATCACCAGAAAAAGAAATAAATATAGACCTTATTCTTTAATATCAGTTGGAATATATTAGGTGGGAATATTCGTTCCAGCAGGAGCAGATTTAGGTTTTAGCGGAGCCTGAGGTTTTTCTTTTTCAACTCTGTCTCTATTTTCACACGAAAGAATAATGTGGTAGCCCAACTTCGTTTTAATGGGTTCTGGAATAACATATTTTTCTGATTTTGTAATTGCATCAATCAATTCAGAAGTAATTTTCTCTTCGTTCTTCATTTCCAAGGCGCCAAACTTTGATTCTGTTTTGATGTTCATGCCTTTGCAAACCCAACCCAAATCTCCCCCAAGAACCTTGGTTGAGCACATGCTATATTTTTTCGCTATACGGGTGAAATAGTTCTCTAATTTTTCTTGATCATGGAAAGGCTTGTCAGGGTCATCAATAGGTTCAGAAGCTAATTCTTTTTGAAAATCAACTAGAGCCTGACGAAACATATTTGCAGATGCCAGAGTAGAAACTCTAATATGTCGTGCACGATATTCTTGTGGCTTATCAGTATTCTTTACCAGTTTTTTAGGAACAAAAGCCTTTCTTAATTTTGGTTTAGGCTTTGGTTTAGGTTTGTTTTTTTCATCCTCTAAGCCTTTTGGCTCTTTTGCACTTTTATCTCGTTGATAAAGTGCTTGATCTGGTTCTTTTGGTTGTTCTGAATTAGACATATAGCTTTATTTTTTTATTATCTAGTTTCCCATTATAACAGTTTTATTTAAAAAGTGACTCTAGATATAAAATTACCCCTTTATCTATGTTACTTGGAATTATATGATCTGCAGATGATTTAACTTCGGGCAACGCGTTTTCAACAGCAATTGAATAACCTGCAACCTCAAACATATCTAAATCATTCAGATAGTCACCGAAAACCACCGTATTTGAAAGTGGAATGCCAAGGATTTGAGTCATCTGCTTCAACATCTTTCCTTTATTCGCTTCTTGGTGAAAACTTTGTAGCCAAAAAAAATTGGGATTAGAAACATCGGGAGCAAAATAAATATTCAGTTGATCTTCATACCAAAACTTCAATTCAACGTAAACTGGCTCCAGAGCTTCATTGGTATCAATTAATAAAAACCCTGAAATACGCTCATGCTGAGAAAAAATGAACGCATCTACTTTCTGGGCTCTTTGATCAGAAGATATAGTCTTAAGGTATGACTGTGCACCAAGGTTATTGGCTTTTCTATAGTAAACTAAATGTTTATCCCCATAGGTATAAATAAAAGGCTCTACATTATGAGCAGCAACTATGGAAACCATATTTTTAATAACATCTAAAGATATAAAGTCTGAAAAATGTAAATTCACTCCAGTATGAAGTTCTGTTAGATAAACCCCATTGAACAAAATAATAGGATGTTTGAGGTTAAGACCTTTTAACAATGGATAAGCTGAGTCATAATTGCGTGCTGTTGCTATTGTAAAGTTTAGCCCTTTTTCAATTAATTTGTTTAACCTTTTTACTGAATTTTTGGATAGTTGACCTTCTGCATTAAGGAGTGTACCGTCAAGATCTGAAACATAGAGGAGTTTTTTTGGATCCGTCATACAATCTATTTATCGAAAATAAGGGTTCATCTTTGAAGTTATTAGCACTGTGTTTAATTCATAAAAAAACTTCATTTATATTTAAAATTTACAGAACGGTTCCTAATAAATAAAAAAAATTCGAGAAATAAATTCATTTAAAAGAGGCTCACAATAGAAAAAGTTTTGATTATAGCGAAATACACATAGAATATTAGAGAAAAAATGTTCATGTTAAATCGAGTAATAAATAATATAGAATTAATGTGGGAAGATTACCCATAAGAATTTTGTTATACACAGCCCAACTTTCCCACCACTGAGGATTTAGCTTTAGCCCAAGAAATTTCGATTATTCTTGGAGAACACCTTAATTCTTTGTCCCGTTTAGCTCGACAAGAAATTAGAGACCGCTTACTAGATAGGTTGTATAAATGATCATGAGAAACTGGAAAGAAAAGGTTTATGTGTTTTTGAAAAAAGCCCATATTGATACCAGCATATTGTGGCTATTATATAAGTTTTATATGTCATTCTCTAATTTTATCAAATATAAAGACGCTAATTTTTTCCGCTCTGTCTCAATTGAGATTTCAACTTTTTGCAACCGTACTTGCTATTACTGTCCCAACGCGCTGGAAGAAACCCCGGTAGATTTTATGACAGAAGAGACTTTTAATAAAATCATAGACCAACTTAAAGAAATAAATTTTTCTGGTAGCATCTCATATCATTTTTACAACGAACCTCTTTTAGACAAAAGACTCCCGAATTTTATTCGACATGTCAAAAAAAATCTCCCGAATTGTGTTAATCGTATTGCTTCTAACGGAGATTTTCTTTCAATTGAATTAGCCGATGATCTAATTGATGCGGGCGTATTCGATATTGGAGTTACTATTCACGATATTGATAGTGAAAGGTTTTTAAACAAATTGGAGCCAGTGCTAAAAAAATACCCTCAACATATTCATATAGATTCGATACACGATAAACCTATTTCTAATCGTGGCGGCGCCATTGAAGTTAAAAATCTTGATAAAAAAGATACTTGTACTGATCCATTAAAAGCCCTCACCTTGGATTACAACGGGAACGTTCTTTTGTGCTGTAATGATTATTATCGAAAACATTCTTTTGGCAATATAACCCGCGATAAAATTTCTAGAATTTGGCAAAGTGAAGCTTTTTTTAAGTTAAGAAAAGAGCTCAGAAATGGGATCGCTAATTTGGGAATTTGTAGAAAATGCATGGGAAGAGAGTGAAAATTTTTTCATCGTTGTTTTTTAAGTCTCTGATTATACTTAAATTATCCCTCAGCAATATGAAAATTACTGAAAGTAGCCCAATTAGATTAAGACGTGTGACTCCCGCAACAAGAGTTTTTAAATTTATTTTCATATTTATATTTGTTTTGTTTCATACATTTAGCTCAACACATGCAAATGCCTTTCAGTTTTCTGACTGGGATATAATTTTAAATAAATATGTTAAACCTGACATCCTAGAAGGAATTGCCCTAAATACTGTAGATTATGGAAAACTAAAAATAGATCCTAGTTTTCATCGATTGGTAAATAACCTTAATTTATTTTCTCTTTCAAAACTTAGGACAAATAATGAAAAGTTATCATTTTGGATAAATGTCTACAATATTTTTGCCGTAAAAATTGTGACAGATAACTATCCATTAAAAAGCATCAAGGACGTTGGTGGGTTATTTAAATCTGTTTGGAAAGTTAAGGTAGGAGCCGTTGATAAAAAAAAATATACTTTAGATGAGATTGAGCATCAAATTCTCCGCAAAATGGGAGATCCTAGAATCCATACCGCTATTGTTTGCGCTTCCATAAGTTGCCCTGACCTAGCAAAGGAGGCTTATAAGCCAGAAGAGCTCGACAAACAACTTGACAAGCAAATGAGAGTATTTTTATCTAACCCGAAAAAAGGCATGAGAATTGATTCCCAGAGAAAGTCCCCAAAGGTCCACCTATCACCAATATTTGATTGGTTTAAAAAAGATTTTAAATCAAAAGGTGGGGTTATTAATTTTATCAAATCTTATGTTTTGCCTAAAGATAAGCAAGCGCTAAAAAACCCCGACCATTCAATCTCATACATGAATTATAACTGGTCAATTAATGGCAGTTAAGCCTTGCAAGACTCACCCTTTTACTACTTCTCAATAAACAATGAGTAATGTTTTTTTAGTCTGCGTGTTTCCTTAAAAACGTAGGAACGTCAAAGTTTGTTGATGGATCAAGTGACTCTGGGTTTTCATCCTTAATCTCATTTGCAAGACTCTTAAGGTAACGATATCCCCCGTCTCCTACTGCCATAGGCATTGTTACATCTATATTATCTGGGTTTTTCTTTGTTAAGGAAGCTGGAGATGGTTTTTCTTTCTCAGTTTGCATTTCGAATCCTGTTGCAATGACAGTCACGCGCATTTGCCCTTCCATATTGTCACTATTGACAGTACCAAAAATTATATTAGCATCTTCGTGCGCTGTTTTAGTAATAAGGGTTGCGGCTTCATCTACTTCAGCTAATGTCATGTCAGCACCTCCGGTAATATTAATAAGAATTTGCCGAGCACCATCGATATTCGCATCATCAAGAAGGGGGCTCGAAATCGCTTTTTCAGCAGCTTCTATAGCCCTATTTTCTCCCGCTGCACTACCGCTTCCCATAATTGCTTTGCCCATATTACCCATTATAGTTTTTACGTCTGCAAAATCTAAGTTGACTAACCCCGGAATCACAATTAAATCAGAGATACTTCCGACCGCTTGTTGCAGGACATCGTCTACAATGCCAAACGCGTTAGTTAATGAAGTTTGCTTACCAACAAAACTTAATAATTTTTGATTGGGAATAACTATCAAAGTATCGATTGCGTCTTTAAGCTCCTTGATGCCTGATTCAGCTTGAACCATCCGCTTTTTACCTTCAAATGTAAATGGTTTCGTTACAACTCCTACGGTAAGCGCACCCACTTCACGCGCAATACGTGCAATTATTGGAGCAGCACCAGTCCCAGTGCCTCCACCCATTCCAGCGGTTATGAATACCATGTCTGATCCATCAAGCATATTGCGAATGTGTTCTTCGCTTTCCTCCGCTGCAAGCTGACCTGTTTCAGGACTTGCTCCTGCCCCCAACCCACGCATTAAATTACCACCCAACTGAATTTGTTCTGTGCATGGTGATGCCTCCAGTGATTGAATATCAGTATTTGCCACGATAAACTCCACCCCCATAGTGTGACTGCGAACCATTGAGTTTACGGCATTTGTTCCACCTCCTCCTACGCCAATAACTTTGATAGAAGCTGAGTATTCATTTTTTGGTTCAAATTCTATTAAATCCATTTTTTCCTCCAGATAAATTAAAAAAACTCTTCCGCCCAGTCTTTCATTCGGCTGAAAATTTTATCAAATAAGTGGCGACCTTCTAGCTCACGAGTTGTTCCTGCCTTAAAGCTTTTCATACCATATTGAATCAGTCCTGTACTT
>CAZOYP010000096.1:0-7431 GCA_964584125.1 uncultured Nitrospinaceae bacterium | reverse complement strand
CTGACTACTGACGGTAACGGGAATGCCACCGTGGTGAATGATGCGGGATTAAACTTTGCTGCTTCTACTGTACGGGGAACACTCAGTGCAACGGCAACTGCCGGAAACATAACACAAAGCGGTGCACTAGTTATTACTGGAGTTACAACGATTGCAGCGGACAGTGGTAATAACATAACGCTGAACAATGCGTCTAACAATTTTCAAGCTGCAGTACGAATTACCTCGGGTAACAATGTCACTCTGGTTGATGCCAATGCGATTGAGCTTGGTGCTTCGACAGTTTCCGGAACCTATGCAGTCACCGCTACAGCAGGTGGAGACATAACCGACAGTGGTGTCTTGGCAATAACAGGAACATCAACATTCACAGTAGCGAATGGGCAGAACATTACCCTGGACAGCGATAGTACTTTTATAGGTGCGGTGACGTTTTCTTCAGCGGGAACCATCGCGTCAGTAACGATCAATGACAGTACTGCATTCGATCTACAAGCACTAACGCTGTCGGGTCATCTTGCGGTTACAGCGGGTGGTGATATTACGGACAGTGGCACGGTAACAGTTGGCGGCAATCTTTCCGCAACGACCGATGCGAACAATAGCGCGATCAGTCTTGGCACTCTGGCTGTTGATGGAACCATTGGTCTTACCACCCATGGTAATGGCGCCGCGACGATAGTGAATGACAATGGTGTAAATTTTGCGGCAACAACAGTTGGTGGCGCGCTCAGTGCAGCGGCGACAGCAGGAGACATAACCGATAGCGGAGCACTGGCGATAACAGGAACATCAACTCTAACTGTAGCAAATGGTCAGAGTATTTATTTGGACAACTCTAACACTTTTTCGAATACGGTTACCTTTAGTTCGGGGGGGACTCTGGCAAACGTGACGATCAGCGACAGTAATGATTTTGATCTTGCTGCTTTGACTTTGAGTGGCAACCTTATTGCTACCTCAACGGGCGGTTCCATCACCGATAGTGGAGCGCTTGCGGTCACCGGCACCTCCTCGTTTACAACGAGTACCACTAATAAAGATATTACCCTTGATATTGCAACCAATGCATTCACAGGAGCGGTTACTTTAAACACCACGGGTCCAACCGGGCATGCCGAAGTTGATGGTGGTACCACGCAACTTGACATTGCTGCTTCCACTGTTGGTGGTAACCTGAAACTGACCGGCGGCCATGCTACAGGTATTACCGACAGCGGAACAGTAACGGTGGGGGGTAATCTGATTGCAATCAATGATGTTAGTGGCGGCGACATTTTTATGGACAGGCTTGCTGTTGATGGAACGATTGCCATTACAACGAGCGGGTCTGGTGGTGATGTGACGTTGGTGAATGACGCGGGTTTTGATTTTGCCACATCGAACATTGGTGGAGATTTGACTGGAACCGCGACCACAGGCAGCATTATCGACAGTGGTACCCTTACGGTTACAGGTGCAACCGAAATGACAATGGGCACATCACCAACTTTAACCGTCATCGATGAAACCAGCGCAAGGGTCGGTGCGGTAGATACCTTCATTCTGGATAACTCAGTATTTACTGGAGGAATTACCCTAAATTATGCAGGAGAACTAGTTATTATTGTTGATGATGGTGTTAGCCCTGATCTTAACCTTGCTACTCAGGTGGGTTTCGCGGGGTTAGTCCGTGGAGTAGACCAAACGAACCTTTTAGGCAATCTCCTAGGTTTTATTAGTGGTTTGAAGAAAGATAAAGAATCGAGGGGTGTTATAGAGCAAAGAGATATAGATAGTGATATGTCTAAAGAATTGAAGGATGCTGCGGAACAAAAAGATAAAGATAAATCGAGTGATTTAGAGGAAGACGAAGATGAGGAATATGAGGAATATGAGGAAGATGAGGAAGATGAGGAAGATGAGGAAGATGAGGAAGATGAGGAAGATGAGTAACTAATATTGTTAGTTACTATACATAACTAAAATTTATAGGTCGTATACTAAAGTGCAAGATGATATATTGCGGGTGTAAAATTTATTTAGGATGGACCTCCCAAGAAAAAAGTTAGTGATGACCCACAAACTACTACTCAATCAAGTTGACATTAGAAAGACAAATATCAATATTAATAAAAATAATGCAGGTGAGAATAAATAATTATGAGAATTCGATCTAAGTTGTTTCCAATTATACTGATACGAGAATTAATTTTAATCGGGCTGTTTGCTTTTGCGCTATCGGCCAATTTGGTTTTTGCTCAGGACTCCCAACAACCAATTGAATCAGAAGACAAGGGAGAGGGTTATATTTTGGTTGTTACAAAAAGCCGTACTCTAAATGTTCGCCAAAAAGCAACTTCTTTAAGTCCAGTGGTCGGTAGTTTGCTAAATGGCGCAATGGTTCCTTTTACAGGCATCACTGCCACGGATAAAATAAATGTAAATGGGTTTTGGTATCAAGTTGAATACTTAGAGGGAAAGGTTGGCTGGATTTCAGGGGACTACTCAAAAAAAGTCGAAGCGCCTAAAAAACCTACAGCTACACAGGTCGCTAAGCTAGATAGCAAAAATGAGATACAGACTGCGAAAACAAAAATAGAGAGCTCGGAAAACTTTCCACAATTAACTGATATCGTAAAAAAACCCGCTATAGAAAATAAAAAGGATTCCCCTCCGGAATCAACTGATATCGTAAAAAAACCCGCTATAGAAAATAAAAAGGATTCCCCTCCGGAATCAACTGATATCGTAAAAAAACCCGCTGTAGAAAATAAAAAGGATTCCCCTCCGGTTGAATCTCAAGGCTTTTTTAAGAATCTTTTTTCATCTAAATCAAAACAAACAAGCAAAAAGCCTTTACAAGAAGCGACGGCTGCAACTAAAAAACCGTTGGCAAGCATTGATGGATTTCGCTCGGCAAAGTTCGGAATGAGAAGGTCGGAAGTTACGAAAGCCATTTTCGAGGATTTTGGGATAGCGAGTGGAAAGATCACTATAATAACTCATCCGATAGAAAAGACTCAAAGCTTGGCGATTACCGTTGAGCAACTGCTTCCGAGATCTGGTAAATCCCAAGTTGTGTATTTGTTTGGTTATCGAAGTAATAAATTGATGCAGGTGAATATATTCTTTGGTCATGCGATCGATAAGAGGGTCACGTCACAGCAAGTGGTGGATTTAGGCAATATACTGGGGAATCATTTTTTTAATAAGCGTTACCAGGAAGATGGTTTGGTGGCGCATGCCCGCCTTAACGACGGGTCGATTTTGATATTTCGCGGGAAAGATCAAAAAGGGCGTATGGCACTTCTACGTTTATTGAACACACAGCAAAACAATAAAAATAACGAAGTAAAAATTTCCCTCAATTTATCCTATATAGAAAAACCAGGGCAAGAGGATACGTTTCGTTTGAAAGAAGGAGATTTTTAAGGCGGTATGAATAGTGACCTATTAATTTGTTTGGAGGAAATTGTTTTATGATGACGAATCGAATTACTATAGTTGCTTTAAAATTATTTTTGATCGGCTCACTTGCGCTTTTTACATCCGGGGCCGGACTGTTTTCTTCCAAGAATGATGAACTGGCAACAGACAAGTCGATTAAAAATACAAAGCCATTTGCCAATATTGACGGGTTTCGTTCCGCGAAGTTTGGGATGACAATGAAGGAAGTGGAAGGATCCATCCTCAAGGACTTTGGGATATTTGAAAGTAAAGTCGATACCATAAGTCATCCTACGGAGCAGACTAAGAGTCTGGGAATTACAATTAATAAACTTCTACCAAATTCTGGCAAATCGCGGATAGTGTATGTGTTTGGTTATAAAAGTAAACGGTTGATGCAGGTGAATATACTTACAGGCCATCCGGTCGATAACGATGTCACGCCACAGCAAGTTGTTGATGCAGGGAATTTGTTAGGGAGCCATTTTTTTAAGAAACGATATCAAGAAGACGGTTTGGTTGCGCATGCTAGGCTGAACGATGGTTCGGTTTTGATCTTTCGTGGGAAAGATCAAAAAGGACGCATGGCTCTTCTACGTTTATCCAACCCGCAACCAAATCAAAAGAAAGATGATGTTTTGAAAATTAGCCTCACCCTATCCTATATAGAAAAGCCAGAAGAACCGGATGCGTTTCAACTTAAAGATGATGATTTTTAGTACAGTTTGCTAAAATAATTTTAGCAAGAGACATCCTCTAAAAAAGTTCAAGAGCTGCTGTAGCCGATCGCCTACCCAAAAAAAACTATACCCCCATTTTATTAATAAATGTAAAAATATTAATTAATACAATTTTGATGGTATTTAATTTTAAGATTTTCAAAACAAATATTAAGCCACATTGTTTTTAAATAGATTGTCGCGTTAGTAAAAACAAGTGTGTTGAAATATAAGAGTAAATTGTTAGAGCTTTGTAGTTATTAAACTTTTTAATTTACTTACTAATAAACTGCTCTAAGCTTTTATTAATGAGCTATTATTCACAGGTTATCAACATAATCAGAAAAAAAATTCACATTTTTTCCACAAAACTTTATTTTTTATCCCCAGTTTTTTAACAATTTTTCCACACCAAGAGCTATAAAATCCCGTTAATAAAACAAATTACAGGTGTTAAATGCATCTTTGCGGAATCTCATTGTTCCGATATCGGCAGGTACCATAGTTTGCGATCACTTCAATTTTTAATGATGGGAAGGTTTTGATGGTTTATGCCTTCACTTGGCTTGTGCTATAGCTCATACTTCTGCTAAAGGTTAGTCAGAGGTCATTAAGGAATCGCTTCATCAGTCCCAGCCTAAAAGAAACTTCCTCTTAAACCCAAAAAGAACCAAAAATAACCAACAAAATCAATCATTTGTCTATAAAGCTGTCGTATTCCTGGCCTGGCATTTTTCATCAAGAAGATAAAGTTGACCGATAGTACAGTGGTTGGTCATGAAAGACTAATGCCGCTGGTCGAGGTAAGAGCATGAAAAGAGGCCAGCTTGAGTGCAGACGGAGTCTTTTAGGGCTCAGCTTTCCACATTCCTTACTTGTCCCGTGTTCACCTTTCTTCATTATTATATAATATACATAATGGGTATTCTCATACTAAATTTTGCAAGAATTTATTCAGGATTAAAATTAGCTATACTATTAAAAAAATGGTTGAATTTAACCCCACTTTACCTCTATAAGGTTCAGGCACAAATTTTCTGTGGTATATGATAAATTGGCAGAGAGTCACCACCATCGCCTGTCGTAAAGCCAATAACAACTTCCAATTTTAAATCGTATTTTTGGAGAGATATGAGTTTTAAAAGTGAATTAGAAAATCAAGTTCTTATCCTTGATGGGGCCATGGGTACCATGGTCCAGAATCTTGAGTTAAGCGATGCTGCATTCGGTGGCCCGGAATTCAAAATGCTGACGGACCTATTAGTCTTTTCTCGCCCCGACGATCTGGAAGGAATACATCTTGAGTATCTTAAGGCAGGTGCCAATCTTATTGAGACGGATACTTTTGGTGCTTCGCCTTTACGGTTAAAGGAGTTTGATTTTTCCAAATTTGATCCTTCGGATTTAAAAGCAATGCCTGAAAAACTTGATCTGAGAACCTGTTCGCTGGAATCGTTGACGCTAAAACTTAATATTGAAGGATGCCGCATCGCAAAAAGAGCCATTGAAAAATACCGAGCTCAATTGGACTACGATGGCAGACCGCTTTTTGTTGCAGGATCGATTGGTCCTTCGAACTACGTCATTTCAAGCACTGAAGCCAATTTAAATAATGGAACTTTTAGTCAGATTGTTGAAAATTTTTACCATCAAGTTTTAGGTTTGGTTGAAGGTGGTGCAGATATTCTTCTGATCGAAACGCAGCAAGATATTTTAGAAACCAAGGCGATTATTGAGGGGGCCAACAAAGTTTTCACAGAGAAGAAAATAAAACTCCCTGTGATTGTTCAGGCAACCGTTGACGTATTTTCAAAGATGCAGATATTCAACACGGATATCCATGCTGCCTACACTGCAGTATCAAAAATGGGAATCGATGTATTTGGTATTAATTGTAATGTGGGTCCCGATGAGATGGTGAGGACAGTCGAAAAGTTAAGTCGTTTTTGCACGCACCCTATCTCAGTTGTTCCCAATGCGGGCCAGCCAATTTCAGAAGATGGCCAAACCTGTTACAAGCTTTCACCCGAAGATATGGCAAATACAATGGAGCCTTTTGTTCGCGAACATGGTGTATCTATTGTCGGTGGTTGCTGTGGTACGACACCTGATCATATTAAGGCGTTGCGAGAAAAACTAAATGGTGTTTTCCCCGCACCAAGGCAGCCAGACAAAAAAGTTTATGTTTCTGGCCCACAGGAAGCAGTTCCCATCGATTCGCCAGAGGGGTTGTTGCGTATCGGTGAGCGTCTCAATGTGCGTGGCAGTCAGTTGGTCCGGGATGCAGTGGAAAAGGAGGGTGGGGAAATATCTATGGAAGTTTTGGAGGAAGTGGTCAATGAGCAGGTGAATGACTTGGGTATTGCAATCATAGATGTATGCATGGACAGTAATATTGTGGATACCGAAGAGGTGCTACCTTCCATTATTCATGGTCTTACCAGCGATTTTAAAGGGGTCATGTGTATTGACTCTTTTTCAGTGGAAGCGTTAGAAAAATCTATAGAGAGTTATCCTGGCCGACCCATCATTAACTCTATAAGCCTAGAGGAATATAAGGATGGAGTAAGTAAACTTGATGCTGTTCTTTCATCGACCAGCGGTCATGGCCCAATTTATATTGCGCTGGTCAATGGTCCTGAGGGCCCTGCGCAAACAGCCGATGAAAAATATAATCTGGCAGCGGAAATTGTCAAACAGGCGGAAGAAAAGTATGGGGTGGGGCCTGATCAGATTTTGATCGATGTGAATGCATACCCTATTGGAAGTGAGTCGGTCGAGGGGCTTAATTTTTGCGCCGAGACGCTTAAGAGCCTTCCGCGTATAAAAAAGATTCACCCGGATCTAAAAACATCCATTGGTGTAGGTAACTTGACTAATGGTTTGGCAAAGAAGCCTTACATGAGGAAGGTTCTCACAAGCGTCTTTCTTGATGAAGCTCGTAAGGCAGGACTCGATTGCGCAATCTTGAACCCAAACCACTATGTGCCTCCAGAAAGCTTGCCGGTTGAAGATGTTGAGCTTGCGCTTAAGGTAATTCTTGCGCGCGATATGAATGCCTTTGATCAACTGGAAGAAATCGCACTCACCAAAAAAACAGGTGTGAAGCAAAAGAAAGTGAACTATGCGGATTTATCGGCAGAAGAAAGTGTGTGCGCTAAGATCAAGGATGGGTTCAAACAAAAAACAGAAGGATCGATTAAAAAAGATAGTGTCGTTTTTTTCTATCGTGATCATATTGTAGTTGAGGTTGCAGAGGTTACGACGAGACATAAACCTTTGG
>CAZOYP010000095.1:0-7518 GCA_964584125.1 uncultured Nitrospinaceae bacterium | reverse complement strand
GCACCAGATTTATCACGCCATTTTAAAGTCAAAGTGTCACCCTTTTGTAAATGAGTTTTTTTTGCCATTTTTGCCCCAATTACTGCAGGAATTAAATTGTCAATGCTTTTAGAAAAAGTTTTTAAATTATCCAAAGGTAGTTTTAAAAGGGATTGTTCCATAGAAATACCACGAATTTGTACGGGATAAAGCCGTCTATTTGGATAAAGTTGTCCCTGTAGCACAAGCACTTCCGCTTTCTCTTTATTATCTAATTGCCTGAGGGTTTGAGGGATTATTACTGTATGGTCTTCCCATTCTGTTGGTGAAAGAATATCGAATCCTGGGGCACGATAATGCCCACCGCCGACATCTGTATTAACTACATTTCTTGTGGCTTGAGCCTGAAAGCCATTGAGCAAAGAAAGCATGAATACTAGGGCAATGATAGAAAAAGCGGTAACTAAAACATTAAGAGTTGCTCTTAAACCTTGACGATAAAAATTTTTTTTAGCGATACTCCAATTCATATATTAGGGAACCAACTATGGTTATTGCTTATCAGAAATAATTTTTCCATCTTCTAACCCGACTTCACGACGGACATAGCGTGTTACTTTTTCATCATGAGTAGAAAACACTACTGCGGCTTTGTACTGTTTATTTAAGTCGGTCATCAACTCTAGGATTTGTAGAGAATTTTTAGAATCAAGATTAGCAGTTGGTTCATCCGCAAGAATTAATAGAGGATCTTTGACTAAAGCTCGGGCAATGGCAACACGCTGGCATTGTCCGCCAGATAACTGGGAAGGCTTTTTTTTAATTTGATCACTTAGTCCAACCTTATTAACAATATTCATAACTTGGTCTCGAACATCCTTTTCCTTGGAACCATTTAACAAAAGTGGGAATAAGACATTTTCATAGACAGAATAAACAGGTAACAAATTATAGGTTTGAAATATGAATCCAATATTTTCTCGTCTGTACTGAGCCGTTTGATTTCTACTCATAGAGGATAATTTTATATTTCTAAAAAAAAGATCACCGGTTGTAGGGGTATCTAGACCACCAATAAGGTTTAGTAGAGTCGTTTTCCCAGATCCAGAGGGTCCTACAAAGGACATAAATGCACCACTCTGAATTTCAAGATTAATATTACTTAGTGCAGTAAAGTTCTCATCTCCAACTTTAAAAACTTTCGAAATCCCGTTTAGTGAAATTAATTTATTGCTCATCATAAAAAGTTATAAATTAAAAGTATTGTGCGAGAGTTAACCCAATTGATGATTCGGTTTTACTAAATACATCAGTTCGTTGATATAGCCTTCCATTTTTTTTATTACCTTTTATGTTACCACCAACTTTTCCATGAAAATAAATAAATAGACTATCAGTAACGGAATATTCTATTTGTGGGACTAACTGAAAGCTACGGTCACGCAAATCATAGAGACTAAAAAATTGCCATTTGATGTCAATCCCAATGGGTTGATCGAGAGAGAGTCCAATTTGATGGTAAGTTCTTTGACCTTTGAGATCGGTTAAACTGAACTCTGATTGTCGAGTAGTAAAAAAATATTCCGCTAAAACATGTAGGCCCTCTCCAATTTCAAAAGTATAATCGATCCCCAACACTGTATCGAACTGAAGTGGGGACGATGGTTTCATTTCAACATCTAGCCGGCTCTCATTCCAAAAACCGACTTCATGCTCGCCTTTTAAATGATATCCCATTTGGATTACTTCCTGGTTATAACCAAAAAAATCATCCAAGCCAGACTTTGGGTGATACTGAAATACAATCCCCGCTTCAATTTTTCCTAACAAGGCCTCGCCACGCATTCCAGAAATCAAGGCAGCCCCTTTTTTTGCAGGAACTAACCAAGTTTCAAAAAGAGAAACATCAGATAAAAACCACGTGGCCCGAAGGCCATCGACCCCATGAGCTTCAGGAATAACACCTGAAACGTCTCGAGTATCGAACAATCCGAGTGGTTGAAAAATTGCCCCAACGCCGAACAATATTTCCTGACGTCCTCCGCGAAATTGCAAAAAATTATTACTAAGACGTAACCAAGCTCGATAAATATCAACACCCGTTTCAGAACTAAATTCTGATTGTTCGCTGGGGCCATCAGACTGAAATGCTTCAGTTTCTATCTCATAGTCTAAGTCCCAATTGTTTTTATTGAAAAAATTTCCGCCAACTCCAAAACGAAGCTCTAATTCACTATCAAAATCCTTATGAAGTGGTGGAGAATCGAAAATATATTGGCTCCCGGTTTTGATGTGCCCATCATAATCAATATCAAAAGCTGAAACCATGCTAGGGGGATTTAAAAATATAAAAAAAAATAAAATAAAAAAAATCATTTTTTATTAAAATAGATGTCGTATAAAATTATTGAGTTGCTTAATATAAGACGGGTAAATAGTCTAGGTTAGAGAAAATTTATTTTTTTACCCAATTATTGACTTTTGGAATAAAAAATAAAGTTAAGGCAAGGCAAGGAATCAAAATCCATCGTGTTTCAACATTATATCCAGATAAGTTAAAGAAAAGTGACATAAACCCAGTGATAAAACTAACTATAAACATTAATCCACTCCAACTAATAATATGACGTAGAGGTCTATGCATTATCGAATACCTTAATTAGCTAATGATAAAATACTACGGTTGTTTTATGATTATTTTTTTAAGTTCTTTTTTTTTGAAATGGAATTAATATTTTCTAAGTCATGTTTTCTAACCAAATTATCAAGCTTTTTTATAAATGACTCAGACTGCATGATTTCCTGAGTCCACTGACTTCCCACTAACCCAGCTTCTTTACTTATAGTAGGCATTTTTTGCTTCCATTCAACCCAGAATGGTGTTGAGAACATTTTAATTAATTGCTTAATCACATTATGAGTCATATGTTTATCATAGACTAAGACAACACGGTCTAATAGCACTTTCATCTCTTCTTTTCCGACCAATTTATTAAAATCATCCCAAAACTGATCTGGAACTTTTGGATATGTAAGAGAGATAACTCTTGCGTATGATTTATTGACGCCCTCTTTTATGTAGCTCATTTGATCTAATAGTCCAGAAACTTCTAAGAGCTTTAAAATATCTTGATTTTTATCTATTGAGGAATTTATTTCTGCAGATACGATTGAACAATAAAGAAGTAGGAATCCTACCAAGAAGGATAAAACTAATGGGCGTTTCTTGAGTTTATTCATTTTAAGTTCCATATCATAGTAAAAATAATTTATTGATGTGATCATCTATCGTGACACATTCCAATGGAAATTATTAACAAATTTTATAAAAAAATAATTTTTTAGTGAAACATTTTTTAATGAAGTGTTTTTAACTTTAAAAAAATCTTGGCATATAAATTATGGTTGCAAATCATAGATAACTATAATGTGTAGACTGGTACAAATAATTTTTGGAATAATAGGAGGGTGAATCAGCTTTGCAGGAGAGAAAATTAATAGCCTTGGGAACTAAGGAAAAGAACTCTAATCTGGAATTAAAACTTAGATCGTTTCACGGCAATTAATTACCGAATATTCAGGTAATATTTGCTTTGTTTATGTTCTAGATAATTTTTTTTAGTCGTTATCGATTCTTAGCAAATGTTCTTCGATATCTGTGTTATAAATTCTCGAAAAAATTTTCCGATTGTTTTCGAGAACCTCTTTTTCAAAATCCTTGGCCCATTGAAATGGGTTATAACTCAAGTCTTTTGACCGAGGTGTGATTGGATTATTCTTCCAAGTACGGGTTATCATAGCTTTTTACTCCAGAATTGCGGTAGTTAAAAAAAATGTTTTTGCCTCGTATAAAAAGTTATCTCAAAAATAAATGCTTACAAACTACATTTCGTTTTTTTAAGACAAAAACTAAAGTTTATTTAGGTGTTTTTTTATTCTTTGTAGCCTAGTTCATCCCAACCAATTGATTTTATGTATAAATTAAGCAAATGGCGTACCAAAATATATTTTAAATCAGAAAAAATCCGCAAGTATCTTTATTGTATACCCTTACTAATTTTGTTGGGTCATATAATTAGCCTATCTGGCCAACCGCTAGCGCCAATAGTCTGACTAAATATGGTAATTTGACAACTCTAATAGAGTTTTTCAATAAGCTGAGAAGCTTTATTTTAATTTCTAGTTTGAAATGCTGCTCATCACCTTGTTTATGACAAAGTTTCCCTTTAGGATTTTGTCACCAAAAAGTAGTTTTTCATTTTCTTTCCATATTTTCAGGGTTAGATACACAACCGAAAAGTTTGTTTTATCCAATGAATAAATTCATTCGTTTGACAACTATTCGAAAATGCCGCGTTCTTACTCCAACAGGTTGGATTGCGCTGTCAATGGGGTTTGGATTAATTATGGTATCAGTTCTGTTATTTGTTCACCCATTTTTATCTCCAACAAAACCTATTCATGGTGATATATTGGTAGTTGAAGGTTGGTTGCCAGATTACGCCTTAAAGAAAGTGAAAGCATATTTCCAAAAAGGGGGGTATAAACTATTAGTCACCACAGGAGGAAGGATAAGGGTAGGTAGCTTCGTATCAGAATATGAAACATGGGCAAAATTAGCATCGTTGTCACTAAATGAACTGGGTATACCTCAAAAAAAAATTATAGCGGTGCCAGGACTTTTAAATATTAAAAAAGACAGAACTTATCACTCAGCACTAGCGGTAAAAAAAAGACTATACACAGAAGGATTAAATACGGCATCAATTGATATTGTGTCTCTAGGCACACACGCTCGACGTAGTTGGTTTTTATTTGAGGAAGTGTTTTCAACAGTCAATGTGGGAGTTATATCCATTTCGCCAAATGATTACGATGTTTCCCGATGGTGGCTGTTTAGTGAGGGTGTCCGCAGTGTTGTTTCAGAGTCCATTGCCTACTTTTATGCGCGGTTTATTTTCAGCTCAACTACCTAAAAAATTCTAAATTTTTAAAATCAAACTATGAAGATTATCGAAGTAGTTACTGACGAAATTTATATTGACCGTATTAAAAATGTTGCAGAGAAAAATGAAGCTCCTGACTTATGGATTGTGTCAAGTGAAGGAGAAGAACGACGTAAGGTGATTCGAATTTTAGTCAAACCAGATCAGCGGCAAATAATTCTTGACGCTCTTCAGGGAATACTTTCAACTAGTCTTTCAGCTAGAGTTATGGTTATTCCAGTAGAAGTTGCCTTACCGCGAGAAGATGAGCCGGTAGAAGAAAAAGAAAAAATTTCAACAACTGAAACAACGCGCGAAGAGCTATATAACAGTATTGGTAAAAATGCTCGCCTGAACCGTACTTATCTACTCTTAATTTTTCTATCAACCATTGTTGTTGCTATTGGACTTTTAAAAGATAATGTAGCTGTGGTTATTGGTGCCATGGTTATTGCTCCTTTGTTGGGGCCCAATCTGGCAATGGCCTTAGGAACCGCTCTAGGTGACACCGAACTGATGTGGAAGTCATTTAAAACTGGACTTGCAGGTTTGGGTTTAGCGTTAGTTTTATCTATATTCATCGGTATTTTGTGGCCTTTAAATGTAGAAAGCAGAGAACTTTTGGCACGAACATATGTTGGACTTGACTCTGCAGTTTTAGCGTTGGCTTCTGGAGCAGCGGCAGTATTATCCTTGACCTCTGGTATCCCAAGTATTCTTGTAGGTGTTATGGTTGCGGTTGCTTTATTACCTCCAACCGCGACTCTTGGGTTAATGATAGGTGCAGGGCAAACGGACTTAGCATATGGAGCTGCTTTTTTACTAGCAGTTAATATTGTGGCTGTAAATCTTTCTGCTAAATTGGGGTTTTTGATCCAAGGCATTAAACCAAGAACTTGGTTAGAAAAACAAAAAGCTAAGCAGTCAATGACATCTTACATAATTATCTGGGTTATAACCTTGGCTACTCTTTTGTTTGTTATTTATTCTCATCCTAATTTTATAAAATAATAGTTATTCTAATGAAAGTTTTGTCTGTCAATGTTGGGTCTTTGCAAGAAATGCTACGCAATGGGAAAAAAATTCAAACAGGGATTTATAAAAATTCGACTGAGGGTCCGATAAAAGTTGGGCGACTTGGATTAGAAGGAGATCAGCAAGCAAACACGAAACTACATGGTGGAATAGATAAGGCAATCTGTGTTTATCCCTCAGAATATTATGATCTTTGGAAGGAAGAATTAGGAAAACCAGATTTAATATTCGGAGACTTTGGTGAGAACTTAACCACTAAGGGATTGCTGGAAGGTGATGTTTATTTGGGCGACCGGTTGCGTATTGGATCAGTTGAAGTAGTTGTAACTCAACCGAGGGAACCTTGTATTACTCTTAATGTGCGGTTGGGTAGAAAAGATTTATCAGCGCGTATTCGTAAATCTGGTCGGAGTGGATTTTATTTTTCAGTTGAAAAAGAGGGAGTTATCAAAAATGGCGATTTCATTGAGAATATAAGCAAAGAAGCGAACAAAGTTTCAGTATCAGACTTTAATCAGGTCATTAATGGGAGAACAGGGATTGCCGATATTATTGAGCGAGCTTCTAAAATTGATGCCCTACCTCCAAAACTAAAAAAACAATTTTTAAAAAGTTAAATTTGTCGAAAGTTGGGTTTTGGAATTTGTTTTTAATTAAAATATATTTAATTATCTAAAAAATATCCTAAATCATTACGAGCTACTCTCCAATTAAATGAAGAAGAATTTTACGCGTGTGTGGTTGTATTCTATGTTCGAATAGATAAATATCCTGCCAAGTTCCAAGAGAAAGACTCCCTGAATTTACTGGAATTGAGATTTGGGTTTGTGTGAGGGCAGAGCGAATATGCGCAGGCATATCATCTGGGCCTTCCGAGCTATGAAGGTAGTTCGAATCACTTTCTGGAACAAGTTGTTGAAAAAAATTTGCCAGGTCATGCAATACGTCTGGGTCTGCGTTTTCCTGGATGACAATCGATGCTGAGGTATGGGGGACAAAAACTGTTAATAGTCCTTTAGAAAATTTTTGTTGGGTCAACCATAATTTAATTTCATGAGTGATATTGTGGAGACCTTTTTTGCTCGTTGAAATAGAAAATTTATGGTTTGCCTGGCGCACTAGACTCTCCTTAAATGAATATAGATAATTTAGAGCTAATTTTTAATATAAAAGTATAACTAACTCAAATTAATGTATCTATTGCCATTAGATAATTATGGGAGAAAAAAAATATCAAAACTAAATCCTTGATCAAATAGGAACTTTGATTACCACTTTAGATAATGGTCACACACTGATAGTATATGCAAACCAAGGTTCATATAAAAAATACTAAAAGCTGGACTTGATTCCTAATGTAATTAAAACAGGAGACTAGTATGACCGTAACACTGGATAAAGAGGTAAGCTTTCTCGAGAGTGTAAACCTTTCCTTTGATGAAGCTTTGGCTACTCTAAATATACCTAAGGGCATGGCCCAATATATCAAAGATGTGAATAACGTGTATCAGGTTAGATT
>CAZOYP010000094.1:0-7527 GCA_964584125.1 uncultured Nitrospinaceae bacterium | reverse complement strand
TTACTGCTTGAGCCATCAAGTGAGCGGTACTGTGGCGAATTGTTTCAAGGTCAAATTTTGGTTTATCGTTTCCCATTAAATTTTTTAGAAATTTGGGCTAATTTTAGAGAACAGTCATTAAATATTTACTTAAACTTTGTTTCATTCAATTTCTTGAGTATCTAATACCCCGAAGGCTGAGATATTTAAACGCAATCAATGCCTTAATTGGACTATAAAAAAAACCCATGGAAGGTAGATTTCTGAAGAGAAATAGGCACGGGCGGCTTCGAACCGCCGACCCCTTGCATGTCAAGCAAGTACTCTACCCCTGAGCTACGCGCCTAGATACGGAAGCCCATTCTATTGTTAATAGTGCGTTTGTCAAGGGAAAGATGAGTCCTTTGAGTTTGCAAAAATAATTGTTTTATAAGGCTTAATATTATTTTTTAGAGGGCAAGTTTTTCCCCGACAGCACTCAGCTAATCATAAAATGAGGAGGCATTTAAGTTTATAATTTCTTAACTAGCTTGCATTATATCGAATTACTTCTGTCCTTTGTGAATTTTGGAAAAAATAAAAACGGGGATTTATAAAATAAATGTAATCTTTAGTTTCTCAGCCCCTAGTGTTGTAAAAAATTTATATCAATTAATAATCTAGATTGTTTAAAACCAAGTCGAGTTATGGTAGGCACGATAGCGTTCCCCAAACTTAGAAAACAAGGCTTTTTCTTCCAATTGAGCTCGAATAATATTTATAGGAATAATGAGGATAAATGTATAAATTATCCCAAACTTTGAACCACAGGCAAAAAATAGCCCGAAATGAGTAAATACAATTCCTACGTAGATAGGGTGTCGAATAAAGCGGTAAATCCCTTTTGCCACAATCGAGTTTGCCTCTGGTAATACTTTCAAAGCCTTGCCAAGGCAAGCCATGCCAGCAATCCAAACCGTCAAGCCCGAAATACCAATAGCCAGGCTGAAAGGAACCAACCTTTCGTTGCCAAATCCAAAATTTTTAGGTAAGAAGAATACGATTAAAAGAGGTAGTAGATAAAGAGACGGAATCAAAAGGTCCAAAAAAATTTTTTGATTAGGTGTCAAAGATTTAGGATTGAACATTTTTTATTATTTTTGGATTGGTAACCTTAGTCAGAGGAATATCTTTGGTTTATTGTAAATTTTTTTAATCACAGGTAGTATGGCTTATCAACCCTTATTAAGACTCGCATTCTGCTATTCTCGGTAATCATTTACATGATGAATAGGTATTTAACTTAATACATGTTGATTGAATGTTTCTCGTCCCTCTAAAATTTCCATCTCCAAAGCAACTTTATAAAGAGGAATAGTTATCGACCTTGACTTGACTTTTACAGCGTCTTTTTCAGTTGTAAGTATAAACTTTGCACCTGACTTTCGTGCAGAATCTTCTATCTGCTTAAGGTCTGTTAGACTGTAATCATGATGATCTGGAAAGGGATGATAACAAACCACCCTAGCTCCTGATTTTTCTAAAAGTTTTCGAAAATCATCGGGGTTTGCAATCCCAGAAAAAGCGGCAACAGGCTGGTCTTGTAGTTTTTTAACATCAAAATTTTCTCCACCATTTAAATTGAAAAGTGAGTCCAGTCGTAGAGTTGATTTGACGAGCGGCAAATCTTTGATTAGTTGTTCGTTAATCCCGGGCGGGTAACTTGACCCTGAATATCGGGTGATGCATACGAAGTCAGCGCGACGGACTTCTTTTTTTGGTTCTCGTAATTCACCAGCAGGGAAGATCTGCCCATTACCAAACGGGCGCTGATGGTCGAAAAGTAAAATGTTCATATCGCGTTTCAGAGCTAAGTGTTGGAAACCATCATCAAGAATTAGTGTATCTACTCCAAAATGTTTAATTGCATAACGCCCTGTTTGATATCGATCGCTGCCTACTAATACTGGAACATTTTTAAGTCGATTCGCCATCATTACTGCTTCGTCTCCAGCAACTTTGGTTGAAAGTAGGATATTTTTTCCATCGCATACCACGTTGACTTCATCTTTGGAGTTTCCCCCATATCCTCGCGAAAGAATTCCAGGCTTACGTCCGTTTCCGCGAAGAATTTCCGCTATCATAATGACCACAGGAGTTTTCCCTGTCCCTCCAAGTGTTAAGTTCCCAACGCTGATTACTCTGCAGTCAAGTTTATGTGAAGGGAATAGATCCCAGCGGTAGGCCCACATTCGAAAGTAATGGCCCCAGAGGTAAAAAAATGAAAGTATTTTTAATAGCAGATAAACTGGGAAATGGTAAAACTTGCGCTGAGGAGTGATGACCTGATAATAAAGTCGTTCAAATTCCATAAATTAAAGTCGTCTATGCCTGTAAATTAGGTATACTTCAAGTTCCATGAGCTTTATTTATCATACTATCATTGCATTTGCCATCCTAGTTGTCTTACCTGTCATAGTCTTGCGAATTATATTTAGTACCAATTTTAGGTTTGACTTCTTGAAAAGGATGTTTGGATATAAGGCTCTTGATCCGGAGATCGGTTGCATTTGGATTCATGCGGCTTCAGTGGGTGAAGTGCGGTTAGGGAAAATCCTTATTTCCAAGTTAAAAGAAAAAGGGGAGTCTTGTCCAATTGTTTTGTCAACATTTACTTCCACTGGCTTTGATCAAGCAAAAAAGGATGGGATTGAACATGTATTCCGCATGCCTCCAGATTTTTTGCTTTTTATTAAACCTGTGCTAAACCATTTACGCCCTAAGATACTTATTTTAATTGAAGCGGAGATGTGGCCTGGTCTTATTAGTGAGTGCAAACGCCGAAAGATACCTATTCTTCTTGCTAATGGGCGTATAACTGAGAAATCTGTGGGTCGGTATCGGTTGTTTTCTTTTATTTTTAAATGGATTGCTGAGAGCGTAACTTTTTTTTCAATGCGTACGAAAAAAGATGCTGATCGTATTCTAAATTTAGGAGTTGATTCGAGGAAAGTGAGGGTGAATGGGAACATTAAGTTTGATGTTCTTGTTTCAGACGATAATATCTCTTTGCTAGAGAAAAAGGAGTCCAGTTGGGTGGTTTTTGGTTCAACACGACCTGGTGACGAAGGGCCTGTGATGGAAGCAGTTATAAGACTTTATCAAGAGTACCCAGAACTTAATTTTGTAATTGCCCCTCGTCATTTAGAGAGATTGAGTGAAGTGAAAGAATTGATGGTGTCCTACGGAGCTGAGTTTCAGCTTCACTCCGAAAGATTGGGTTTGAGAAATACTCGTCTAGTTTTACTCGATCAATTAGGAGAATTGAATGGGTATTATGCAAAAGCTTGCCTTGCATTTGTGGGCGGTAGTTTCAATCCTAGGTTTGGAGGGCAAAATATTATTGAACCTGCATCCTATGCTTTGCCGGTTATATTTGGAGGACACATGAACAATTTTGAAGAGGAGGCGCGTTTATTGATAGATTCGGGAGGTGGAATTCAGATAAACAACCCTAAAGAATTGTATGATGTTTTGAGCAGATTACTGAGTAATAAGGAAGAACGACAAAGCTTAGGAAGAGAAGCATTGAAAACAGTTGTTGACAACCGTGGTGCGGTTAATAAAACTATCGAGTTGATAACTCGTTTTACAAATTAGTGTCCTGAACACTATTTTTATGATTTTTTGCTATCACGTATTTTCAGTTTTCGCTATGTTGATCGTCTTCCCCTGTTTTGCTCTGTATTCACTGTTCAGTCGAAATAAATGGCGTAGGCTTAATGATCATTGCGGTTTAATTTCTTTGAATGGTGCGACAAAGAGTGGTCAAAAAACCATTTGGTTTCACGCGTTATCTCTAGGGGAAGTAGTTGGCGTTACACCTACCATTCGCCTTCTCAAGAGGAGTAGACCACAAGACCGTATAGTTGTTTCTGTAACTACTGATTCTGGGTTTGAAGCAGCAAAAAAAAAACTTTCAGATGTTGACGAAATATTTTTCTTCCCCCTTGACTGCTTCATTTTTACTTGGACTGCAATCAAAAAAATCAAGCCGGATTTGTTTGTGTTGGTAGAAACAGGTTTCTGGCCTGGGTTCATTCACCTTTTGCATTTGAAAGAGGTGCCCCTCTTGTTATTTAACGGTCGGATTTCTTCCCGGTCGATGCGAAAGTACAAGATATTTAGGGCTTTTTTTTCGAAACAATTCAATAGGTTTACCTTGTTGTGTATGCAAAATCCGCATAGCAAAAGCAAGTTAGAGTCTTTTGGTGTAGATAAGTCGCGTCTTATGGTGGTTGGCGATCCAAAGTTTGATACGCTTTCTAATTCTTCTCAAGAAAAACGAGCAAAAGCTCGCAGGAAACTTTGTATTGCTCCACTTTCTATGGTCTGGGTAGCTGGCAGCACCCATGGAGGGGAAGAGGAAATCATCCTCGATGTTCATAGTAAATTAAGGGAACAATTTGGTAACTTAATTCTGGTTTTAGCTCCGCGTAGACTTGAAAGGTGTGCGCATGTTGCAAGAATTATTATGTCAAAAGGAATTAGCTTTGTGCGCCGTTCTGATCAATGGGATAAAAGCGACCATGGTTTTTCAGTTCTCTTATTAGACACAATGGGTGAGTTGGCAGAAGTTTATTCAATCTGCGATTTCGCTTTTGTGGGAAGAAGTTTATTGGCTCCAGGCGGTGGACACAATTTGATAGAGCCGGTTTCTCAAGATAAACCAGTTTTATTTGGGCCGTTTATAGAAAATAATCAGCATAACGCAGATGAATTGATTAAAAGTGGGCTTGGTATCCAGGTAAGTAATGCTGACGAAATCGAAGCATCGGCCAAAAATTGGTTATCAAACCAAATTGAACGAGCCAAACTGGCAGGCAAGGCGAAGGGGTTCATGCTACATCATCAGGGAGCATCCCACCGAATGGCTAGTCTTATCGAAACTCAACTAATAGAATTAAATATTACTGATTAACTTGCCTTCTACTCATTGCCCAAATTACCAAAGAAGATAGTAAGAATGCAGGAACTAGTTCGTAAATGATGGTGTTGGACAGTCCTGTTGATTTCCAGACAATTGTAGTGAAAAAGCCGGTCAACATACCACCAATCGCCCCACTCCGAGTTACCTTTTTAGAGTATAGTGTAAATAGAATTACAGGCCCGAAGCTTGCACCAAGTCCCGACCAAGCAAATAGCACAAACCAAAAAATTATACGCGTGTCCATCAGTGCTACAAGCATTGCACCTATTCCGATCAAGAATATAGTCAGACGGCTAATTGAAATAACTCGTTTAGGGGTTGGTGAAGCATTTATGACTTTGCTGTAAATGTCGTGTGCTATAGCAGAGGCAGCTACAATAATTTGGGACGATACGGTTGACATAATTGCTGCGAGAATCCCGGTTAGTACTATAGCAGTTAAAAACGAAGGTAGTAGATTCTCGGCGGCAGTTGCAAACAAATGTTCAGGGTCAGACAAATCTGGAAAAAGAACTTGTCCGCATATACCAAGAGTAATTGCAGAACTATATATTAATGTTCCCCAACCAAAAGCTATCCAAGTACCTTGTTTAATTGTTTTGGAATCCTTCGCTGCCATATAGCGTGTGATGACGTGTGGTTGGCCAGGGTAGCCCAGTCCTATGCCTAAGAGGCCGACCATTGATCCTAAAAATACGGATGTAGTTTTTCCTCCCATCCAAGTAAGGGCGATCGGCGCAATTGCATTAATTTTTTGTGTTACCAAAGAGAATCCGCCTAATTCTACTACAGCAGTTATGGATAGCATGACCAAACCAATAACCATTATTAGTCCCTGAATAAAGTCGGTCCAAGCTACAGCGCGAAAACCTCCCATCGTGGTGTAGGTGATGATTATAGTTCCGCCGATAGGAATGCTGACGAGGTGTGGTATTCCAAAAATGGCATCAAAAGTTTTTCCAATAGCGAGAAACTGTGCTGCAATATAAGCCATCATGCTGGCAAAAATTATAATTACAGAAATCACTCGTATAAGGTGAGTATTATCAGTAAAGTGTGTTTCAAGATATTCAGGAACGGTGAGAGTTTTTTTCTCATGAGAGAATTTTCTTAATCGTTCTGCAACAAAAAACCAGTTCAATGCGTATCCTAAAAGACAACCAGGAAAAAACCAAAGTGCGGATAGCCCGTCCTTATAAGCAAGTCCAACGGTTCCAATTACTGCCCAAGCGCTTTCAGAACTAGCAGTTGAAGAAATGGCAGTAACCCAAGCTTTTAGCGATCGGTTAGCGAGAAAAAAGTCACTAGGAGAAGAGGTAGATCGGGATACGGTGAATCCAATCCATAGCATAATTCCTAGGTAAATTATAAATACTGCCCCAATGACTTCAGAAGTATCATTCATAATTAGTAAAAATTATAGCACCGAGAAAGTCGAGGTAAAACTACTAGCGTAATTTTTCAGATGGTTGCTTATATTTGCGAAGGTCGATTTTTTTTAAAAATTTCGTTACTATGTCGTTTCTTCAAGATAAGCGTTTAATTCTTTCACGAGTTTAATTTCAATCTTATATCAATAAAACAAATGTCAAAGTATGACTTTAAGTCCATTGAAGTGAAGTGGCAAAAGTATTGGGAAGAGAATAAATCCTTCAAAGCGGAGATCAACTCTTCAAAACAAAAGTACTATCTATTGGAAATGTTTCCTTATCCATCAGGAAGAATTCACATGGGTCACGTTCGAAACTATGGGATTGGAGATGCTGTTGCACGGTTTATGCGTATGAAAGGTTTTAATGTGTTGCATCCAATTGGTTGGGATGCGTTTGGATTACCAGCTGAAAATGCTGCTATCCAGCATAAGTCACACCCTGCTCAGTGGACAGAAGATAATATTGCTGCTATGCAAGTCCAATTAAGAAGCTTGGGATTAAGTTATGACTGGGATAGAGAGATTGCTACTTGTCGTCCTGAATACTACCGTTGGAATCAATGGTGCTTTCTAAAATTCTATGAAAAAGGTTTAGTATATCGTAAAAAATCGCAAATCAATTGGTGTAATGCATGTAACACAGTTTTGGCGAATGAACAGGTTGTTGATGGGTGTTGCTGGCGTTGTGACGGTGAAGTAGAAGATCGTTTTCAAGAAGGGTGGTTTTTTAAGATAACAGACTATGCTGATCGATTATTGGAGGGATGTGATCGCCTATCAGGAAAATGGCCCGAACAGGTGCTTACAATGCAAAGCAATTGGATTGGTAAAAGTTACGGGGCTGAAGTTGACTTTAATATTAAAGACCAAAACGAGGTTATTAAGGTTTTTACAACTCGTCCAGATACTCTTTATGGAGCGACCTTTATGGTTTTGGCACCAGAACATCCACTAGTAACGAAGTTGTCTCTAGGAACAAAACAGGAAATTGAAGTTAACGAATTTGTTAATAGGGTAAAACAAGAAGATAAGGTTGATCGCACTAGTGAAGCGGGAGAGAAAAGTGGAGTCTTCACAGGAGCGTATGCAGTCAATCCACTAACAGGAGAGGATATACCTGTGTGGTCTGCAAATTTTGTATTGATGG
>CAZOYP010000093.1:0-7764 GCA_964584125.1 uncultured Nitrospinaceae bacterium | reverse complement strand
CTGAGATATTCAGCGCAATTTTCTCCTTGCTTACCCCAAACAGTTATATCAACAAAACAAACGTCATCTTTCCATTCATCCCCCTGTTTGAACTTGCGATTCACAGCAAGACCAAAACTTGCGACAGCTGAACCATTAGCGATGAATCTCAACTCTGGATCTCGGGTCAAATTACCCATCAGCATTACTTTATTAAAACTAGCCATAACTCAATGTAATTTATATTAACTGGGTCAAATAAACATTACCTACATCAAAATTAAACTAAAAAAATATTTTACTTTTCCTCTTTAGCAGACGAATCTTTTTTTTCTTCAGACTCTGCATCGAAATCACGCTCAATCGCTGACTTAAATTCTTTATCAGCCAACCTAATCACAAGAAACTTAAGGACAAGATCGTATAACTTATAAGATGCCTCAAGAGCAGGAACGCCTATACTCTCACAGGTGTGATAAATATTTATATAATAACCAAAACGGCTCTTATTGATTCGATAGGCTAAACGCTTCTTACCCCACTTTTCAACTTTTACAATAGAACCATTGTTTTTAGACAGAAACTGGGTTATTTTCTCAAGTACTTGATCAACTTGGGCTTCATCCAAGTCAGGTTTAACAATAAGGACACTTTGGTAGGATCTCAAGACTTCCTCCTCATGGGTTTTTAAAAGTAGCCTCAGACATCAAATGCTGAAGCGAGGGGATATTATAGGGTCTGGATTCTGGCACAGGCTTAAACTAAAATCAAGTCAATTTAATATACGCATAGCCTTGAGAATACAACCCCACAGTTCCCAAAAATGCAAGAAGCCATATTCCCTATTTTCTATCAGAATAAAATAAAAATCTTTAGGTTTTTAAGTTTATTTCTAATTGTTTACAAATCTTTAGGGTGTGGATTGGAACTGCCTTCACCACCACCGGATATATTTTATAAGTACAATGAATTAAAGGTTGGCAGAGGTCCAGCATACTTAATCTCTGTTGACTTAAACTTGGATAACCTGCCAGATCTGGTCTCAGCTAATGCAAAAAACAATACACTATCCGTTCTACTAAGTAATGGTGATGGAACCTTCAAAAAAACACTAACATTCCCCGTCGCTTCTGAACCGACAACAATTTCAACAAGTGATATCAATAGCGATAGTATTCCAGACCTTTTGATAAATTCTCGAGGTGCAGGGCAATTCATAATTCTTCTTGGTTATGGAAACGGATCTTTTCGCAGACTTCCCGCTGTTAAAACCGGAAAAGTACCTCTTGCAATTATTCCTGGTGACTTTAACGGTGATGACAAAGTCGATGTAGCAGTAACACTTACATTTGACAAAATGGAAATTTTCCTAGGATCAGGAAACGGCACTTTTAGCAAAGGAGAAACCCACTTAACAGGATCCCGACCTTTTTCTGGGGTGTCTGGGGATTTTAATAAAGATGGGAATATTGATATTGCTCTAGCAACTAGTAGTTCTGCATCAAGTGCAATACGCCTTTACATAGGCAAAGGCAATGGGACTTTTTACAAACCAAAAAGTATCGCAAAAGGACTAGTTCCTTTGGCGTTAGTCAAAAAAGACATGAACAATGATGGGCTAGATGATCTTATTTTCAGTTCTGGCCAAGGCGATAACATGTATATGCTTCTTTCGAAAGGTGATGGAACTTTTAAGGAGAAAATAACTTTCTCGGGCGGAGGTGGTCCCATTGCTCTTACAGTAGGTCACTTCAATTCAGACAATCAAATTGATATTGCCGTTGCTAACTCTAGAAGCAGTAATTTTTCTTTGGTAATAAGACTCACTAACGAGTCATTCCACTACCCTACCCGTGATTACATAGTGGATGGCGGAACGCCACTTGGGATTACAAGTGGTGACTATAATAACGACAGCATGACTGATATTGCGGTTGCCAGTAATGCCAAAAACACCATCGAAATATACCTGCAGCGGAAGATATTTAAGTAAAAATTATTTTATTTTAAATGATTAAACTGAGGCACAAAATCGAGCTTTTTCCATCTATTAAAATAATAGTTTATATCACCACCACGGGTCGGAAAAATTTTTGCATATTTTTCTGAACCATCCGATTGGGGCTCGACAATCACAATTTTTTTGTCTAGTAGCTGGGTAGCCTTATTGACATAAAGGAATGTATATGGTTGATCGTCGGCAATTATTTGATGGAGCCGCCTTGTCATCTTAATTTGTTTTTCTCTATCATACTCTTGACGAATGCGAACAATAAGTCGATCAACTTCTGTATTTTTGTAACCAACAAAATTAAGTTGCCGCTTTTCGGTCTGACTAGAATGCCATATCTGAAATAAATCTGGGTCAACCCCCATACTCCATCCAAGAATAATCGCGTCGAAATTATGCGTATTAACAAAGTCCTTAAGAAACACTGCCCATTCAAATATCTGAGTGTTGCACTTAATACCTAGTCTAGCCCATCCATTTTGAGCGATGGTAAGAATATTTTTTCGAATAGAATTACCGTTATTCGTAATGAGATTGAACTCAAATATATTTCCATCCTTTTCGAGAAACCCTTCCGAGTTCTTCTCCCAACCTAGACGATTAAGGATCTTAAGCGCCTCATCAGGATCATAAGGAAGAGGTTTAATATTCTGATCATACCAGTCAGTCATTTTTGGATAGGGTCCCGTTACTCTCTCCCCTTCTCCATAAAGTACATGTTTTATGATCTGATCAATATCTATTGCCATTCCTAATGCCCGCCTTACCTCAGGTGAGCTGAACAGAGGGTTCCTTAGGTTGTATCCAATATATGAAAAAAAATATCCTAAACTGGAAAAGTTCTGATACTTATCTTCTTTCTTAAAACGCGCTATTTGATGAGGTTCAACGCTATAGTTATCCACAGCACCTGCATAGAACTCCATTTCACGGGTAAGTGAATCCGGGATAACACGCATAATATATTCTTCGTATTCGGGAGGGCCTTCCCAGTAATCATCGTTCCGGTTAAGACGTATGATTTCGTCTGATTTCCATTTGGAAAACTTAAAAGGTCCGGTACCTATTGGATTTCGATTAAACGTGCTATCTCGGATAGTAAATTCATTTGGATTACGATTATTTTTGAAAGCTTCTTTTCTCAAGGAATCAGCGTTTAGAAGATGCTCAGGTAAAATCCCCATAGACCATGAATTTATCGCAGGCGAAAATAATCGCTTATAAGTAATAAGTACTTTATGAGGTCCTTCAGCCAAAGCTAGCTTTACAGGTTCATAATCGGAACGACGGGGAGAAGCTGTTTTCTCGTCCATAATTGACCGGTAGGTAAATAAAACATCTCCGGAATCAAATTCGTGTCCATCATGAAAACGAACCCCACGCCTCAAATTAAAAGCTATAACAGGATTGTGTTCAGTTAATGGAAGAATCTTAGAGAAATGTGCTTTCAATCTATCGTACTGGCTATTTTTTTTTGCAATTATAAAATCATCATAGGAAAAATTTTTAAAATACTCCTCCCCTATCAATTTCTTGATAGGATCGAAGAAATCCTGATCAATATGATGGAGAGTAAATTTTATTCGATCAGGGTATCGTAAGGTGTAAGATATAGGTTCACTAACGGGGCGCCCTTGTGATTTTTTCGGTAACCCATGATCATCCAAAATCGGCACTTGAATAGACCCTTGAATAATCTCACCTAAAACCAACTCAATATCGTTTATATTTGTAATCCATTCAAAATTATCTTTAAGTGAATCTTTTATATAATCTATCCATGCGGCAGAGCTTGGCAAGCGACTTTGAATTGCCTTGAGATTATACCGTGTATCCACAACAAGAAAGGCTTCCTCGGACTGAGTCCATGAAGTCGCCAGGCGTGGTCTATACTCTAGATTATCATCCAATGCGATCAAACCCTCAAAGACCAGACTATTAATTGAACTACTGGCGGTATCTGCACTGATAACAGGATTGAGAATTTCCGCATCTCCAGAGGAACCTCGAATGTACTTTTTTAGACGCTCCGGATTTCCTAATGCTTGCTTATCGTAGGTGGGAACCCAAAAAAAAGACTGCCCTAAAAATACTATAAGGACTAGAGGGAAATATATTAGAATTCGTTTAGTTGGCATGATTTATCATATTCAAATAGAAAAAAACGGTACCAAATCAATAGGTGCAGAAAAAAACTTTGATGAACAATCGCCTAAAAATAATATATTCACAAAAAAATAATTGACAAGCATGAATAATCAAGTTATTTCTCTTGACTTAGAAGGTATTTATTTATATATCTCTTTGAATGAACATCTGTTAAGTTAGAAAAACTTTTATATTAAATCGCAAATTAGTAGATCTAGCATAAATACTTAGCAAGTAACTTGGATGATATAAAAGTATAATCTAACATAATAAATATTCTTAATATTTAAACTAAAAAAAATAAGGAAACGAACATGTCAACTCTCATCACTGACGAATGTATAAACTGTGGAGTCTGCGAGCCAGAATGTCCTAACGGTGCTATTTCTGAAGGTGAAGACTTCTACGAAATAGATTCAGAACTCTGCACGGAATGCGTGGGTTTTCATGGAGAAGAAGCCTGTCAGGAAGTTTGCCCTGTAGACTGCTGCATACCCGATGAAGATAACAAAGAAACTGAGGAAGAGCTTTTGAATAAAGCAAAAGCAATCCACACAGATCAAGAGTTTCCAGCATTAGAAGAACTGACAGCTGAAACTTCGTTATTTCATAATCCCAGCCGCAAAAACGCTAATTTGTAGTAGATTACTGCTATAAAATAAAGCTACTCACACACTTTTTCTTGTGTGTCGAGTGGCTTTTACTTTGCAATCGTGGATCAAGTAGTTTTGATTTTTGGTCAAGCAACGATAATTAGTCTAATACCAACTTGACAAAGAAAAGGAAACCTATAATCTTTGTTAGATCTGCTGAGCTAATAAAAAAGGTCTGGTCAAATTTAAAATCGATGCGGGGTGGAGCAGCCTGGTAGCTCGTTGGGCTCATAACCCAAAGGTCGTCAGTTCGAATCTGGCCCCCGCTACCAAATAAAACAAAGAATCAACCATTAAGGACTGGTTCTTTGTTTTATTGAGGTATGAATGAGAGATCCTTTCATCAAGTCAAATAGACAGTAAAAATAATATTGTGCGATATTTTTTTTAGTGTAACATGCGAGTCGATTCCAGATAAAACAGCTCCTTAACCATTATTTTAGGGCATAAAAGTATGGCTTCAAATAATTCAGAACATTTAGAACAAACTTTTTTGGGTAAAGAAGCTTCATTCAAGGGTGCGTTAAGCTTTAAGGGCACCCTTTGCATTGATGGTAAGTTCGAAGGTGAGATTCACACGGGTGGTACTTTAATCGTAACTGAAACAGGGGAAATCTATGCAAATATTCAGGCGGGAACAGTTGTTTGCGAAGGACAAGTAAAAGGAAATATAGTAGCTTCAGAAAGAGTTGAACTTCGCCCCAAGAGCAAAATCATAGGAAATGTTCAATCTCCATCCTTGAATATCGAGGTTGGAGCAAAACTTGATGGGAAATGTGACATGACTCAAAAAAAAAACATTAACTCCAGCAGTTCAATCAAAAGCAATAACTCTAGTTGGTAAAAAAGTTAATCATTTAAAAAAAAATCCTCACAAACAAACTAAAAACTTTCTATTCTAAGTTTTCTTAACCTTTACCATACACCACAATTTTTCAAACAATTTTCCTAGGCCCCTTTAGGACTTGTGCCATCCTCCTCATATTGGTATTTCAAGTCAATATACTGTGAATTCATATCATCAAGGTGAGTAGCTAGAGACAATAATAACTGCTGGTGGAACTTGATTTGCGTGGGATGATTTAGACTATCTATTAACTTTTTAGATATTTTCAAAACTACTACTTGATTTGAGGCCACCCGGGCACTAGAGTTTCTTTTGCAATCAGTAAGCATGGAAATCTCACCAAAAATAGCTCCTGGACCTAAGTCAGTTACATGTTTTTCCACTTCATTCTTCAGAGAAATACGCCCATCACTAGCTTTAATTGTACCCAGCCTAAATAAACTAACCTTCCCTTGAAGAACTAAATACAACGTATCTCCCGAATCCCCCTGTTTGAAAATTGCTTCATCTTTATTAAACTTTAAAAAACAATCTACGCGGTTTATTAACTTTTGCTTTTCAGTATCCTTAAATGCTTTAAAAAAAGGGACAGAGTTTATAAAACTATTTATGCCATCTTCAGCCATGAGGTTCCTAGATTAAGGTTGGAGCTAGCGAAAAGAAGTCTGATTGTACCAAAAAATCTTATAATTAAAATGTTTATAATCTTTATGGCAAATAGTGGCAAGGACTCTTAATCCTTCTAGATTGTAATTTCTTAAGAAAACAACGTAAAACCCAAAAATCAGTGCAATCAGAAACAACAACTATTATTCGTTTTCTATAAGATAGTAACCTCAGAAAAAGTTATATTACTAGAAACTATAATATACAAAGAAAATACCCGTTATTTACTTCTTACAAATAAAGATTTTTAGATTTTAGCCGTTAGAATAGTGTTAACCCTTTGATTTTATACTATTACAGAGCACCCAACAACTAATAATTACTAACAATGAGAAATCCAAACTCTAAATCCAAGCAAAAAATACCTTTATTAAGTATTTTGCTCTTTGCACTTGCCTTCTTATTACCAATTCCTCAGGTAAATGCATCTAGTACTACAGGGACGTATTTTACTTTAACTGGTTCAATGGATTTATTTGGCGACTCGTCATTAAATAATGTTGCACCAACTCTTTTTGATGTAAATATAGGTTCAGGCTTTAGCGATACAGCATTGGGATTTAGCCACTCCATAGGTTACAAGTTTAAAAATTCAGTTAGCACGGAATTAGAGTTCTCTTATAAAAACAGAGATTTTCGCGGTAGCGTAGATGGAGATATGACTTCTAAAACTTTTTTAGTCAATGGTATTTACTCTTTCAATATAAGGGAATTCTATACTCCTTATGTAGGGTACGGAATTGGTTATGCTTTTCACGAAGTAAATATTGTCACCAAGGGCGACAGAGCCGATTTTACTTTAGCCTATCAACTCAAAATGGGTGTCGATATAGAGCTCTCTAGAAAACTGTCTCTGTTACTTGGCTACAAATACCTGAGTACTGATAACACTAAATTTGATGGCTACTTCTCCGCAGAATCCTTCTCACACGGAATTGAAGCCGGGGTAAAATTTCATTATTAGACTAATTTAAAGGAAAAGATCAGCCCATCGAATCCCTTTTATACGTAAACCCACACAAGGACCACTCCTGCAATCTAACCAAAGATAAAAATCACATCAGATATTCCGGCAAAAATCCAAAAACTTAAAACGCTTAATTATTATTTTTATAATTTTAGCAAATACATTGCGATAAACCATTTTCTCAGCTAAAATTCAATTACTTAATAAAATTTTTATTTTTTAGTTACCTTAGAGTCGAAGGAGAAAAAATGTCATCTGCAGCCGCGCGACATATATTGGTAGATAATGAAGAAGAGTGTCTCAAATTGAAAAGTGAAATTGAAGCAGGTACAGATTTTGCCGAATCCGCAAAAAAAAATTCAAAATGCCCCTCGGGTGCTGAAGGTGGCAGTTTAGGTGAGTTTCATCCGGGTCAAATGGTACCTGAGTTTGACAAGGTTGTCTTCAATGAGGAGATCGGAAAGGTCCACGGCCCTGTAAAAACTCAATTTGG
>CAZOYP010000092.1:0-7837 GCA_964584125.1 uncultured Nitrospinaceae bacterium | reverse complement strand
GATTTATCTTTTCCATATTCAAAATCACAACCAGACGTAAAGATCAGCATTAAAGCAATGACCAAAATTAATATAACTCTCATTTTTTACCTCTTATCTAAAACCGTTAACAAAACTCCCTTCACGCCTTATTTTATAGGGTCTATTGGCTTTCTTCAATTGTATTTATCTTAACTCATAAAAGTCTTCACGCAACTGAGTCCATTATGTGCAGAAACACAAGTTAGGTCTTTAATTTTACAATAGGAAAAATGTGATGTGTGGTGACCTGCACCAGCGTCAAAGACTTCGCATTTAATTTTTTTCGTATCATCCGCACTCACTTCCTCATGCATCAACACAAACATCAATCCCGCACCAACTAACATTGCTCCTAAACCAAATAGATATTTTTTCATAGTGCCTCCCCTTATCTAAACCCATTAACAAAACTACCTTTTATTTAATATCCATCATCTTCTGTGGGAGTAGCGAGACTTTTCTTTTGAAGTTGCAAGATCCTCTCATTCAAGTGAGGAGGTTCACTCTCGCTGTCAGGAATACCATCGGCTTTAGTTTCTACTGCTTCTAGTTCTAACATGTAGAAATCGCCCTGATTCTCTTTATTTTCAAAAACACCTACATCTTCCACACCCAAAGGGAGTGCGGCACGAGATGATGACTTTTTTTTGCTTCCTTTACTTATATCCACTGCCTCTATATCCACTGCCTCTCCAATTGGCGTGTACGCTGTGAAAACAAAACACACCATTAGTATAATTCGTAGTATTCGCATAGCTCCCCCTATTATCTAAAACCGTTAACAAAACTCCCTTCACGCCTTATTTTATAGGGTTTATTGGCTTTCTTCAATGGCTTTACTTCTACCCCTTCCATGTTCTTTTCCAACACTTCAAAGTTAGGATTTAGAATCTTTAACGCAACAAAGTTATAAACAAATATATCTAATGCTTCATTTCTTTTTTGACCCTTCTTCAATACCCATTCTCTTCTAGCCACGCCCTTATGAAATCTTGTTACACAATGTTCAGCCGTGAGCATTGCAAAATAATTTTCATCATAATGAATGGGGAAATGGCAATAACCCTCTCCAACATCCTCTATTTGTAATCTTGAAAACACAGTTTCTTTCGCACTTTCTGTACCAACCAAATAAAAACGCACGTTAGTTCTTTTATCCACGGGCATACGAGAAACGATAGGAACCCCACGAGTGCTAGCTCCTTTAACTGGATACACCCGACTTGGTTGCTTGCGTTTACAATAATCATAAACTGATTGTGTGTGATGACCAGAATCTACGGTGACGCATACTGCTTTTAGCTTTTGACCAGATGGATGCGTAAAGGTTCGTTCTAAATGTTGATCTAATGTATCCCAAAGAGCTTTGGTTGATGGATCACCCGCCAATACTTCATAAGATAACCCCCATGTTTCTTCGCCAACACCCCAACCACGAAATTCTAATTCCAATCTATCGCCCTGTACATCGACGGCACAAGTTATAACTAGAACTCCTTCGGGCGCATCATAAGGATATAATTCTCTTCTTCTAAGCAATGGATCACCTTCAACCGTATGCCCTTGCTCCTCATAACTTTCTGCCAATGCGGTATTTATAAATACTTTAAGTGTTTCAGGATATTTCTTTGCTTCTAAAAAATTTTCAACCATTTCCTTCCAAGAAACCCACGGACTATAAAGTTCATTGAGCCAAAATCCTGCAACACCATCAGATTCGCTTTTGGCACGCCATTCACCACCTAATAATAATCTGCTTTTATCTGACTTTTTTATTTCATGCTTACAATATTCACAAACATAACGAGCGGTGTCAGGTAAATGTTTATCACCTTCCCCCCTATCCCATTTAACATTTGCCCACATCAATAATTGAAACTCACCACACTTGGGGCAAGGAACATAGTATTTACGTTGATCAGATTCAGCGAACGCTTGTTCAATACGACTTGCGCCTTTAATGGCTGGCGTGGAAGTCATAATTATCTTACGATTGAAAAACGTTGTGGTACGCTTTTTTGTAAGTAGCACATGGTCACCTTCTGTCCCTGCCGATGTTGGGAAACGATCAACTTCATCCAAGAAGACAATACGAATTGGGCGTGATGCAAGTGAGCTTGCACTATTAGCTCCCGCCATAGTGATATGACCACCTGCAAATGTTTTGTGAAGGATTGTGTTGTTGGAGCTTCTTGCTCTTGGGTCTTGGACTAAATCTTTAAGTGCAGGTGAATCTCTTAGCATTGGAGCAAACCGATCTTTCGACCAAGTTTGTGCCATTTCTAAAGTTGGTTGTATAACCAATATAGGTGAAGGGTCCTGTGCGATGAAATAACCGACAGGATTATTTAGAAATGTTTCAGTCTTTCCAACTTGTGCCGAAGTCATTCCAATGATCGTATGTATTCTTGGATCACTGATTGCGTCTTGCCACCCTTTTTGAAAAGGAGCACGGGCATTGAACTTCAAGCTTTGAAAAATTTTTACTTAAGTCACCCATAAGTGGTAGAATATGTGTTATGAATTTATCCTTAGTAATTCAATCTAGTGCCCCTCTAAACTCAAAAGATTCACCCAACCAAACCTATGGTTGTCGGCATCAGTCTCCAGAGAACTGTGCAAAAAACTCAATGGAAAATATCTGTGCATTTGTTACAGCCGATAATATTTGTTTAAAACCCCCAAGTGGTTGGGCTAATCAATATAAAATCCTACAGAAATAAAAAAAGCCGAAAAACTCCCGAAGGAATTAATCGGCTTTTATATTTAGTTAAACTTCTAATTAAATCTTAGCTACAACTTTAAAACTTTGCTACTTAATCGTGATGACGTTGTTATTTGGGTTTGCCCCTTCCTCCAATTTCTTTTTTCCCATTGAAGCATTACCCAACCAAACATAACTGGTGTTACATTGTTCAGTTGAAACTTTTGCGGTGAGCGAATTAAACTGCGCCTTACATTTTTCAACTAAAATTCCTTGCTCTCCTGCGGGTGAAATGTTTGTCACATATGGTTGTGTGACGCTACATCCAGCCATTCCTAATAAGACTGCCACGGCTAAAATTCGGTTCATAATATTGCCTCCCAATGCTATAATTCTCAGAATTAAGTTGTTACGCATCTGCAATTATACACAATTTTATTGCATTATTACAATAAACAAAAGCCGTGAACAATTTCCCTGAAAAATTAAGACAAGCAATGCACGAGAAACGCTGTAAATCAGCGGATGTAGCCAAAGGTACGGGTATTAACCCTTCCGTACTTTCTAGATACCTCTCAGGAGCTAATAAACCTAGCTCTGATAATATTATTGCTATTTCGCACTATTTGAATGTTTCGCCAGAATGGCTTCTAAGCTCCTCAGAAGCCTCAGAATCGATTCAGAAGAGTCAGGTTATATCATCAGCCACGGAACCTCTTTTGAAGACAATTGAGGTACAGGACAAGCTGATAAAAAATTTAGAGAATGAAGTTGCCAGATTAGAAGAAAAAGTCAAAGAGTGGGAAGATTGGAAAGCCACGAGCAAAGAACGTCACGCAAAAGGAAAAGCTAAAGCTGATCTAGCTATTGCAAAGAATAAAAATACATTACGGATCAATACTAGCCGTAAGCGAAAAAAATGATAAAATGTATTTACAAATTTGGCTCTTACTTGGCTCCTGATTTTAGGGGTAAAAAAACAGTTAACTTATTGTTTTGACAAACGTTGTCGAGATGTTACATCCTCAACAGTTCGGAATGTAAACACTGATCCGATTTAAAATTCAATTTCATCATGAGAACTAGATTTCGAGAGTTTAAAGACTACTACAAAATACTTGATGTTGCTGAAAACGCGTCAGATATAGAAATAAAAAAGTCTTACCGCAAACTAGCTCTTGAACACCATCCTGATCACAATAAGAACGCTCCAAACAGTGAGGAAAAATTCAAGCAAATCACTGAAGCTTATGGCGTTCTGATAGACCCTTTGAAACGAAAAGAGTATGATCGTTTTCGTGCTGAGCATTTGGCAGGTCGAACCAACGAATACTCTCAATTCCGTTACACGCAACAAGACATTTTTGAAGAAATGCTTCGCAAGGGATTTGGCAAAGATGTATTTGAGGAGTTAAATCGTGAGTTTTCAAAGTCAGGCTTTCGATCAGGCAATTCTTTTTTCCAAACTACCTTAATGGGAGGAGCTCTAGGGGGGATAGTTCGAGTACTTGGAATGATTCCAGGCCCCATTGGGCGGGTGGGACAAGGACTTAGGATAGCTCATATGGTTGGGACATCTCTTTTCGCATTAAAAAAAATGCATGATGCTAAATCACCAGGACATCTTAAAGATCAACCAAACGTAAAAAACCCTGATATTCTCGATTCTGTTAAAGGAGTTTTCAATAAAGGGATAAATAGCCAAAACTCCCTGGATTACAACCTAGCTATGACCATCCCCCCTAAGGAAGCACTAGAAGGAACAAATAAAAAGGTTTCATATGAAATAGATGGAACTCCTGAGCAGTTAATGATCCGTATCCCCGAAAAATTCCCCAATGGTGGAAAATTAAGAATCAAAGGTAAAGGCCACTTGAAAGATAAAAAAAGAGGTGATCTGATACTTCAAGTCAAGGTGACCCACTAAATACGTCATATCTATTTTAAATTTCTTAAAAAAAAATATTCTATGAAAAAAGAAGAGATTCTTAATTATTGGCGCTTTTTTTTTTCAGATCTTCTAGTTGGAACATTCGTTAGGCTATTCATTTTCGGGGGCATTGGATTTGCTCTCGGGCTAACCGGTTTTTTCATAGTAGATCATTTTGTTATGGAGGAGTTAGAGTGGAGTACTTGGGTGGTGTCGGCAGTCCTGGTTTTTTCTTTCGGCTGGTATACCGGGTTTGGCACTGTCTTTGGGTTGATTGCCTGCATCATTCAAACCTCCAGCAAAAAAATAACCGAAGCACTAGCTGGTCTTCATGACCTTCTCGATCTATTAACACATGGGGTGGTGGAGAAAATTCCTCGATTCAACAAAAATATTCCTCTCAGTCAACTTGAAGATGCTTTTGATGGAATCGGGAAAAACTTTCTGGAGCAGTTGAAACTCAAACAAGGAGTCACCGCTTTTCTCTCCCGTATCTTGTTTGGAACTATCCTCAAGGTAATCAAGTTCTTTTTCTTGGATAACGTAGTAGAAGAACTATCAAAAAAAGAGGGCGATATAACATCGTCTGATATCGAGCATGCAGTCAGGCGGGTGGGGGTAGAAATGGTAACAGCACCAATTTTAGAAAAATTTCTTTATCTTCAAATTCTCAACTTTATTCTCTTTACCTTAAGCTTTGCAGTCCCAATTGGGATCTTGCTTCTTTTCTAGGTTTCTATGCATCAAAATTTGATAATTAAAAAAATTTTCACTGGTTTTATTTTGGGAGTATTTTTATTTTCCTTCGCAGGAATAGCGAGTGCAATGACAAAAGAAGAGCTTGCGCGGGAAGCTTTAATAGAAAGAGTAAGTTCTCATGACAAGCTCCTTGAAATGCTTCAAAGAATAAGTTGGTTTGGTGACATGAGGCTGCGTTACGAAATAGTAGATCGAGCTAGCGATAACTCTACTACAAATGATCCTGACGGTCATTTGAATACAGAAAGGCCAAGACTTCGTTTTCGATTTGAAGCCAAGGCTCATGTCTATAAAGATCTAGACCTTGTTTTAAGTTTTTCTACTGGAGGTGATGGTGCATCCACATCAGGCAATACGACCTTGGATGGGACCTTCGGGAATGAAGCTATTTCTCTTAACTTGGCCTACGGCTCTTGGGAGATTTTGAATGGTTTATTCGTACAGGGTGGAAAGGTAAAAAACCCATTCATGAAATCAGAAGTAGTCTGGGATAGTGATGTAAACCCTGAAGGACTGTCCGAAATCTACCAAAAAAAATCTGGAGACACCACCCTACAGTTTATTGCAGGTCAATACATAGTCGAGGAAACAGATCGTAAAAATAATATTGATTCCGATGATGTAGTACTTTTGGCATGGCAGGCACAACTTCATCAGAAAACCAAAGTCGGAAAATTTAAATTTGCTCTGGCATTATACGACTATAATCACCTAACCGATCAAGGAAGCTCAGTCACTAAGCAACTCGGTAGTGGCGATGGCCAGAGGAATAGCCAAGTTGTAGGAACAAATGTCAATACCACTAACATGCAGACCTTGGATTTCATGGCTGATTGGTCTTCTCCCTTAGGAAGTAAGCATGGCAGCCTTTTTGGTGAGTATGCCGTCAATACCGAGGCCGATGCGCCTGCAGGAAATAATACGATAGCCCAAGATCTAGATACGGCTTGGCAATTGGGGTTTAAGTTTGGAGACAAGAAAGTTGAGAAGGCCGGGCAATGGCAAATTAAGACCCTTTATCGGGTTGTCCAGCAAGATGCGGTGTTTTATGCTTTAACAGATTCTGACTTTCATCAGGGAGGCACCAATGCTAAAGGTATTGAAATGGGAGCAAAGTATGCTATTAGAAAAGGCACGCAACTAGCTTACACCTTTTTTGCCACCGAAAACGAACGCGGGGATATAAATGGCGGGAAATTAGATATCCCTGGACAACACCAACTGGACTTGAAATTTAAATTTTAAAGCTCATTTTTTACGTTTCTTGCCAAAGGAAAAATTTAATTTTCCTATAGAAAAACTTTAATAAAACGTATTATAGTAGCACCAATAATTGATGCTTTTTAGAGAGGTAAAAGTATATGAGAACCATACTTTCAATGTTTGCGAAATCACCATTCAAACCACTGGTCAGCCATATCGACCAGGTCAACGAATGCGTCAATAAAATCAAACCGTTATTTGATGCTTATGTCGCTAAAAATTATAAAACAGTTGAAGAAATTGCGAAGGATATATCAAAAGTAGAATATAAAGCAGACAAAATTAAAACCGATATTCGGCAGCATTTACCTCAAAGTATATTTTTACCCGTGGACAAACGCGATTTTATGGGACTTTTGTCAGCACAGGATGATATCGCCGATGCGGTTGAAGATTTGGCTGTTCTCATGCGTATAAAAAATATCGATGTTCCCAAGGCACTTTGCGAACCCTTGATGGACTTGGTTATGCATGTTGTAGATTTGGCTAATAACGCATGCAGCATGATTCGCGAGTTGGAGGACCTGTTGGAAGCCTCTTTTGGCGGTGCCGAGGCAGAAAAAGTAGACGAAATGGCTTCAAACTTAGGAACTGCAGAATACGAAGCAGATAAAAAACAGTTTTTATTAGCCCAAAAGTTATTTTCTTTGAACGATCTCGCTGCTGCTGATTTATTTTTGCTAAACGAGGTAATTAAAAAACTTGGCGGCGTAGCTGACCAATCTGAAAAAATTGGTAAAACCCTTCATTTATTTCTTTCCCGTTAACTAAATTCACCAAATATTTTTTTTATAAATCAAATCAGAGGTTATTTTGGATTTAAGCACTTTGTTAATGGTCTTAGCGGTATCTGCCTGCATATATATGGCATGCAATATCGGCGCAAACGATGTTGCCAACGCAATGGGTACCAGTGTGGGTTCCGGTTCACTCACCTTCAAACAGGCGATCTATGTTGCTGCGGTTGCTGAGTTTGCCGGCGCCTTTTTTGTTGGCGGTCACGTATCTGACACGATTCGGAAAGGAATGCTTGATCCCACAATATTTTCAGAAACTCCGCTTGTCCTTGTATATGGAATGATCGGGGCCTTACTTTCTGCCGCCTTATGGCTTAATTTTGCCAGTTATCTTGGCTGGCCTGTTTCAACCACCCATTCCAT
>CAZOYP010000091.1:0-8059 GCA_964584125.1 uncultured Nitrospinaceae bacterium | reverse complement strand
TGCTTTTTTCTTTGTTGCTTTTTTCTTTGTTGCTTTTTTCTTTGTTGCTTTTTTCCTTGCTTTTTTCTTGGTTGCCATCAAGATCTCCTTTTCAATATTGGATGTCGTTTCAGCGCCCCAACATTGTATAAATATTTTATTCTAAACATGTTTAATGTCAAGTGAATATTCATGTTGAGATGAATTCATGAGAAAATAAATTGAGTCGTGTCTTTATGGATTTGTTTATATTTTTTTTGTAATACCATTAGAACTCCACCTATTTAAGGCTTAGCAGGGGGGGGCTGTTGTTTTTTAACAAGGTTTGATAGATGAGTATTTTGCTAAAAAAAATTAAAAAAAAATATTAATTCAAAGAATATTTTTTTAAAAAAATTATGATTTCTTCATTTTTTATTAATGTTTTGCAAAAACAGTCGTTGTTAGTTCATGGAACTAGCTCAAGGTGGCACTTGATAAACGGTGAAAAAAACCCATTCTTTTTTTTTAGTACAGGTGATGGAGAGTTGTTTTTTGAACACCAGAAAATATTTTTAAACTCGTTGGGAATAGAAAAGGAAGCTTTTTTCCGTGTGTACCAGGTACATGGAAATCATGTTTATGTTTTAAAAGATTCAGATGTTTCTGTTAGTGAAGTATCTCAGCGCAAAGCAGATGCCATTATTACTGATGTCCCAGATTGTCCGATAATAGTTTTAACAGCGGATTGTGTTCCTATAATTATATTTGACCCCGTTAAACACGTGGTTGGCGTGGTTCACGCTGGGCGGTTAGGAACACAAAAGCAGATACTTACCAAAACTATAGAGGCCCTTTCGCGAGAATATAGATCAAACCCCAAAGACCTTATAGTGGGGATGGGACCTGCCATACGTGGATGTTGTTATGAGGTGGATGAGCCTTGTGTATTGCCTTTTTTAAAAGAAAATTCACTGTATCCAGAATTTATTTTTAAAAAAAGCAAGAAAAAATTTTTTCTGGACCTGCCAGAGGCAAACAGGTTGGAGGCGCTTGAAGGGGGTGTATTGATGGAAAATATTAATAATGAGGGACCATGTACGTCATGTGAAAACAATAGATGGTATTCTTACAGAAAAGAAGGAAAGACTGGGAGATTGATAACGTTAGCCATGCTTAAGCCGAAAAAATAGATACTAGTTATTATTGTAAGAACTTAACAAACGCCTTATTATAAAAATACTCTTGTTTTAGATAAAATAAATAGATTGCGTTTAATACCACTTTTTTAAAAATGGTTGAAGTTTAATACCCATATTTTTTTTATGGTTTTCATTTGAAGATGAGAAATATAACGGATGTTTTAAATAATTTTTCAGGTGTTTTAAAGCCATTTCCTGTTGAATGGATTAATAAGCACCCTGATAAAGTTGAAGATGCCCTTGCAAAATTATCGATAGAGGATCAGATTCATTACGCTACGCAGTTGCGAGGATCGGCAATGCAAAGTTTTATAAACCTCTCTCCAAACTCTCAAGAGATTATCAGAGGGCTACCACCAGAAGAACTTTATCAAATGATCAAAGAGACAGGGATTGGTGAAGCACTCCCTATACTTGCAATGATGTCTCAGGGGCAGCTGCAATACAGCTTTGATCTTGAGTGGTGGCATCGGGATCAATTTATTCCTGAGTGTGCTTTGGAGTGGATAGAATTTTTAGATGCATGTGAAAATTTTAGTGTTTTGGAATGGTTGCAGAATGAAGACTTCGACCAGAAGGTAGTTTTGTTCCAGTCTCTCATCAAAGTTTTTAAGGATGATGAGATGACTGACTCCTACGAAGGTGTGGAAAATTTGGCGCACGTAAGTTTGGATGGTGTTTACAAAGTTTATTTTAAAACAGAAAAAAATGAGGCTCTAAAAAGACTACTCACTCTTTTACGATCAGAAGATCAAGCGCTTTATGCCTCGATCCTTGAAGCTGTGATTTGGTACCCTGTTACTCAAACAGTCGAAAGGGCATACCAATCTCGACTTATTCGAACAGCAGAGAGGGGTATCCCTGATTTTAAAGAGGCAATGGGAGTATACAGTCGGCCGAGCCCGGATGCCTTAAAACTACCCATTCCTGAGTTAGAAGACTTTGCTTATCAGGGAAAGTTTAATATAGCTCCGACCTACCCGCTATTACTTGCAGGCTCAGTACCATTTTTAAAAGATGTTATTTTAAAGTTGGGTAGTTCATCTCGCCTAAATACAATTAGCTGGGAGTTTGTATATCTCGCAAATAAAACTATGGTCGCGGACCAGGTGAAGCCATCTGATTTGGAAATGCGCCAAGAATCTTTACAAAAAGTACTTGGCTATATAAATATCGGCTTAGAGTTGGGGGCTTGCGGTGACTTGGGAAAAGGGGCCAATCTTCTCCGCTCTACGCATGTCTTGTCTTTATTTCAGGCAGGGTATCAGCAGTTAATGAATATAAAGTGGAAGACCGAAAACTTTCTCAAGGAAAATGGAAGTTTTCTTGAGTGGATGCTCACAGAATTTCACAAGGATCTATTGGCGGCACTCCTAGATCGTTTCCCAAGAGTTGCAGAGGTGGAGGTCGAGAAGTCTTTTAGCTGGAGGCATTTTAGGTCAATTCAAGACGTTCGGAATGCAGAGTCATTTCTTGATCAATTGCTGTTTCACCTTAGGCTTGCGCGAAAAGGATTTGGTTTGACTGAAGATACCGCAAAGCAATATTTAGATATATGTGATATTCCGGAGAAGCAAGAAGCAGTGGATTTAAATATTTGGACTACAAATGCTTTTGCACACTATATTCTTTTCAAGAAAATATCTTGCGCTCCATTGTCCGAGTCGGCGGCAAAAAGTTTCCTTGAGATTGTGTTTTTGCCAGGGGTTTTTAAGGATGAAGTTAGACAGTGTGACGGTACTCTGGTCGAGTCTTTTAAACTGGAACTTCTTAAGCTACCTCTAGCTTGGACTGAAAAAGATAAAGGTTTTTTAGCTATGCTATTGGATTCATGTGTCTTGAGTTTGCAGCAAGAATTTGGACGACTTAATTTAAAGAGCGGGATTGATTGGAGGTTTACTCGAGGCCTTTGCGTTGTGAAAGAAAACTCTTCGCAGTAGAATCAGGAGTGGTCTCTGGAGTACTTTTTTTTAATTTTTGTTTTACAAAACTAGAAAAAAGTGTAACATCGCGCACTTAAACTATAAGCTCATAATGTAATTTGTTTATGATAGAGGGTAATTATGGAAGAGAACCAAAATACGCAGGATTTACCTCAAAACGTAAGTAAGAAAGATCCTGGTATTATGGAATCTATAGGTTCTTTTCCAGTTTGGATGCTAAAAATTATCGACGTAGTTACGCCTGATTTTTTGATAAAGAAGGGCCCGCCTCGAAAAAACAAACCTTAACTTCTCAGTTGATGAAGTCTGTTAAAAGAGCATTGATTAGCGTTTCAGATAAGACGGGTGTTTTGGAGTTTGCCCAGAAACTCCATGGTCTTGGTTTAGAAATTCTTTCTACGGGAGGAACATTTGCACTCTTAACCAAACATGGAATTCCCGTGAAGCAAGTTTCTGACTATACCGGATTCCCAGAAATGATGGACGGTCGTATAAAGACTCTCCATCCAAAGGTACATGGCGGTATTCTGGGAAGAAGAGATGTTGAAGGCCATAGACAATCGATGAAGGAGCATAATATTGATCCTATAGATTTGGTAGTAATCAACTTATACCCATTTGAAAATACAATCGCTAAGGAAGACTGTTTGTTAGCTGACGCTATTGAGAATATAGACATTGGAGGACCGGCTATGATTCGGTCAGCAGCCAAAAACTTTGATGACGTGGCGGTTGTAGTGAGTTCCAAAGATTATTCAATTATTTTAGAAGAAATTGGAGGTCATGGAGGGATTGTTTCACGAAAAACACGTATGCGCTTAAGTCGAGATGCTTATGCACATACCGCAAGATATGATTCTTTAATTTCAAGATATTTGTCAGGTAAATTAGAAGATAAAGAAGACTTTGCCCCCATATTTTTGCTGCCTTTTGAAAAAATTCAGGGATTGCGATATGGGGAAAACCCACATCAATTGGCTGCTTTTTACCGTGACCCGGATGCCAACTCACAGGACATTGTGTCAGCTCAGAAAATTCAAGGAAAAGATCTTTCTTTCAATAACATTGTTGATCTTGAGGCAGCCTGGCAATTAGCAAAAGATTTTGAAGCAGGTTCAGCAGTGGTCATCAAGCATACCAATCCCAGTGGGGTTGCTGTGGGAGACAAACAACTCGAAATATTTATTAAGGCTCGTGAAACAGACCCTGTTTCAGCGTTTGGAGGTATAATTGGGTTTAATCGCAAAGTAGGTGCAGATACAGCTGAAGAAATTTTAAAAAACTTTGTAGAAGCGGTAATAGCTCCCGATTATGATAAAGAAGCATTGAAACTATTTTCAGGTAAAAAAAATATTCGTATAATGAAAATACCAGGGAAGACCCCGGTTGTTGAACATCGCATTTTTGATTTAAAGAGAGTGGGGGGTGGGCTGCTAGTTCAAGATAAGGATATTATTTCGTATAACCCTGCAACCCTCAAGGTTGTTAGCAAGAAACAACCCGACTCAAAAGAAATGGACGACCTTTTGTTTGCTTGGATAGTAGCAAAGCACGTTAAATCAAACGCGATTGTTTATGCTCGGGATGGAGAGGCGCTAGGTATTGGTGCGGGGCAAATGAGCCGAGTCGATTCGTCGCGATTAGCTATAGAGAAGGCTCGCCAAAATCTTAAAGATTGTGTTATGGCTTCCGATGCGTTTTTTCCTTTCCGAGATTCAATTGATACGGCAGCTAAGAGTGGTGTTTCTGCCATTATCCAACCGGGAGGCTCTATTAGGGACGAGGAAGTTATTATGGCTGCCGATGAGCATGGTATGTCCATGGTCTTTACCTCCATTCGTCATTTTAAACATTGAATTTCTTTCTTTGGATTTTAATGATTATCTTGTTTACATTTATTAACAAATAAACTCCTGCCTGAAAAAACCGATAAGCTTTAAAGAGTTGGCTGAATCAATTCTAAATGAATTTATTATTGCTAGTGTGTCTTAAAATTATTTAGCGATTAAAATTTGTTCTTGTCGTTTCTTTTACTTTTAGCGTGCCAGAATAGCGTAATTGCCTATGAAAATTATTATTAAAGGTGCAGTAGTCTTGTTACTACTTTTAGGTGCCGGGGGTTTTTATAGTTGGAAACAATTCGAGCCTACAGCCATTGCACTTAAATTAAAAGATTCAGAAAAATATGATTTGATGATAGCAGAAGCAAAATCAGTAACTGGTTTTGGGGAGGCGCAAAAACTGTACGATGAATTGAAATCAATGACTCCTAGGGATGTAATTGATGTCCGCTATAGAAAATGGAAAGATAAGCAAGCAACTGACAAAGAATTCAGTAAAGCTTACCTCGAGCAAGAGCAAAAGTCTAGGGGGCAAGTGAACAGCGAAAGAAAATTAACACATAGCAAAAAAATACGAACACTAGTTTCTAATCCTGAACAGACTAAACTTCGAATTAATAACTGGAAGAACTCCAAGCCTCAGCAGAAAGTAATGGCACTGCGTGAAAAATGTGCCAAATATCTTAAAATTGAAGAGATGGATCGCAGACGAAGAAAAAATTTACTTGAACTATCAAGAGTTTCTTCAATACTAGATCGACCTAATAAGGTTTCCTGCGATAAAAAGACTGCAGACATTTGTATGGCGGTTTCTCTTGCAGAATATTGTATGGACCTTGTCCCTAACACTGATGAAAATAAAATAGTCCTTCAAGCTATAGGCCGTTTAAAAGGGAAAATGAACTATTTTTACTATTTAAAAATGCTTGAAGAAATAGGAGTTCCTATTAAAGATCTCGAGTTTGAACAGCAATTAAAAGGGGTTTCTAATTTCTTTACTGAGTTTTAGAGTTGTCTTGTAAAAAATTTTTCTACTAGGTAGATATCTTTAAACTTTAATCTTTGCTTGAACTTTGAGTCATTTCATTGAGTTTAGAGGTGAGTACAGTAATTGCCGTAGCAAGTTGTTTGATCTCAGTATTCGATTTAAATTCAGGCAAAGGCTCAGTCCTTCCTTCTTTGTTTGCAAAATTAACAAGTTTGTTTAATGGACGAATGACCATGTTGATTGTATAAACACCACCGATAATAGAAACAATGGAACCAATTATAGCAAGTCCGATCATTTCGTTTTGCCATTGTCCTACACTTCGAGAAACTCTCTCTTTGAGAAGATTGACTTGTTCTGTGGTCATATGATTCGTATCAATAGTATCAACGATTCGAGTTACCTGCCCTAATTGAATAAAAAGAAAGAATGCCATATAGCCTAAGCAGGATATCGTAACGATATGCCCTGTCATTAGCAGGTTAACAATACTTTTTTTTTCTCCTGGAAGTTCTTCTCTGAAAATAGAGTTCTTGATCTTGTTCATAATCGGCCCTTTATTACAGATTTTAATATCTTTAATTTTTATTTTTTCGATTATTTAAAAGCATTTGAATTTTGTGGATTTTGTTATGACTAATTTCACGTCTCTTTTATTTATTCGGCTTAAACTTTAGTTTCTTCGAGTCTGAAATTAAGATGAAGCTCAAAATTTAGTTGGCCATTTTTTTAAAGTTACCCTAGTCTAAGCTATTGGGTCAACTTGATTTAAAAACTCACGAAAAAGAGCATTAGCCTAAAAAGTCAGAGTCCGATTTTTAGCTACCAAAGGCCCGACGTAGTCGAGGCCAGTTGAATGCCGAGCCTGGGTCATATTTACAGGACAGGCCATTCTCTCCTTTTTGAACGTGAGCATGCCCAAGAACTCCTTTAAAGGTTGAATAATTACTAATTCTATCAAGTGGTGTACGATTTTTGATTTTATCATATGGGACCTGTAGACGGATTTTAGGTAATAGTTTATTAATGCCGAAACAAAGACTGATAAGTGCTTTATACTGTTCGTTAGTGAAATCCCACATACGGACAATTTTACCGTTAATTCGCCGACTAAAATAACCACGTTTCCCATACCCTCTAGAGGCGTAAGCTCTAAATTCTGGAGTTCGAAGTTGCTTTTTCCAATGTTCAGAGAGGGAAAGCTCCCAGCGGTCTTTTTTTTGTTGATATTGATCTGATGTTACTTTATGTAAGTTTGATTCTGATTTAAGAGCTTCCCAGGATAGATTTGACATTTCAACGTGAATTGCCCTTTCGTTTCCATTTCGGTCGTCAGCAGGAGCAGTATTAGTTTTCCAATAGAGGTCGCACGTTTGATAGAGAGTCCCATCTAGATCTAAATAAAAATGGCTCCCCTTGAACGTGCTTTCTGTCATTATTTGATGGCAATGGTGTGAAGAATAACAAGCGTCATAGTGAATGATGAATTGGTAGACGCTATTTTTCAATTCATTATATGCTTTTTCTGGGTTTGAAATAGAATAGTCAGATGGCAATTGGGGAGGTGAGCTGTTCAAGGCTGGATTGTGTTGGGAGCAAGCCGAGCGCCCCCTTCTATTTGGGCAGACCAAACCTCCTTTAGTGTTCCACAGTATTACAGGAGAATTAATATTAACAGTTTTTTGACAAACAATGATGCTTTGGTTCATAGAAGCTCTTATACAATTTCAAGTCCAAAAAATTAGCTAATGAAGTTTTTTTAGGTGATAGTGAGGCTGACTTATGAAATAACCTCGTCATTCTGGGAACCCCAATGTAACTTATCTCGAAGTATCTGATAATAGTTTTTATTTGGTCCTCGTATTAATTGTAGGGATGTTTTGGTTTTTTTGATTTCAAGAATATCTTCGGCACACATGCCATAGCCTTCCTGCCCATCCAAGGTTATTCTTACGTCATCGTATTCAGCAGCGAGCCTAACTTGTATTATAGATTGATCTGGTATTAGTATTGAACGATTCGTCAGTGTGAATGGACAAATAGGACTTAGAACCAGGGTGTGCATGCTTGGGTGAATGATAGGTCCGCCGGCAGATAATGAATAGGCAGTAGAGCCTGTTGGAGTAG
>CAZOYP010000090.1:0-8500 GCA_964584125.1 uncultured Nitrospinaceae bacterium | reverse complement strand
GTATAATTTCTTGCATTAGTAGCGTTCTTGCCTACTCTAACCAAACCACGGTAGCTATTACTAGAATGATCAGCGGAAATTCCTTTTGAAATAATACTTGATCGGGTATTCTTTCCGATATGCATCATTTTAGTTCCAGTGTCCGCCTGCATATATCCATTAGTAAGAGCTACTGAATAAAACTCTCCTACCGAACCGTCTCCTTGCAAGATACAACTTGGGTATTTCCATGTAATTGCGGATCCCGTTTCGACCTGTGTCCAAGAAATTTTTGAATTTTCACCCTGGCATTTGCCACGTTTTGTTACAAAATTATAAATTCCTCCCTTACCTGTTTCCGGATCTCCAGCGTACCAGTTTTGCACAGTACTATATTTAATTTCAGCATTATCCAGAGTTACAAGTTCAACTACAGCAGCATGCAATTGATTAGTGTCAAACTGGGGAGCCGTACACCCCTCAAGATAAGAAACATAACTATTCTCAGCACAAATAATCAACGTACGTTCAAACTGACCTGTTTCTTCAGTATTAATTCTAAAATAAGTAGATAACTCCATAGGAGAAATAGTATCGGGTGGTATATATACAAAAGACCCATCCGTAAACACCGCACTATTGAGTGCCGCATAGTAATTATCGCCTACCGGGACTACTGTCCCCAGGTATTCTTCAATCAATTCAGGGTAATCTTTCACAGCCTCGGAAAAAGAACAGAAAATAATACCGACCTCCATCAGCTTCTTTTTATGTGTAGTCGCAACGCTAACGCTATCGAAAACTGCATCCACAGCAACGTTGGCCAATTTTTTCTGCTCCTCCAAAGGTATTCCTAATTTTTCAAAGGTATTAAGAACTTCAGGATCCACTTCATCCAAACTGGCCAGCTTTTTTTTTGGCTTTGGAGCGGAATAGTAAGAAATATCCTGAAAGTCAATCTTTGGATATTGAACATTTGGCCACGCAGGCTCTTTCATAGTCAACCATTTCTCATATGCTTTGAGTCTAAAATTAAGCATAAACTCGGGCTCACACTTTTTTTTAGAAATTGCTCGAACAACTCCTTCGTCAAGTCCTTTAGCAAACGTATCGGATTCGACATTAGTAGTAAATCCGTACTTGTAATCATTATCAATAGCGTTTGTTACTGATTTTTCTTTGGTTTCCATATATGATTTCTCCCTTTAAAAGGGGAATTGTATTGTTATAAATAACTACTGGTAAAACTTATCAAAACAGAATTTGATCCAAATCCCGGCAAAATTTACATATTGGGGACAACGATCAATTCGTTATGTATTTCTTTCCGTAAGGCTTGTTCCATAAATGATAGCGTAGCCCCCAAAGATGACCCACAACTGCCGCATGCACCCTGATACTGGATCATCACTTTTTCGCCATCAATCACATCCAACACCTGAACATTCCCACCATCTGACATCAAAGCGGGGCGTACTTTGTCATCAAGAACCATGTTTATCTGTGTGATTTGATCTTCCTTACTCAAGCCCATCCAAGCCTGTTCAGCCATGGATAGTTCGGAAGAAGAAACTGCTTTAACGTCATTTTTATCTATGGATGCGCTTACTTCTGCTACCGCTTTTGCTGCAGGGTATGCCTGTTGCACAACTTTAAGTAATTCTTCAACATTAGTAAACGCTTTCTGCTTCGATTCGGGCACCGCAGAAATTTCCGGCTCATCCCTTAAATATACTTCGATATCCTCTCCTTTCAACGAACACGCTTCATCCAGTGTCAGCCCTTTAATCATCGTACAAAGAGTCTCTCCAATAGCAACTGAAACTTTTCCACCATATGCAAAAAACTTTGCACTGTAGATACGATCTTCCGCTCTATCTACCAACAAGTAGATCTTTGTATCCTTGAACTTGGCTTCAACCAATGTCATACCTTTACCAGAAGCATCATCTTTATCGTATGCGCCTCGGTATTTCGGATGAGCAGCCGCCTCTTCAAATTTTTTAGAAAATTTTTCCGCTGCAACAGTCATTAAGGATACCCTGTTTGTCAAATTATTATTGAAAGCCAATTGGATCTAAAGGCTCTAAATTCAGTTATAAACGCCCCTAAAATATTACGGGGAAAACATTTGCTCATTATAGGTTATTGACTAAAAAAACTCAAACAACCCTCCTAATAATAAGCAAGCATCTAAATTAGATGTATTCAAACTACTAAAGTTCTTTAATTTTTCACAAAACCGAGCTAAACCTCTTCACAGAATTAGAAATAGCAATGCTTTATTGTATACTACGGAACAATAACTTAAACTAATCAGATGCATTATCCAATGGGAAAGGATATAATTTGTAATGATCATATGGGACAAAAGTTTACTCTCAGCGATTTGCGAGTATTAACCGACAGATGGTGAAATGCTTTGATATATTTATTTTATCATGGAGAGAGGGATGACTCCTTTAACAGGAAATAAAGAGCAAAAACTAGTTGATGGAATGGGTCGAACCATAGTCAACTTGCGGATTTCTGTTACAGATCGTTGTAACTTTCGATGTACTTATTGCATGCCTGCAGATAATGTCGAATTTATGCCTCGCGACAAATTGCTCACATTTGAGGAAATCACACGTGTCGCCCGGATCGGCGCTGGAATGGGAATTAAACGACTACGGCTCACAGGAGGCGAACCCCTCATGCGTAAAGATCTCCCAACTCTCATTAGCATGTTAACTAAGTTAGATGGAATAGAGGATATTGCTATGACCACTAACGCTTTTTTTCTAAAAGAACATGCTAATGCTTTGAAGGAAGCTGGACTTAAGCGGTTAAATATAAGCCTTGATGCTCTTGATCCAGAAAAGTTTAGAGACGTAAATCGAAGAGATTGCCTCCAAGAAGTCTTGGAAGGAATGAAAGTTTCAGCGGAAGTTGGTTTTAAATCAATAAAAGTAAACGCTGTTGCAATGAAAAACTTCTCAGAAACTGAAATTCTGCGACTTATTGAAATGGGACGATCTGACGGCTTTGAGATTCGTTTTATTGAGTTCATGCCTCTGGATTCCGACCGTAATTGGGAACGAGATAAAGTACTTTTTGGCCACGAAATCCTTGATCTCATCCGCGAAAAATACGAGTTATTGCCCGTTGAAAACTCCTTAGAGGTTGGCCCTGCCAGTGAGTACGATTTTGCTGATGGCAAAGGACGTATTGGTATTATCACTGCTGTAAGCAACCCGTTTTGTGACCACTGTAATCGAATTCGAATCACAGCTAACGGCAAACTTCGCACATGTTTGTTCTCTACAGATGAAACAGACCTCAAAAAATTAATTCGCGGCAAAGCGTCTGATGAAGATATTGTAAAAGCAATAAAAGACGCTGTACTCGTTAAAGAACCTGGCCACAAGATCAATTTGGATGAATTTGAACAACCCCAACGTGCCATGCATGCTATTGGAGGTTAGTTTTATCAGAACAACTACTAATACTTACTTTCGCCTGCTGGAGAGTTAAACCTCTTTAGTATTTAATATTAATGCTTCAGTATTTTTAGTCCATTCCGAACCTCTAACCTTAATAACTTTCTATCATATTAGCGCATGTTGAGGCGTCACTCTCTTGCCAGATTCTTTCCTTGCCTTTTTGCTTATGCTATTCTTAATCAAGTATTGTTTTTATAAAAATCTCTTTTATGCAACTTAAAGACAAACGCATTAATTTAGAATCCAGAATCTTTAAATTAGAGAGTGTCCTTGTGGCATTTTCTGGTGGGATTGACAGTACGCTGGTACTAGCAGTAGCCAACAAGGTACTGAGCGGGCGAGTTTTAGCAGTTACTTCAAAATCAGATAGTGTTCCAGAGAGGGAGTTACAGGCTGCTCAAGAGTTAACTCGAACACTAGGTGTCAAACATAAGATAATTAGAACAGAAGAGATGTCCTCGCCACACTATCTAAAGAACTCGGCAAATCGTTGCTATCATTGTAAGTCAGAACTATATGCCAAGCTTGCTATAGTTTGTAATCAATATAAAATAACCAATGTGCTTAATGGAATAAACTTAGATGATTTAGGAGATCATCGTCCCGGGATAACAGCCGCAAAAGAAGCAGGAATTATTAGTCCTCTTGTGGAAAGCCAGCTTAATAAACAGGATGTTCGTAACTTAGCTCGCGAAATGGGTCTCTCCAACTGGGAAAAACCTGCACTGGCCTGCCTATCATCGCGCATACCCTATGGAAGTCCTGTTACTACTAAAAAACTGTCGATGATTGATGAGGCCGAAGAAGTTTTTCTAGCAGAAGGATTCCAGGAAGTCCGAGTGCGCCACTATGGAGATATGGCAAGCATTGAATTATTAAAAACAGAAATCCCTAGCCTAATGAAAAACGGTCTCTATGAAAAAACGATAAATCGCTTAAAAAAAATAGGGTTTCAAAAAGTAACAATAGATCCCGAAGGCTATCGATCTGGAAGCCTAAATGAGACCTTGGATTTAAACAACTAAACTTCATTTAAAAAGGTCCCAATGTGGGAAGTAGAACTGAAGCCAGAAATAAAAAAAGGCCTTAGGGATCCTAAGCAATATGTCAAAGGAATGAACATGACATATAACGGAATAACCATCACCATGGTGGGAGTCCTAATGATGATGATTCTTTACTTCACTCGCCCAGAACATGTCCTTCATCCTTTTTGGATTCAAATACTTGGTATGTTATTAGCTGGGTGGGGAGAATTTCTAAAGTTTCGTGCAAAATAAAAAAATTGAGTTTTCTAATTTTTTTAAATTTATTTATTTTTTTCCAAGTTCTCTTGAACGTTGTGTTGCTCTTTCGACAGCGTTCATTAAAGCCGTTCGGACACCCCCCTCTTCAAGCATATGTAGCCCAGAAATCGTGGTACCACCGGGAGATGTTACCATGTCCTTAAGTTCTCCTGGATGTTTTCCACCATCTCTGGCAAGTTTGGCTGAGCCAAGGATCGTTTGAATAGTTAAAATATTTGAGACCTCCCGCGACAATCCAACTTTCACGCCAGCGTCAGATAATGCCTCTATAATCATAAAAATATATGCGGGACCACTACCGCTAAGTCCGGTAACGGCATCCATATGAGTTTCTTCAATGGCAACCGTCTGCCCAATAGCCTTGAAAATATGGTGGGCAATCTTTATATCTAGTTTTGATGAATGCCCACCACCGCATATAGCCGTAGCTCCTTCCTGGACCAGTGCTGGCGTGTTTGGCATCGTACGTATCACAGAAATTTCTTTTTTACCTTCTCTATTTAAAATATCTTCTATGAAGCTTATTGAAATACCAGCCGCCACTGAAATTATAATTTTATGGCTCATAAGATCAGAGAATGACTCTAATACCTTACTAACTACTTGGGGTTTAACAGCTAAAATCAGTATGTCACTTTTTTGAACTAGTATGCGGTTATCATCAGTGGTCTTAACCTTATATTCCTTATTTAAATACTCCAAGCGATCAGAAAGCAAATCAGACACTAAAATATTTTTCAGACCAACAGATGATGAGGCTAAAAGTCCTTTAAGCAAAGCCTCGGTCATATTTCCACCACCGATAAAACCTAACTTTTTATTAGTCAACACAACTATAATCTCCCGAGGTTTTTAAATCTTAAAAGCACCTCCAAAATATCCTCTATCCTCAAAGCTCGTCCATTATGAGACAAATAAGCTGATCATTCAACCTACTGTTCATTTCCCTTAAGTGGATCTTGGGCCAAATAATCGTGTACCTACTCGCACCATAGTTGCCCCCTCTTCTATAGCTACTTCAAAATCATTCGACATACCCATTGATAACTCATCCAAACAAATTTCAGGAATGTTTAGGCTAGAGCAAGCATTACGCAAGTCTCGCAAACGAACATAATGCAATCTAGAGTTTTCTGGATTAGAATTAAATGGTGGAATAGTCATCAACCCACAAACCTTGACCCCTTCAAATTTGGCGATCTTCTTGATCTCTTCAGCCAAATTAAGGGGATTAATGCCAAGCTTTGATTTTTCGCCTGATATATTGATCTGCAAGAGAATGGGCATGCAGGATCCGATTCTCTGAGCCTTTTTATGAATTGCCTCCGCTAGGGACACACTGTCTACCGAATGAATTAAATCGAATAAGTCAAAAATAAATTTAACCTTATTTTGTTGTAAACGCCCAATAAAATGCCATTCTAGACCGCTTCGACCGAGAACTTCTATTTTATGGATTGCTTCTTGAACCTTATTTTCTCCCAAAATGGTAATGCCTGCCTGAATCCCTTCGGTAATGGTCACATTAGTTTGTTCTTTGGTTACGGCTAAGAGTTTTATTCCTGAAGGGTCGCGCCCAACTCGTTTTGCCGCTTTTATAATACGTTGCTTTACATTTTTTAGGTTTTCAGAAATCAAGAAAAGATCCTGACATTAAAAGGTATCAAAAAATATGTTTTTTTCTCTAGATCTGAGAATGAAAAAATTGGAAATGTATCAGCTTATTAACGACTAGTTTGTTGAGTCTAATGAAAATTGTAGCTATTTTGCAACTCTCATTAATCTGAGGATTCATATTTAAGACACTTCCAAGCATCGTCAAATTTAAAAGCAAGCAAAAAACCCCAGCCCTATAGGGCTGGGGTTTGCTATATTTGGGTCAAACTAAGTCGCCACTGTTACATCATGCCCGGCATGCCGCCCATTCCACCCATACCGCCCATTCCACCCATACCACCCATTCCACCACCACCTGCTGGACCATGATCATGACTATCCTTTTCTTCTGGAAGATCGGTAATCATAGCATCTGTGGTTAAGAGTAGACCGGAAATGCTTGCAGCATTTTGCAATGCAGTGCGACATACTTTAGCAGGATCAATAATACCCGCTTTGATCATATCAACATAAGTACCATTTTTTGCATCATAGCCATGATCACCCTTAAGGGTTTTTACATGCTCCACAATAACAGTACCTTCTTCACCTGCATTCTTCGCAATTTGACGCATTGGTTCCTCTATAGATCTTTTTATAATCTTTACACCGAGAAGAAAGTCATGCTCACCTTTTATCTTATCTAAAACATGAGCTGCTCTAAGAATAGCTACGCCGCCCCCTGGGATAATTCCCTCCTCAACTGCTGCACGGGTAGCATGCAGAGCATCTTCCACGCGGGCCTTTTTCTCCTTCATTTCAGTCTCAGTAGCTGCCCCAACTTTAATAATAGCGACACCACCAACCAGCTTGGCAAGCCTTTCCTGCAACTTTTCACGGTCATAATCGGAGGTTGTTTCCTCGATCTGATTGCGAATCTGTTTTACTCGACCTTGTATATCAGAAGCTTTTCCTTTCCCATCCACGATCACAGTATTTTCCTTATCAATAGTGATCCGCTTAGCGGTACCCATGTCTTTAAGGTCAACATTCTCTAGCTTAACGCCAATGTCTTCCGTGATGACCGTTCCACCTGTTAGGATCGCAATATCATTTAACATTTCTTTCCTACGATCCCCAAACCCTGGCGCTTTAATAGCACACACATTCAAGGTCCCTCTTAACTTATTAACAACCAAAGTTGCGAGTGCTTCACCATCGACGTCTTCAGCAATAATAACCAATGGTTTACCTCCCTTAGCAATTTTCTCTAAAAGGGGAAGCATATCTTTCATGTTAGAGATTTTCTTCTCGTGCAGCAAAATATAGGCATCTTCCACAACCGCTTCCATACGTTCTGCATCTGTCACGAAATAAGGTGACAGGTAACCACGATCAAACTGCATACCCTCAACAATTTCCAGAGACGTGTCCATGCTTTTTGCTTCTTCAACTGTGATAACGCCATCTTTCCCTACTTTGTCCATTGCTTCTGAGATGATTTCACCGATCGCATTATCGTGGTTAGCAGAGATAGTTCCGATCTGGGCTATTTCTTTCTTGTTTTTGGTTGGTTTAGAAATTTTTTGGATTTCCGGAACTAGAGCAGTAACAGCAGCTTCAACACCCCGCTTGATATCCATTGGATTTGCTCCAGCTGTAACGTTCTTCATGCCTTCACGGAAAATAGCCTGAGCCAAAACGGTTGCTGTGGTTGTGCCATCACCAGCATTGTCACTAGTCTTACTAGCAACTTCATTAACCATTTGTGCACCCATATTTTCAAATGGATCGGCCAATTCAATTTCTTTGGCTACGGTCACACCATCCTTAGTAATAGTCGGTGAACCAAATTTTTTATCGATGACAACATTACGACCTTTAGGTCCCAAAGTTAGCTTAACTGTGTCAGCGAGTTGGTTGACTCCAGACATAATTTTATGTCTTGCTGCTTCGTCGTATGTAATTTGTTTGGCCATTGAAACAATACTCCTTTTATTAAGTAAAAATAGGTATATTCAAAAAATTGTTTTATAAAAATGTTAGCTCGCAATATTATTTTTCTATTATTCCAAGAACATCGTCTTCTCTCATGAGAAGATAGTCTTCTCCATCCACCTTGATTTCCGTTCC
>CAZOYP010000089.1:0-8697 GCA_964584125.1 uncultured Nitrospinaceae bacterium | reverse complement strand
CAAATTCAAAATCAAACTCAAAATCAAATTCAAAATCAAAATCAAAATCAAATGCAAAAACAAAGTCAAAAACAAAGGCAAAAACAAAAGCTAAAAAAAATATTTCCCAGTCAAGCGCTATCAAAACCAAAATAGTTAAACTGAGCCCAGCCACGATTAAAATCCGAGAGCAACTGGTCCATAATCAACAGGAACTACTTAATATAATTCAAACTAACCAATCGGCAGAACGAAACGCAACAGAGTCAAACTTCAGCAATGAAATTGATATGGCATCTAGTTTAGAAGGAAGAGAAATGATGTTCCAACTCACAAGTCGGGATAGGAGTGAATTAAAAATGATTCAAGAGGCAATTTATAAAATTGACCATGGCACCTACGGTATTTGCGAGAGTTGCTATAAGAATATAAGCACAAAACGTTTAAAAATTTTACCCCTCTCTTCTCTTTGTATTGAATGTAAAGAAGCAATAGAAAAAATATAAAAATCAAATAAGCCTTATTTACCGTGACATTTTTTGAATTTTTTCCCACTTCCACAATGGCAAGGGTCATTTCTACCTACTTTTTTATCATCTCGCCGTACAGTTAATTGTTTAGATTCTTCTGTGCTTGAACCTCGATGCTCTACTATATTTTTTGCCTGACTTTGTTCAGCAGAAAGCTCTGCCCCGTCTTCAATCTGAACTTTGAAAAGATATTCAGTTACACCCTCACGAATCTGGTGCATCATCTTACTGAACATCTCAAATCCCTCTTTCTTGTATTCTGTCAAAGGATTTTTCTGTGCATACCCACGCAAGCCAACCCCATCCTTCAAATGATCCATTCCAAGCAAATGATCTTTCCACAAATTATCAACCACTTGAAGCATAATCATCTTTTCTAGTTGCCGCATCATATTTGGATCTATTCCCTGTTCCTTTTTCGCGTAATACTTTTGAATTGAATCCATAATAGCATTGTGAAGTTTAACTCGATCACTGTTTTCTATATCCAGATTGTTAACACCCCCAATTATAATAGTTCCTTCTTTTTGCTCTACGGGAATGGAAAATTGGCGGAATATATAATCATTAAGACTCTGGATATCCCATTCTTCTGGGTATATTTTTTCTGGTGCTATATCCTCCAATACTGAATCTACCAATTCTTCGGACATCTCCATTAGCATTTCTCTATGATCATCATTCTTCAGGATTTCCCTTCGCAAACCATAAAATATCTCTCGCTGCTTATTCATTACGTCATCATACTCAAGAAGGTGCTTACGGATATCAAAGTTGTGGGCTTCAACTTTTTTCTGGGCATTCGCCACAGCCTTACTAACCATCGGGTGCTCAATAGGCTGGCCGTTTTCCATACCAAGTTTCTCCATGATTCCTGAAATTTTCTCCGAACCAAATATCCTCATTAAGTCATCTTCAAGTGAAAGATAAAAACGTGAAGAACCAGGGTCTCCCTGCCTACCAGACCTACCTCTCAACTGGTTATCAATACGACGACTTTCGTGACGTTCTGTACCTGTAATATGCAGGCCCCCCAATTCAAACACTCCCTCACCTAAAACTATGTCGGTACCCCGACCAGCCATATTAGTTGCTATAGTAACTCCTTTTTTTTGACCAGCTTGAGATATAATCTCAGCTTCCTTCTCGTGATGCTTTGCATTAAGGACATTATGCTTGATACCGTATTTTTTTAGTTGATGACTTAGCTGCTCAGATTTTTCTATTGATATCGTTCCTACCAGAACCGGTTGCCCTGATTCATTACAGCCACGTATTTCTTCAATAAGTGCGTCAAACTTTTCTTTTTCTGTTCGATAGATAAGATCAGAACAGTCATCGCGAACCATTTGCTTATTAGTCGGCGCCACAATAACCTCAAGTTTGTAGATAGAATTGAATTCTTCTGCTTCCGTATCAGCTGTACCGGTCATGCCAGCAAGTTTATCGTACATACGAAAATAGTTTTGAAAAGTAATACTAGCTAATGTTTGGTTTTCATTCTCAATATTGACACCTTCTTTAGCCTCCAGAGCTTGATGAAGACCATCACTATATCTTCGCCCGGGCATCATTCTACCTGTAAATTCATCAATAATAACTACCTCTCCGTTATTAACCACATAATCAACTTCATTCTTAAATAAAGCGTGTGCCTTTAGTGCTTGTTGAATACAATGTAGCGTCTCTATATTCTGTGGGTCATAAAGATTTTCAATACCGAGAATTTTTTCAACTGTCTCAACACCCTCGTCGTTTAAAGCTGCAGTTTTAGCTTTTTCGTCAACTTGAAAATCTTTTTCCTTGCGTAGTTTGGGAATAATCTTACAGGCTTCGTGATATTTTAAAGTCGATTCCTCTGCCGGACCGGAAATAATCAATGGGGTTCTAGCTTCATCGATAAGAATGGAATCAACTTCATCGACAATGGCAAAGTTCAGCTCTCTCTGGACAAACTGCTCAAAAGAAAACTTCATGTTATCGCGAAGATAATCAAATCCGAATTCATTATTGGTCCCATAAGTAACATCACAATTGTATGCTTCTTTTCTCTCTTCTTCAGGCATATCATGGTAGATACGCCCAACTGTAAAACCTAAAAACTCATAAATCGCTCCCATCCACTGACTATCTCTCTTAGCCAAATAGTCATTGACAGTAACAACATGAGAACCTTTCCCTGTTAGAGAATTTAAATAAACCGGAAGAGTGGCGGCCAGTGTCTTACCCTCTCCAGTTTTCATCTCAGCGATTTTTCCTTCATGCAAAACTATTCCGCCAATCAGCTGAACATCAAAGTGGCGCATTTTAAGAGTTCGGACGCTCGTCTCTCTTACCACAGCAAATGCTTCGGGCAGAATGTCGTCAAGGGAAGAGCCTTCCTTAAGTTTAACTTTAAACTCTCCCGTCTTCGCTAAAAGCTGATCGTCACTAAGTTGACTAATATGACCTTCAAGAAGGTTTATCTGGTCAACCATGACCTGTATTCTCTTAACTTCACGATCATTCCTTGTACCAAATACTTTTTTTAAGAAACCAGCTACCATAAGCAAATTAATCCTCTTCACTCTTAAATTAATTATTAATTAAATGAAGTGCCAAGCCTTACTTACTTAACAATCAAAAAATAAAAAACACTATCATTAACGACGCATTACTTGAAATGTGCCTTTAACTGATATTATTTTACATACATTTGATAAAAAATGATTGGGCTTAAAACCGGGTGGGGTATGGGGACGACTATCTATCCTCCAACGGCTAATCTTCCAAAATATAGTTTTTAGGGTTAGTGGGAACACCACTCACAAGAACTTCATAATGCAGATGGGGACCCGTACTTCTTCCTGTATTTCCTACCAAAGCTATGATCTGTCCCCTTTTCACCTTACTACCAATTTTTACCAGGTTCTTAGAGTTATGACCATAACGAGTTACGACGCCATAACCATGATTAATTTCTACCAATTTACCATAGCCACGCTCACGACCAGACACTGAAACAACCCCATCAGCGGTCGCACGTATAGCGGATCCAGAACGCGAACCAATGTCCCAACCTTCATGTTTTTCTCGAAGACCCGTAAAGGGTGATTTCCGATACCCAAAACCCGAAGTAACCCAACCTTTTGTTGGCCAAATTGATGGCGTGGATTGAAGAAAGGATTTTTGGTTCTTAAAAAAGTGATCTAGTTCCTGCAAACTTATTGTCTGAATTTTAGCCTGCGTAGTTAAATGTCCGAGATTATTGGAAAGTTTATTTGCTAACGCTTTCGACTCTGCAACTAATGACGTCTCTAAACTGCTGGACGATAAACCATAAGAACCACCTACCCCCCATTTTTTTGAACTACTCTGGGGGGAATCTTCCAAAGCTGTAATTACACGGAGCTTTTCTTCAAACCGACCTAAACGCGCCATCTCAGATTCAAAGTTTTTAATCTGTACAGCAATCTTCTCGGCTTGAATCTTTCGTATCTTAGACTCACGTCTGAGTTCAGCTAGCTCAACCTCGTCACTTGCTAAATAATAATATTTCTGAGAAAAATATGTGAATGTAGAAACGACACCTATTAATATAGCTAAGGCCGAATAAGCACCAATCCTAAACCAGCGTTTTGAAACACGAAAGCGCATGGGACTCCCAGTGGACCCGGCAAAAAATACTACTGAATAGTCTTCTTCGCTCACCAACACCTCCTAAAAAAAATCCGTAAATAAAACAACCAGTTAATCCTATATACATCACTATCATCTGTCAACCTTAAATGCTTATAGATTGGGCTCTAAACGCCCTACAAACCATATTTTCTAGTCTGGGGAAAACCGTCACTAAAGAGCATTTAATCTTTCTTTTGCTTGTATATGTAAAGGATTTAGTTTCAAAACCTGATTGAAATATTTTTTGGCATTTTGGCTATTACCTTTTTCCTCATTCAAGAGTCCAAGGCTAAAATAGACTGGAACCAATCCAGCCTGATGATTGATTTTTTTATAAATTTTCTCGATTTCTATCCACTTCAAAATAGCCTCATCCAAATGCCCTTTACTGTATAGCCTAAAGCTAGCTTGGCGCATACGCCTACTAACAACCATTCCATAGCCTCTAATCACATCTGGGTTATTTTCCCCTAAATAGAAATTGTAATCAGCGACAATTAGTTCAGGATCACCTATTTTTACATATATTCTTTCCAGATTACTAAAAAACATGGGTTCTTTTGGGTTAACCTGAATTGCTTTCTGGACCAAACTCACAGCTTCAGTATAAGAATTTTGACTAAGAAGTACTGCGCCCAAATTATTTAGAGCTAGTGCGTTATTAGCATCATATTCTAAAGCCCTTTTAAATAGCTCCTCGGCCTTTTTCATACTCTTCTTTAAATAAAAAACATAGCCTAATGCATATAACGCAATACTTGAATTAGGGTTTTCTCCCAAATAATTCTCAATCCAGGATTCAGCGGCATCAAGCTTATTCATACCCTTGTAAGCGAGAATCAGGCCCCGAAAAGAATATCCCCCTCCTTCTCCCTTGGCAATCAAGGATTCATACAATTGAAGAGCCTGTTCATTAAGAGATTGCATTAGCAAAAAGTCTCCCTTTTGAACAGGCGATAATAGCGATGGGTTAAACTGACCTTGTGGTTGCGAGTAAACTGATAATGGTTTAAAGAATAACAAAAAGACTATTATCCACATGGAGTATCGCTTAAAACATATATGATAAAAAAAACTAAGCATTATTCGGCAGGAAAGACCTCCTCTTCCTCAAAATTACTCCCGTCTTCTGAGGCAAGGTTATAAAATCGTGTGTATTGATTTTCAAACTGTAACCTCACATCTCCTATAGGGCCATTACGTTGCTTGCGAATTAGAATTTCCGCTATCCCCGCATCAGGTGTATCTGGGTTATACACCTCATCGCGGTAAATAAAAGCCACCACATCTGCATCCTGCTCGATTGAACCAGACTCACGCAAATCAGAAAGCATAGGCCGTTTGTCGGTACGACTTTCAACCGCTCTACTCAACTGGGATAGTGCTACTACTGGCACATTAATCTCTTTAGCTAAGCTTTTAAGACCTCGCGAGATTTCAGAAACTTCGAGTTGGCGACTCTCGGTTTTTCCGCGACTCTGCATTAACTGTAGATAGTCGATAATAATAAGCCCTAGTGGTTCTTCAGCAGCAAGCCGCCTAGCTCTTGCACGCACATCTAATAAAGATAGGGCGCCAGAATCGTCGATAAACATTTTTGCATTTGCAAGTTTCTCACCTGCACTGGACAATCTTGGCCAATCGCTACTAGCTAAGTAACCTGTTCGAAGCTTGCTTGAATTAACTCTTGCTTCAGCACATAACATGCGCATCCCAAGTTGCCCCTTCGACATTTCCAAACTAAACATTGCAGTAGGGATATTTGCATGTAAACTTGCATAGCGCGCAATATCCAAGGCAAAGCTGGTTTTACCCATACTTGGCCGAGCTGCAATGATGATCAAATCAGAAGGTTGGAGCCCAGATGTTTTGGTGTCAAAATCAGAAAAACCCGTAGGGACTCCTGTCACCATGCCAGGTTGGCCGATCAGCTTTTCTATTGATTTAAAATTTTCCTTAACAACTTCGTTAAGTGAAAAAAAGCTCCTCCGTGTCCTCTTTTCAGAAATCTCAAAAATTGACTTCTCTGCCGAGTCAAGAATCTCTTCGGCAACATCAGACTCATTGTAGCTGCTTGTGACAATTTCCGTTGCAGTGGTGATAAGGTCCCGTAATATTTTTTTATCACGTATGATCTTAGCATGATGAGTAACTGCAGTGGCAGTTGGAACAAAATCTTCTAACTGACTAAGATAATTGATTCCTCCAGAGGCATCGAGCTCGTTATTTTGGCGCATCCGATCTGCCAACCCAACCATATCGATAGGTTGGTTAGCCTCAAATAATGCTCGCATATTTCGAAAAATTGTTTGATGGGAGGCTCTGTAGAAATCATCTTCACCTAAGATTTCAAGTGCCTTGGATAAAGCATCTTCAGCCTTGAAACAGGCACCTATAACGCTCTGCTCAGCTTCCAAGTGATAAGGGGGAAGCTTGTCCAACGAAACTTGGCTGAGGGCTTGGGCCATATTCTGGACCTTAAGATGGAAATGAAAATAACTAAGAAGTGGTTTTTTCTTTAGGCGGTGTAGATGACTCTTTTGAATCCACTTCCTCTTGTATTACCTTAACCTTAACTGCAACAGCAACCTCAGGATGAAGCTTAACTGGCACTTCAAAATCACCTAAAGATTTAATTGACTCTTTAAGTTGCAACTTTCTACGGTCTAACTCTATGCCCTGACCTCTAAGACTTTCAGTAATATCTTGGGCAGTTACAGCTCCAAAAAGCTTTCCACTATCACCTGTTTTTTTATTAAATACACAAAGAGCTTTCCCAATTTCCAGAGCTTGAGCCTCAGCGCTTACTTTAATTTTTTTAAGTCGGCCCTGAACGATACTTTTCTGGTGATTAAACTGCTTAAGGTTTTTGGGTGTCGCTGCAATAGCATGACCGTTGGGGATCAAAAAGTTTCTTCCGTACCCATTTTTAACTTCAACCTCATCACCGCAACTACCTAAACCATGAACATCTTCTTTGAGCAGTAATTTCATAATTCTAATTTACTCCTTCTAATTTTAGACAAAAAAATAAATCCTAGTCTATTCTGAACTTTGTTTCTCAATCACTCTAACTTTTCTCAAGTCCATCCATGCATCAAAAACGCCTAATCCAATAGATGCTCCTACTAAAAGGGGTTGAAGAATTATAACAAAAAAAATAAGAACCCAAAAAAATACTGGCACATTTCTAGACTCCAAGAAATAAATAATAATAGCCAGTCCTTGGAAAAAATACGCAACTAGAGAAATTAAAAGAACATTTATCCCAATAAAACCCAGGGCATTCTCAGCCAGAAAAAAAGCAGCACTTGAGCCAATTAAAACCCATACGACTTGATCCGGGACAACCCAACCGGAAAAACGGGCATGGTGAAACATGTCATAGCTACCAATACGTCTCCACAGGAATCTAGTTGCGTAATAATTGACCAATGCAGTTATAAATGCACCCAAAGCAATGAATGATGGATATGCTTGAACCAACGCATCTGAAGCCTTACCAGCAAAGTCCTGCAATACCTTAAGCTCTTCAGACTTATCATCCATTCCCTTAAGAGCTTCTATAGACTGGGAAAAGTGCCCATCAATCTGCTTTTGGAAAAACTGAAGCAGGCTGGCTTCTCGGTCAGCAAAAACAAAAAGTAGTACGGCAATCGAGAGCGCCGATGAAATCAGTGCGCCAGATAAAATACATTTGTCAAATGAAAACCTAAAGCGAATAGTCTCAGCCATAACACCTGCCAAAACTGCATATTCAGTAAAAAATAAAATCGCCTGCCTCGGCCCCAATAATATAAGCAATACTATGAATATCAAGGCTAAAAGAACCAGCCCTGCACGGCGACCAAAGCGGACATAAACAATAGTCAAGGGAACAGGAATTAAAACCCCAATCATCAATGAAAATCCTGGTACCAGCATAACTACAAACAAAAAGACTAAGAGCACTACCACCAAAAGCAGTGACTTGCCACCCTCCTGTCGTCCAACCACAAGATCAGTGTGCTTCTGAAAACGGAAGCAATGCTATACATCTGGCTCTTTTGACCGCCGTAGTAAGCGCACGTTGATGCTTAGCACAATTACCAGAAATCCTAGAAGGAATAATTTTTCCTCGCTCAGAAATAAGTGGCTTTAGAAGTTTAATATTATAGAAGTCAATAGTCGTCACCTTATCTGCGCAAAATCGGCAGATTTTCTGAGTGAACATTTTTTTTCTAGTACTTTTAGATATTTTATTTCCAGTCTTTCGAGCCATTTCTCATCCTAATTCATAAATATTATTTTTAAAAAGGGACATCATCATCAGACACTGGGGCCTGCCCTGTTGGTGCATCTCCACCTGAATCATTCCGAGACCCAAGAAACTGAACCGTATTAGCAACTACCTCCAGCTTATTCCTTTTTTGCCCGTCACTTTCCCATGTTGAAAACTTTAAGTAACCTTCAACAAATGCAGGCCGCCCCTTACTGAGATATTCAGCGCAATTTTCTCCTTGCTTACCCCAAACAGTTATATCAACAA
>CAZOYP010000088.1:0-8737 GCA_964584125.1 uncultured Nitrospinaceae bacterium | reverse complement strand
AGCGCCATAGCCGTAGCTACACCAGCACTCACCTGCAAGAATTTCCTTCTGTTTAGTCTCATGTAATCTCCTTAATTTACTAAACGTTAAACAAATACTGCATTTAAACTAACTAATACTAACCAAATAAACCAACCAACAACTAAATAGCAAAAATTCAAAACCAGCTAACACCAACTCTATCTATTTTCTCGCGCTCCAAAATTTATTCAGAGTCCTCACCACTAGGTGAGGAAAGGGAGGGCAAGTCCCACTCTGAGTAAACCCTGGAGATATTCCTCACGCACAAACATGTTTCAAATCAGAAAAAAATAAACGTTAAAATCCTCGACGAACCGCAACTGAGGCCTTCAAACGCACAGCTATTTTCTTCAACTTTTACCATGCAGCTATCGGAGCAATTAGCATGCCAAATGGAGCAACACAGGGATGCCACATAACCCTTTTAAATAAAATGGTTTATGTACTAGGATTTTTTCTGACAAAAGGCCGCTTTTAATCAGAATGTTTCACAAATTAATCATTTTGTTTCATTTCTTAAAAAAGTGTTTCATTACCAGTTCTTTAAAGGTCTAAAGAGGCTTCAATTTGATATTTCAATATAGTTTTAATTTTTGAAATAGTTTGGGATATAAATTATTTTTGAAAGATACTGCGAAAAAAAATAAACCGCCTTGACAAAAAGTAGATTATTGTTATAAATTCCTACTGCCTCAAATCGCATAACTCCTTATGAGTCAATATCCTACAGAATATAGGAATGATCCTACACAGATTGGAGAAAGTTTTTGGAGGAGTTCTTAAAAGAGATAAACTCAGATAGAAAACAAGGAGGTGTGCCTTGGAATCTAAGCGATAAAATTCTGGGAGCTATGCTTGCGGGAATTGGAGATGCTGTTTGCATCTTCGATCGGGATTTTAATATTCTGTTCCAAAGCCCGCTGGACATAAAGTGGTTTGATAAGCTAGAAGAGTTCATGTGTTTTAAACGCGTTGATGAAATCAAACCCAACCAAGTAGTAAAAACCATAAACAACGAAGTCGGACAACCATTACACTTGGAAGTTTCTACATTCCCAATCAAAAATGATGAAGGTGTATTTTTTGCCGGGATCAACATTGTGCGCGATGTATCGCACACAATGGAACTGGAAGTGAACTCTAATGAATTGACACCTTTTGAACAAAAGCAATCGGATAAATTAAAATTAAAAACAATTATAGGCAATTCAGAGCCTATTCAAAAAGTCCTCGAAGGGGTTCACAAAATAAGCAAGCTGGACACTGTAGTCTATATCCAAGGCGACACAGGGACCGGTAAAGAGCTTGTCGCCCATGCGATCCATAAACTTAGTCTTCGGTCAGACAAACCATTTCTAGCTATCAACTGCGGGGCTTTATCTGAAACTCTGTTAGATTCAGAGCTTTTTGGCCATACCAAAGGTGCTTTCACGGGAGCAGATTCAGAATCCATCGGACTTTTTGAAGCTGCAGATGGAGGCACATTATTCCTCGACGAGATAGGTGAAATGTCAACAGGAACTCAAGTCAAGTTACTTCGAGTTTTACAAGATGGTGAAGTTAGAAAACTGGGAGCCACCACTAGTAAAAAAGTGAATGTGCGGGTAATAACTGCAACCCACCGTGATATAGCAAAGTTAGTTGTTGAGAATAAGTTTCGGGAAGATCTGTTTTATAGAATTCATGTATTTGCTATAAGAACACCTACCCTAAAAGAGCGTAGTGAGGATATTCTCTTGTTATCAGAAAATTTTTTAAAAGAATTCGCTCAGCAACAAAATAAAATCATTCGCAAGATTTCAGACGACGCCAAAATGTTGTTAAAAGGTTATTCTTGGCCTGGTAACATACGTGAACTTAGAAATATTATTGAACGGGCTACCATTCTCTGCGAATCTGATATATTACAACTTACTGATTTACCTATTTCTCTCCTAAGGAATAGAAGCGGAAAAAGTTCACCGACCACGCTAACTAGTATTGAAATGGGAAACGATCCTCATAAAGTAAAAATTCTGACCTCTCTGAAAAAAAATCGCTGGAACAAAACACTTACCGCTAAAGACCTAAAGATTTCTAGAGCAACTTTGTGGAGAAAAATGAAAGCATACTCTCTGCAGGACCATTGATTGTTAATGCTACCTAAGTGCCTCTAAATTGCATTAATAATTATTGTTTTCCCTGAAATTGGAATCAAGTTAATGGTTATGCTAGTATTTGAGCATCGTTTTCCCAATTCAAATTCATTTATCAATAAATAAACCTATAAACTAGGTCAAGTAGAGGTGACTTCGCAATTAATTCAATTTTTGGCTTGTCATAAAACTTTATGACGCAAAAACGTGTTGCCATATATCCCGGGACATTTGATCCCGTAACCAATGGGCATATTGATATTATTCGTAGAGCCATAAACATTTGTGATCGCTTGGTTGTTTCGGTAGCCTTAAACCCCAGAAAAAACCCGTTATTTTCAATTGAAAAACGTGTTAATTTTATAAAAAAAGGTGTCGAAGGTCTTAAAAATATCGACATCCTTCCTTTCGATAATCTGTTGACTGATTTTGCACGGCAAAATGACGCAGTAGTAATCATTAAAGGGCTTCGGGCTGTAAGCGATTTTGAGTATGAACTTCAAATGGGACTAATGAACCGGAATCTAGATCAATCTATCGAAACGTTGTTCATGATTCCAAGCCAAGAATATTCTTTTTTAAGTTCCAGCTTCGTTAAGGAAATTGCAAAACACGGTGGCGACATTCACAAACTAGTTCCACAAATCGTAGCGAAAGAACTATCAAAAATAGACATATGAAATTTTCAGAAAGGATTCAAAGAATCCAGCCTTCTATGACCTTGGCAGTTGACGCAAAAGCAAAGGAACTACGATCAAATGGTGAGAATATCATTAGCTTTGGGGCAGGTGAACCAGACTTCGATACTCCCGATAAAATTAAACAAGCCGGAATTGCGGCAATTGAAAAAAATATAACTCACTACACTCCGGTCGGAGGCATTGATGATCTTAAACAAGCAGTCTTAAATAAGTTTCAACGCGACAATAATCTTTTTTATGAAAAAAACCAGATCCTAGTCTCATGCGGAGCGAAACACTCCCTTTTCAACATAGCCCAAGTACTTTGGGAGGAGGGGGACGAGATAATTGTACCCGCTCCCTATTGGGTTTCCTATCCCGACATGATCCGGTATGCGGGTGCCAAACCTGTAATTATTGATACGCTTAGCACGAATGAATTTAAAATAAAAGTTGATCAAATAAATTCTGCGGTCACGCCGAATTCTAAAGCCATTATAATTAATAGCCCGTCAAATCCGACCGGTTCGGCATACAATAGAAAAGAATTGGAGGAAATAGCAGAATGTGCTCTAAGCAACAAACTCTTGATCGTGTCAGATGAAATTTATGAAAAAGTTATATTTGATGGATTCAAGCAACACAGCATTTGTAGCATCGGGAAAGAAGTACAAAACAACTCCATCCTGATCAACGGGGTTTCTAAAAGTTATGCGATGACTGGTTGGCGCATAGGTTACCTTGGCGCCAATCAAGAAATAGTAAAACAAACCGCAAAACTTCAAGGCCAATCTACTTCCAACCCAACCTCCATTTCACAAATGGCAAGTATTACAGCGCTTAATGACACCGAAACAGATGTAAGGCAAATGGTAGATGAATTTCAAAAAAGAAGAGACATACTTTTGAGTAGCTTGTTAAAAATTCCTTCCGTGGAGTGTTACAAGCCCGTAGGTTCTTTCTATACGTTCCCTGATTTTTCAGCTTTTTATGGAAGATATTTCAAAGGTAAAAAAATAGAAGGCTCAATCGAGTTGGCAAGTTTTCTACTGGAAGAAGGGAAAGTCGCGCTAGTTCCCGGTATCGCATTTGGTGCTGACAAAAACTTAAGGCTTTCCTTCGCTGCTTCAGTTAACACTATTAAACAAGGTGTTGAACGCATTTCCAAAGCGCTTAAATTGCTTACTTAAATTTTAAACTAAATTGGCGTTTGTGGCTTCATCGATAAATCTTTACCTTCTTTGAATTCAGAAACCATTCTTTCAATATTTTTGCGGCAACGTTTGGCCTTACAGTTACCCGTACCAACACGTATAGACCTTCTCAAGGCCTCAAAAGATAAAAAACCATTTTCCATAGCTTTTAGAATCGTTCCACCCTTAATGCTTCGGCAGATACAAACTTTCTTGAAATTATTGATTATTTTTTTTTCAGAGGTCAAAATAGCCCTTACTGTTTTAATATAAACTTCTTTCTACACGTAATATAAACCATATAAGACTAAAAGCACAGTGCAATCACTTAACCGAACACCTTCTTGGATATTATCGGCCTTATCCGGATTTTTCCTAATCCTAATATTTCCCCAGTTTAACTTAGAGTTTCTCGCTTGGTTTGCACTGATACCACTTTTATTTGCTATTCAGAATCAGACTCTAAGAACAGCTGCTTCACGCAGCTTTTTTGCAGGGATGATTTTTTACTTTTTCAGTTTAAGCTGGGTCACAAATACGCTTATTAACTTTGGGAATATACCTGTAAGCTTTAGCTTTCTGATTTTAGCTCTGCTTGCTGCTTATCTTAGTTTTTATATTTCTTTATTTTCTGTATTAACAATTAAGTGGAGTCGAGGAAAACCTATTTATTTTTTTCTACTCGCACCGCTTGTGTGGACCTCTCTAGAATATATTCGTTCCACACACATGACTTTTGGCTTTTCGTGGTTGGGACTTGGTTATTCTCAATTTCAAACTCTAGGAATTATCCAACCGGCAGAAATCACCGGAATCTACGGCGTATCTGCGTTAATTGTATTAGTTAATGCTGCGCTTCATTTTTTTTTAAACACCTGGGTTTTTCATCCTAACGCACAAGGTAGTTGGAAAAAATCTTATCGAGTGATTGGTGTCACAACTGTGGTGGTAGGAATTTGGGTTGGTTGGGGAAACTGGGCTCTTAATCTCACAAAATCTAAAATAGAAACCTCCCCTAAAATTCGTATAGCGATAGCCCAAGGTAATATCGAACAACATCTCAAATGGAACAAGCTCTATCAGCAACCTACAATGGAACTTTACAAAAAACTCACTTTGCAAGCCGCAAAGGAAAAACCTGAACTCATCGTTTGGCCAGAAGCCGCCACACCATTTTATTATGACATAGACCCTCTTGGTACAAAGTATGTTCAAGATCTTGCCAGAACTTCGGGCGTACCACTTCTATTTGGTAGCCCTTACAAAAAAAAAGTGGCCGGGAAAGAGCTGTTCTATAACCGAGCTTTTTTAATTTCACACCAAGGAAAAACCATTGATGTATACGACAAGATGCACCTAGTACCATTCGGAGAGTTTGTTCCGTTCCGCCAAGCTCTATTTTTTATAGAGAAGATGGTAGAAATTATTGGTGACTTTGGTTTAGGAAAGCGGGCAACCGTTTTTACATTAAGCAACTATCAACTTGGCGTATCAATCTGTTACGAAATTATCTTTCCTGATCTAGTTCGGCAACCGGTTAAAAATGGAGCAGAATATTTAGTCAATATCACTAATGATGCTTGGTTTGGAAGAAGCGCAGCATCATATCAACACTTCTCCATGGCTGCCCTCCGTGCAGTTGAAAACCGGACCCCTATTGTTCGAGCTGCCAATACTGGTGTCAGTGGATTCGTGGATGCAACAGGCCAAATAAGAAACACAACAGAGCTGTTTAAGCGAGAATTGACCGTCAGCGAAATAACTCCTAACAAGGGGCAACGCACCTTTTATTCAGAGTTCGGGGATATTTTCTCATATCTTTGCCTTGCTCTGACAGCCATCATAAGCTTCGTAGCATACCGATTTTGAACCACCGGATTTTTATCCAATCAAATGATTTAGAATAATCTCTACTTTCTGGTCCCCGGGAATAGCAGCAACAACCCCATCAATATCACCAGGAGCAGGCGCCGCGTCTCCATCCTTATCAAGCCGCGCAAAAATAGTAATCGGTCCCTCGAACAGTGCGCCTGGTAACATGACATCAGCTTGACCTAAAGTAAACGAATAGGGAAATTTAATCCCTTGTAGTTTTTTCACAGCTAAGGGTATACCTCTTTGAGCACCTTCCGACCGAGCTATTAAAAATAAACTGGCCCCTTCGGGAATTTGATCAGCTAGATTGGGGTCTATTCTTATAATTCCCGAAACCATTTTATCGGCTGGGCCTTTTTTAGCCTCAATTACATGATCTAGTACGATTTTTACATTCTTCGATCCAGAGGTGACTGTTATTGAACCATCTATGTCACCTGGTGAGGCTTTCGGCGTTCCGTCTAAATCCCATCGAGCCGTGACTGTAATGTCACCCTCAAATGTATTCCCCTCTAACATTACATTCGCTTGACCAATCTTGAACGAAAAAGGGAACTTGATCAAAGTATGCTTTTTAGCGGCTAGGGGAGGCCCGCTTAGAGACTCTTTGGGCCTTGCGATAATAAATAGTGTTCCTTGCGTAGGTACTCTAAAAGCAATTGATTCATCAAAGTCAACTATTCCTGAAATAGATCTAGAAGGGTCGGAAACCTTTTTTCGATCATCCATCTGCTGCTTCACCTGAGGAGAAATTGGGTGTTCTTTAAGCTCCCGATCACAGGAAACGATAGCAAAAAAACATATAACAAACCAAGAAATAGCTAATTGTTTCGAAAGTTTCATCCGATAAAAAGTTATGGAGTCTTAAATAAAAATTAAGAGAATATGGCCAACGCCTTATATAGTAACTTCTTAAACGTCAAACAGTTTGTAAATACACAAAGTTAAGATGGACCGATCATTCTTAAAGCGTTCCGCGTATCAAAGACTATTCAGGGGTAAACTTCTGATTTTTCTGACTACCTAATCCTCCACCAAGGTTGTGAGTTGGAAAATTAAAATATTACCCTTGATATGCGGGGAGCAATCCATTAGGAATTGCTTCCCGCGCCCCTCTTTTTGCAATTAAGTTAGAAAACGCCCCGCCATCTATCTTTAAACCGAAAGTCTTTTGAGATTTAGCTAAAATTTTTTTATTATTTTGAATTTAATTGTTGTGATCTAAACCGTTTTACAAATGATTCCTAATTCGGACCAAATTGGTAAAATTAGTGTTTTTTTCGTGTGGCCCTTGGTGGAGGTTTTATTTTTGTCCGATAATCCTCTCCTTCCATTTTTATAAAATCGCACATTTGAGCCAATCTTGAGAAAATGCGGTCACCCACTTTTTCTTCTAAACTTTGTTTTTGGAAAGATGTAACCCTTCCATTTGTATCAGTAGATGCACCGCCCTGATCAGAATAATTTGTAGTAAATAATGTTATTTTGTCCGCTGCGTTATACCGAGACGATATAAATTGATCCAAAATGGTTTGCTCCCACTCATTATTTCTCCCCTTAGCTAATTCGTCAATTACCAGAACTCTCGATTTGAGGTAAGGCTCAATTAATGACATTTCAGATTGGTCATGAGAGTATCCGTGGCGAATATCTGACAATAGTTGAAAAAAATCTACGAACTTGCCGTTAACTTCCTCGTCCAAAATAAGTTGTTTTAAAATCGAAACCACTAAATGGGTTTTACCTAAACCAGGGCCCCCCATAAAAAGAAGACCCCTAGAAGCTTGCTTATGTGCCATATGAAAATCATCTAAAAAATCTTTGGCCCGAGATAAGGCTTTCTTATTTTTCAAACCAATTGGTTGATAAGTTTCAAGCAAAACGTTAGAAAATTTCCCAGGAATACCGGAATCATTAAGTAATCGTAAGCGTTTCCTTAAAGAGAAACAGAAGCCACAGTCTGCAAGAAAAGCCATCCCTTTATCGTCTTGCCTGAAAGTCCTCCCTTCTCCATCACAGTCTTGACAAATAAAGCAAGAACATAGCTGCGCATAAAGTTTTCCCTCATGATTTGAAAAAATGTATTTTTTACCATTACACTTTGGGCAATCTTTAGGCTTAGTTTTTGTATTAGGCATGGGAATTGTTTTTATTGTTTATACATTTCCTCTTGGATCTCTTGCTCAATAACCGCTTGAATCTGGATAAGGGAAGTTTTTCCACTTCGGCTATTGCTTCGTCCTTCAAACCGATAATAGCTAGTCTCGATGGCCCTACAAATCAATTCAACAGGAATTTTTCGTGATTCCCATTCACCAATTAATTGATAATCGCTAGCTGATAGAGCCAAACCCGATCCCTTCAAGGAAAGAAAAAATTGCTCGATGGTTTTAAAATAATTCAACTTATCTGACCTTTGAAACCTGCATAGGGTTTTTTTAAGATTTGATATTCAGAATGGTTCCGATGGCTTCATCAGCTGCCTCAATAACCTGAGCATTTGCTTGAAATTCAGCCTTAGCGGTTACTTGATTGACCATCTCTTTTGAGATATCAACTTTCTTTGAAGTTTTAGTGGGGTTTAAGTCAGGCCTAAGTTCCGGGTTATCACCAAATGTACCCTTGTTTCCCCCTAGGCTAACCAAATTGCTACCACTATTCTGTAACTTTTGTGCAGAGGCTATCATTCCTGAAAGTGCGTTGAACATACCATTGATCACAATAAGTCTCCTTGGAACACGATTCTTAGCCGTAACATTATAATCCGGGAGTTAATTGAAATTACTTACTCCGCTTAAATGTTGAGTCATATTACCCCTTTACCAAAAAGGTT
>CAZOYP010000087.1:0-8761 GCA_964584125.1 uncultured Nitrospinaceae bacterium | reverse complement strand
TGATAAGACCATCAGCTCTATAGGATGTCATATATTGACCATTAACTAAAACTTGAAGGTTGATGACGCGAGCTACAGCCCCTTTGTTAATTACTACATCGTTAAGAACATTGTGGTTTTTTACTTTTTTCCCATTTCGCCAAATGGATGCGTTAAGTAACATGCGATTTTCAATTTCAAACTTACCTGCTAAAATATTTTCTAGTGTGGGATAGAGTTCTTCTATTGAAATTTCTGCTAGGAACCCTAAGCTTCCTAAATTTACTGCCAAAATAGGTATATTATGAGGATGGGCTGCTCGAGCCACACTTAGGAGAGTGCCATCTCCTCCAAGCACTACAAGTAGATCCGCTTGTTGAGAAATTTCTTTTTTGTCATGAGAGGATGTTTCGTTGACAATAGCCGCCGTATCCATATCTAAAGAAACTTGATAGTTCTGTTTACGTAACCAAGGGATAAGTTCGCCAAGTATATGTGATGCAGACGGTGCCTTTGGTTTACAAAAAACACCTATTTCTCTGATCTTGTCGCCATCATTTGTTTTTTTAAATTCCATTAACTCAAATTGGTAAGATTTGATTTAGTTACTTAAATATCAATGAAGCCGAATAACATTATACTATTCATTAAGTATAACGTGATTCATTTAGAGGGGGAGTAAAATATAGGTAGAAAGACTTAAAGCTTACCAAAGTCTTGTGGTTTGATGCTCGTGATCCAGTCTTTCCATTGTTGTTTTTCGGGATCTCGTATTTTGTCTGGGTCGGGTAGATCTAAGCTTTTTGCGGCCTCAATGACTTTTTCTTCTACAAAAATTGGCGAATTAGTTCTTAAAGCTAAAGCAATGGCATCGCTGGGTCGAGAGTCGATAGTCATATCACTCCCATTCTGAACGACAGAAATTACCGCAAAAAATGTGTTGTCTTTTAGATCGTTTACCAGGACATGCTTAACCGTAGCTTGAAGAGAGGAGATCATGCTTCTTAGAAGATCGTGTGTCATGGGACGAGGAGTATTTATTTTCTCGATTTCCAAAGCGATAGCATTTGCTTCAAAATAACCAACCCATATAGGCAAGGCTTTATCGCTTGAAATATCTTTGAGAATTATAATCGGCATATTTGTTAAAGGATCAAGAGTTAGTCCCTCAACCTTCATTTCAATCATAATATGGGCCTTATAAAAAATGTTTCATATAATATGGAAAGATTTGTTCTTACCTGAGAATATAATTAAATTGCCTAATTTGTCAACGACCGTTTGATAAGTATTATAGATCAGGGAGGCGGCACATTATGTTGATGAATTTCAAGAGCATCAGGTTTTATTTTTTTCTACAAACTCTTTCAACCTATTTTTGACGCTATCTGGTATTTCATTGCTTTTTAAAGTAGCTTTGCAAAGACGAGAGGCAGATTTATAGGTGTTTACAAAAGCAATACACGGTGGGCAGTCTGCAAAATGTTCTTCAAGAGAGGCATTAACTTCTGGACTAAGCTCTCCATCAAGATAATCGTGCAATAACTCTATGCATTCTTTACAGCAAATCATTTGCTCGCCTTTTGAACTTTATATTCTTCAAAGTAATTCCCTAATTTTTTTCTTAAAAATAACCGCGCTCTATGCAAACGAGATTTTACTGCAGGTATAGTTAGTTCTAAAATATTACTTACTTTTTCTGTCGATAGGCCTTCTACATCACGAAGTATAAAAACAACTTTCTCTTTTTCGGGTAACAAATCTACCGCTTTTTGAATAACGTCCCGTGTTTCATTTTCAAAAAGAAGAGATTCTGTGTTTTCGGACCAGTCCTGAATTTTTTCCTGTTGAAAACCCGAGCTGTTAAACGAGGGAAGCAACTCGTCAATTGAAATATTAGGCTCTTTTTTTCTGCTCCGTAGTCTCATATATGAGGCGTTAAGAGTGATTCGGTACACCCAGCTTGAAAACGCCGATTTCCCCTGGAAGGTATGTCCCTTTCTGAAAAGTGTTAATAATACTTCCTGGGTCACATCTTGGGAATCTGTTGTATTGCGTGTCAAATTAAAACTTAGAGCATAAATTTTTTTCTGGTAGAGATTGGCTAGTTGCTCGAAAGATCCTGTTTTCCCAGCCTGCAGATCTTTCACGAGCCGTTCTTCCGTTACTTTTTTGTCGCTTGGGTTAGGAAATCCCATATACGTCCAACTGCATCCAAGTTATTACTAATAATTATAAAGACCTGCCAGTCCAGAGTTAGGTGTTTCTCTAACCATATTTTGGTTAGATGTCGCTCATATAAAAATAGATCTAAAAAAATTGCCAATGCATCAATAAGCGATTTGGATTTTAATGAAACTATGTAAAATTGATAGAAAAAGAGATTGATGCTAATTTTATTTATCGTCTTGAGTCTCTGTTGTACTTGTGGCAGCTTGGTCTTCGGTCTGCTCAGAATCGCTTGAATCCTCGATCTTTTCGGTGGATTCCAAGTTTGTCGCTTCTTGAATTTCTTCAGCGTCTTTCATAGATTTTTTGAAGTTTTTAATGCTATTGCCAAAGGCGCTACCGATCTCTGGAAGCTTTCCAGCCCCAAAAATAATCATGATTATAACTAAAATGATCATTAACTCTGGAAAACCAATACCCATCATGGCGAGAAATCCTCTATAAAATTATAAGTATCCGATTTATATGCCCTAAGAGGGAAACTTTACCACTTAATTCTTGCAAAAACAAATTGAATTAAATCCATTTTAAGATCTTATGAATTTGTGTTAATATTCCGATAAAACCTTTGTAATTATTAATAAAAACAATAACTAAGCTTACACTCGAAGGGTATAAATGCATCGAATCCTTTTCCTATGGATTGTAATTATGGCTATGGTTATCTCGAGCCCCGTTTTTGCCGAGGATCAAAAATTTGCTGATAGGTTTGCCAAGGGCAATACTTCATTTGGTGGGGAACTGGGCTTTGGCCATACTTTTAACTTGCCACCGGGGAGAGATAGGACGGATCTTAGTTTTGCTTTTATATTTCCAAACTGGCAAAAAAATTTAACAGGGGTCATAGCTTCTGATTCTCCTTTGCAGGGGGCACTATATTGGCATGTTGAAGCAGGTCTAGCTCAGTTGACCCATCGGGACCATGAATATCTGATAGGTTTTTCTCCTGTAATGGTAAATTATAAGTTTCTTAATTCTCAAAGAAGGTGGGCTCCGAAAATCTTAGTAGGAGCTGGGTTTTCTATGCAGGACTGGGATGATACCCCTGCTGAATATGAGTTAGGTTCTGAGTTTCAATTCCTATTGCACGGGGGAGTTGGAGTCGAATTGTTCCGCGAATCAGGGACCTACTCTCTTAATTACAGACTTTTTCACGTTTCAAATGCTGGTATAGCGAAACCAAATATCGGGCTCAACGCCCACGTATTCAGCCTGGGATTTCGTTTTTGATGTAGGTGTCCCTACTACATTTTATTTAACAACCTTAACCCTTCAACTACAGTTTATATCGCCTTCGAATACCTTTTAAAAATAGTTCCCCCTCCTTATAAAAATCAAACTCAATTTTGTTTTATTGATGTTGAGTTGGAACGGTTGCCTGCAAGATGGTAAGCTTCGAGTCTTTATTGTAACCAGATTATGTTCTCTCTTTTTATAGGTCCTAATCGATCTTAAGTTTTAGTGTCTTAGGAAAAAATATGAATAATTTAGACCACGAGAATAGTTTTGGAGCTAAGAAGAAATTAGGTTTTTTTGATCGCTTTTTTCTAAGTGTTGAACGACTCGCCTATACTAAACCTATTACGGTGGTTCTATTTGCTTTATTGACTGCAAGTTTGTCTGTTTGGATTACATTCGAAAAACTTTCTTTTAAAAATAATAGAGGTGATCTCGTTGCAAAAAACTTCGATTACGTAGAATCTTACGAGAAATATCGCCAGGAGTTCGAAGACTTTGATGGAATGATGGTGGTTGTTTCTGACAAAGATCCTGTAAAGATGAAGAAGTTTGTAGATTTTTTTGTAACCAAACTGAAATCACACTCAGAGAATTTTTCAACAGTGTTGCATAAAATTGATACGGAGTACTTTAGAAAGAAAAGCCTTTTATATCTTAAACAAGATGACCTTGCTGATCTTAAAATTAAACTTGAGTCAAACGAAAACTTTTTTAGAAAAGTAAATACCTCTCCTGGACTTAACAATCTAATGGAAAGTATTAATGTTGAAATAAGCGCGGGAATGGTGAACTCTATTTTAACTGGATTTCTCGGCGATGAGGATGGCAAAGATGGCAAAGGTCAAACGGAAGACCTTAGCCTACTAATCGCTCTTGAAAAACAGATGCTTTTGTATATGCAAGGAAGAGGATCATATGTTTCACCTTGGAGTTCATTTTTGAGGGATGGTAAAAAGTCTTTGCGTGAGGAAGGATATTTAGTTTCAGAGGACGGCGGACTTATTTTTATTCTCATAGTTCCAAATGAAAGCAGTAAAGAAGTAAAGTCGATCCACGATTCAATTAGCTTGGTTCGTAAGTTAATAAAAGAGGTGCGTTCTAAATTTCCAGGCGTCGAAGCCGGCCTAACAGGGGAAGATGTTATTGCTGCTGATGAAATGGCCATAACTCAGATAGATGTTCAAAATGCTTCGCAGATAGCTCTTTTTGGAGTAGCTTTGTTATTTATTCTTTCTTATAGAGGAGTAGTAAAACCACTCCTCGCTGTATTTTCACTTATCATTGCCCTATGCTGGTCGGTTGGATGGGCTACTCTTGTAGTAGGCCATTTAAATATTTTGACCATTGTATTTACCACCATCCTGATTGGTCTTGGAATCGATTTTGGAATTCACATTCTGGAGCGATATAAAGAAGAAAGGGTGTCTGGAAATGATGTTCTTAACTCATTGCAAAAAACAGTTCAAGGTACCGGGCGTGGGAATTTTGCAGGCGCTGTAACGACTGGTATGGCCTTCGGTGGTATGGTTTTTACCGACTTTATCGGTATCGTTGAATTGGGGAAAATATCAGGAGGAGGAATTTTCTTTTGCATGATTTCAATGATTCTTGTTTTGCCTGCCTTGATCTGTTTAGAGGAGAAAATAAGAAAGCCTAAGTATTCACAAGAGCTGTCAAAGAGGGGATGCTCTTGGGTTGAAATTTTTTTTAAAAATTACCGTCTGATTATTTTTATTTCTATGATTTTATTTATTACATCTCTTTTTTCCTTAAGAAGTGTGGTTTTTGATTATAATCTTCTTAATTTGCAGGCACATGGGACGGAGGCAGTTAAATATGAGATGAAGGTGATCCAAGAGGCAGGGCGTTCCGCTTGGTCAGTTGCGTTACTTACCGACTCTTTGGATGAAACGATTAAGAAACATCATGAGTTAGAAAAACTTTCAACGGTTGGAAATATCGAGAGCATAGTTTCTCTCCTACCAGAGGATCAAAAGCAAAAGATTCAATACATCGAAGAACTGAGACCAGTATTAGGAAACCTTAAGGTTGAGGATGAGATTTCTTTGGTTTCACAACCAAGTTTGGTGAAAACGATGAAAAAAATTCGTTTTAAACTCCAAGGCAAAGAAGATAAGGGGGACGTCGCAGAAGCAAGAAAGCTTGCACAGCTTTTTTTGGATGAAAGTGAAGAGCAATCGGTAGAGATTGCTGAAAAAAGACTTAATCAATTTTCCAAAGTTCTTTTTGTTGACTATAGAGATAAAATTGCCGACTTGAAGGTTAATATTGATATTTCCCCTGTAAGTGTTACGGAAATACCTGAAAACTTGCGAAAAAGATATGTCAGTCAGAATGGAATGTATTTAATTTCTGCATATCCTAGTGTGGACGTATGGGACATTAATCAAAGAGAGAAATTTTTGAGAGAGTTGAGACAGGTTGATCCTAGCGTTACAGGAAACGCTATACACATGTTTGAATCGACTCGTTTAATGAGGGATGGGTATATCCAGGGTGGGGTTTATGCGATGGTCGCTATTTTTATATACATTTTTATATCCTTCGGTAATATTCGTGCCACGCTAGTAGTTTTGCTTCCAGTTGTAGTAGGATCAGTATGGACAGTTGGGATCATGGATTTAATGGGAGTCTCATTCAACCTCGCTAACTTGGTTATTCTACCATTAATCATTGGTATAGGGGTTGTTAATGGTGTTCATATGGTGCATCGCTACCGAGAGGAGACCGATAAAAATGTCAATATTTTATCCAGAAGTACAGGAAAAGGTGTGATTCTTAGTTCGCTCACAACAATGATTGGATTTGGTAGCTTAATGGTAGCTGATTATCAAGGAATTTATAGTTTAGGACTTGTTCTAACATTAGGTGTTGGTTGTTGTCTTATGGCTAGTATTACTGTATTACCCTCCATATTGAGACTCTGCGCAGTTAAGGAGTGGGGGCTATAATAATTAATTAAACATTTTATATTAGAGCTCAGCGCGGGCTTGCAGCAATATTGCCACCGTCAACGATAACTACACTACCTGTTGTTTTTTCAGCCATCGCTGTGTCGAAAAAGCCTTTTGCAACGTCCGTGTCGAATACTTCTGTTTCAAGAAGATTGCTCTTGAAGTATGCGTCAGGCGTCAAACCACGGGCACTTGATCGTTCAGCGAGGACTTCCTTAGTGAAAAGCTTAGTGCGTATCCGGTCTGCATTTACCGCATTCGAGCGAATACCATCTTTCCCATAATCGATAGCATATTGCTTCATCAAGGCGATTACCCCAGCTTTTGGTAGAGCGTAGGGGCCAAAATCTTTTCCGGGGTTAAATGCTGCCTTGGATGCATTGAACATAAGAACACCGCCTGTTTTTTGTTTTTGGAAAAGTTGGACTGCTTGAGATGCTAGTGTCTGGTGGGCAAAAAAATTCAACTCGAAGCTTTTGCGTAAAGTCGCGGAATCTACTTCACCTATTTTACCTCGGATTGCATTGCCAGCATTAGATATTAATATATCAAGACCCCCAAAAATTTTTGTTAAATATTTAAATGATTTTTCAACCTCTTTTTCTTCTGTAACATCTATTACTTGAAATGCGATTCCTTTTTTAAACTGTTTGCGTAGTTTTTTTACCTCATCGACCAGTGCTTTTTCGTTTAGATCAACTAAAAAAAGGCTGGCACCATTTTCTGCAAATAACTTTGCGGTAGCTAGGCCAATTCCAGATGCTGCTCCTGTGATGTAAACTATTTTCCCTTGTGCTAAAGAGGGTTTTTTTTTGCCTAGCTTTGCTTGTTCTAAAGACCAGTACTCCATGTCAAAGAGGTCGTTATCTTTAAGTGGTGAGAATTGGCCTACGTTAAATGATTTTTTTATGATATCGATTGTATGCTGGTAAATATCTGCAGCTATCTCTGCTTCCTTGGCTGATTTACCAATAGTTATTAACCCAAGCCCCGCAACCAATATAATTCGCGGCAGGGGATCGAGCTCTTTTTTGCCGACGCCTTTATTTTGAGCATTAGTTTCAAAGTAGTTATGGTAATTATTTTTGTACTCTTCAAGGGCGCTAGAAATTTCTTTCCGAAGTTTTTTTGGGTTATTCAAATCCTTGGGGTTTAATAGGAGGGGTTTTTGTTTGGTTCGAATTACATGATCTGGTGTCGCGGTCCCAATTTGTGACCAGTTTTTGCACTCCAGACTTGATGCAAAAGCACAGGCAGTGGGGTCTTCTCTGTAGTGGATTAGCCAGCTTTGGCCCGTTTCTTCTGAGAACAATCCACGTAAACAGGGGGATATAGATGAAAGTACCTCTAGTTTATTGGTGGCAACTTTTGGATCGATAGGAGATAGTTTTTTTTCGTCATAACTAGCGATGAAATCTTCGGCTAGTTGCACGGCTTCAATATGGCGATCGTAGCTTTCTTTTGCTGTATTACCAAAAGTAAATAGCCCATGATTTATCAATACTAAGCCTTTGACAGTAGGATTTTTTTCATAAACTTCCGCAGCCGCTTTAGCTAAATCAAATCCGGGCATAATATAAGGGACGATTCCCATGGTATTCCCGTAAATATTTTCACAGAGTGATTTGGCGTTAGGTTGATCAGCAATTACTAAAATAGAGTCCGCATGGGAATGGTCTATAAACTTATGAGGTAAAAAGGCGTGCAATAAAGTTTCAACAGATGGATTTGGGGATGTAGCATTGAGTAAGTGAGTCCTCTGCTCATTAACCATATCTTCGTCACTAAGATAGCTCAGCTTTCTTAGTTTAATAAGATGATCCAGTTGTACGCCGGGTAAACCGGGTGGCTCCAGTGTGTCCAAGTCCCATCCGCTTCCCTTAACATAGAGAACGTTAACTTTTTCCCCAATGGTATTTGTGGTGACTGATTTTACAGAAGTGTTGCCGCCGCCATGAAGAACTAAACTAGGATCGCCCCCTATAAGCCGAGAAGTGTATACTCGCAGGGCAATATCTTCTGAAACACCTGGGTATTGCTCAATTATTGCTTTAGCTTGATGCTCGTCCCATTGGTTTTGCATGCATTCTTTCCGGTATAAATTTAGAAAACAAGACAAAAAATATAGCGATTGATCAAGGTGGATTCAAGAAAATTCGCTTTATTTATAAGAGTCGACAAAAATAGCATAAAATACAGTCTTTAAAAAAATAATTTCTTGTAAAAGTTGTTTTTTTATTGTTTTTATGAGCATAGTTTTTTAAAAGCATTGTGAAATAGATTAAGTTCTGTGATAATCTCACCCCGAAATGATAGCTAAAATTCATATCACATTCAAA